>NZ_JBEZNF010000003.1:0-336395 GCF_040653095.1 Streptomyces sp. NPDC048057
GCCAGATCTGGAAGCCGGGTAACCGGTGGAGGTGACTGGTACTAATAGGCCGAGGGCTTGTCCATATTTGCTCGCGTCCACTGTGTT
The DNA here is from genome assembly GCF_040653095.1 of Streptomyces sp. NPDC048057. NCBI lineage: Bacteria > Bacillati > Actinomycetota > Actinomycetes > Kitasatosporales > Streptomycetaceae > Streptomyces > Streptomyces sp. NPDC048057. The sequence goes on from NZ_JBEZNF010000003.1 coordinate 88, forward strand.
AGTTCTGAGGCAACGACCGTTGCCGTTTTGAGCAGAACGTATAAGTGAAGAGTGTGCTTGTTCGCTCGAAACCGATAGGGTTTCGGTGGTTATAGCGTGAGGGAAACGCCCGGTTACATTTCGAACCCGGAAGCTAAGCCTTTCAGCGCCGATGGTACTGCAGGGGGGACCCTGTGGGAGAGTAGGACGCCGCCGAACAATCTTTCAGGGCCCTGGGTCCAGCGTTCACGCTGGACCCAGGGTCTTTTTTCTTTGCCAGAGCGCGTGCCTTCGCTGGGTGCGCGAGAATGACCGCAGTACCTGAAGACAGGAGTCACGTCGATGTCCACCAACTCTCCCGACGACCGTCCGGAGCGCGATTCGCGCCGTCGAGACGGTGGTGACCGGGGCGGATTCCGGGGTGGCCGTGACGACCGTGACCGTGGTCCTCGTCGTGACGGGGACCGGGGCGGGTACCGCGGTGCACGGGACGACCGCGGTGGGCGCCCCAGTGGCGGAGGCTACGGCCGTCGTGATGACCGTCCGTCGTTCCGTCGTGATGACGACCGTGGTGGGTACCGCGGTGGTCGTGACGACCGCGACCGCGGGCCCCGCCGCGACGACCGTCGGGACGACCGCCCCTCCTTCCGTCGTGACGACGACCGTCGGGACGACAGGCGCGATGACCGCCGCGACGACCGGTCCGGTGGCGGCTTCCGTCGTGACGACCGCGACCGCGGGCCCCGCCGCGACGACCGTCGTGATGACCGCCCGTCGTTCCGGCGTGACGACGACCGCGGCGGATACCGCAGCTATGACCGCCGCGATGATCGCCGTGACGACCGTCGGGACGACCGGCCTCCCTTCCGCCGCAACGACGACCGTCGTGATGACCGCCCCTCCTTCCGTCGTGACGACCGTTCTGGTGGCGGCTTCCGTCGCGATGACCGGCGTGACGACCGGCGTGATGACCGTGGTCCGCGTCGTGACGACCGGCGCGATGACCGGCCCTCGTTCCGTCGTGACGACGACCGCGGTGGGCGCCCCAGTGGCGGAGGCTACGGCCGTCGTGATGACCGTCCGTCGTTCCGTCGTGATGACGACCGTGGTGGGTACCGCGGTGGTCGTGACGACCGCGACCGCGGGCCCCGCCGCGACGACCGTCGGGACGACCGCCCCTCCTTCCGTCGTGACGACCGTTCTGGTGGCGGCTTCCGTCGCGATGACCGGCGTGACGACCGGCGTGATGACCGTGGTCCGCGTCGTGACGACCGGCGCGATGACCGGCCCTCGTTCCGCCGTGACGACGACCGCGGTGGCTTCCGCGGCGGACGCCCCGGTGGGCGGGACCATGACCGCGACCGTGGTGGACGGCCCAGCGGTGGCTACGGCCGCGGCAGGGACGACCGCGGCGGCTACGGACGCCGTGACGACCGCGGCCGGGACCGCGACAGGCCCGAGCGCGAGCCGATCAAGCGGCTGCCGATCCCCGAGGAAGTCACCGGCGAGGAGATCGACAAGGACGTGCGGCAGGAGCTCCAGAGCCTGCCGAAGGGCCTCGCCGAGGACGTCGCCAGGAACCTCGTCATGGTGGCCAAGCTGATCGACGAGGACCCCGAGCAGGCGTACGGCTACTCCCGCGTCGCACTGCGGCTGGCCTCCCGGGTCGCCGCCGTCCGCGAGGCCGCCGGCTTCGCCGCGTACGCGACCCAGAAGTACTCCGAGGCCCTCGCGGACTTCCGGGCGGCCCGGCGGATGACCGGCAGCGTCGAGCTGTGGCCCGTCATGGCCGACTGCGAGCGCGGCCTCGGCCGGCCCGAGCGGGCGCTGGCGATGGCCGGCGAGGCCGAGGTGCAGAAGCTGGACAAGGCCGGACAGGTCGAGATGCGGCTGGTCGCGGCCGGTGCACGGCGCGACATGGAGCAGCTCGACGCGGCCATCGTCACGCTCCAGAGCCCCGAGCTGGCCTCGAACTCCGTACAGCCGTGGACCGCGCGCCTGCGGTACGCGTACGCCGACGCCCTGCTGGCGGCCGGGCGCGAGGGCGAGGCGCGGGAGTGGTTCGCGAAGGCGCTCGAAGCCGACAAGGACGGGTCGACCGACGCGTCGGACCGGCTGGCCGAGCTGGACGGCGTGGACTTCGTGGACGCCATGGACCTCGGCTTCGAGGAGCAGGGCAACGACGTCGCCGCCGCTGACGCCGGTGGCGACCGCGACGCCGACGTCGACGCGACCGACGACGACCACGCCGACGGCGACAGCACCGGCCCCGACGCCGACTCGCGCGACGCGAGCTGACCGACCGGCTCGACAACCAAAAGGGCGGCCACTCCGACGAGTGGCCGCCCTTTTGCGTGCGTGCGCGCCCGTCACTCCAGCGCGAGGCTCCGCAGCACCAGCCCCGTCGCCGGCTTCGGCCCGAACGACGTCGACTTGCGGGGCATCGTGACGCCCTCGCGGGCCAGCGCGCGGACCACCTCTTCCCGTACGGGGTGCATCAGCACCGCCGTCCCGCCGTGCCGTTCGGCCTGGGTGACCGCGGCCTGCGCGTCGTGGATGTACGCGATCTGCTCCGGCCCGTCCGGGATCCGCCACAACTGGTCCAGCAGCGTGGAGTGCAGCACGGTGGCGTCCAGGGTGCGCCACGCCTCGGGGCGGTCGGTGCGCACCGTGCGCGCCACCAGCTCCGGATCAGGGCGGTCGACCAGGTGGAACGCGCCGTCCCCGGCGAGCAGGAAGGCGTTCCCCCCGGCCGCGGCGAGCGCGAGTTCGTCGAGGGCCCGGGGCAGCGGGCCGTCCAGGTGCCGTACGCGGAAGGCGTCGCCCAGTGCGTCCAGGGCCTTCGCGGTCGGCAGGTGGTGCAGCAGCCGGTGGATGGCCCGTACGCGCAGCGGGTAGCGGGCGGTGTCGACGAGCAGGACCAGGCCGTAGCTCCAGGGCCCCGGCCGCGCGTGCTCGGTGCGCAGCCGCAGATAGGTGGCCCAGCGGTGGTGGCCGTCCGCGATGAGGGCCTGCCGGCGGGTGAGGTCGGCGTCGACGCGGGCGAGGGCCGCGGGGTCGGTGAGGGACCACAGGCGGTGGCTGAAGCCGTCCTCCGTCGTGGTGGCCAGCAGCGGCGGGCGCTGGACGGTCTCCTCGATGACGGCGGTCGCACCCGTCGCGTCGCCGTCGCCGACGTACGTGAGGAGCAGCGGTTCCAGGTTGGCGTCGGTGGTGCGCATCAGCGCGGCGCGGTCGGCGACGACGTCGGGCATCACGTCCTCGTGCGGCAGGACGACGCCCTCGGCCGGTTCGCTCAGGGCGAGGGCGCCGATGATCCCGCGCTGGAGGACGTCGCCGTGCCGCTGCTCGTACACGTAGAGCGCCGGCTCGGGGTCGGGGGCGAGGACGCCGTCGGCGAGCCAGCGGGCGAGGGTGTCCGCGGCCTTGCGGTGGCGGTCCTCGGGGGTGGCGGCCTGCGGGAGGATGAGCCGCACGATGTTGTGCGGATCGGCGGATTCGAGGTGGTGCAGTCCGTCGGGGCGCACGACGACGTCGTACGGGGGTGAGGTGACGGCGGCGAGTGAGCCCACCCGTTCCGGGACGTAGCGCAGTCCACGGAAGGGGATCAGGCGCAGGCCGTCGTTGGCCGCGGGACCATCGCTCTTCATCCGTGCATCGTATGTGGGTCGGGGCGTGCGCGATGATCGGGGGAGTGACACCGACGTAAGGAGCGTTGACGGATGAGTCCCCTGAACGGGAACCGGTCGGACGGGTCGGAGCGGTCGGCCCGGCCGGACCGGCCGGGTGGGAGCGCGACGCCGCTGTGCACCGCGTACGACACCGCGCTCCTGGACCTGGACGGTGTGGTGTACGCGGGCGGCGCGGCGATCGCGCACGCCGTGGACGCGTTGCTGACGGCCCGGGACGCGGGGATGCGGCTGGCGTACGTGACGAACAACGCGCTGCGCCCGCCGGACGAGGTCGCCCGGCACATCACCGAACTCGGGGTGCCGACGGAGCCGGCCGAGGTGATCAACTCGGCGCAGGCCGTGGCCCGGCTGATCTCGGAGCAGGTGCCTCCGGGGTCACGGGTGCTGGTGATCGGCGGGGAGGGGCTGCGGGTGGCGCTGCGGGAGCGCGGCCTGGTGCCCGTGGAGTCGGCCGACGACGACCCGGCGGCGGTGGTGCAGGGGTACGGGGGGCCCGAGTTGCCGTGGGGGCGGTTCGCGGAGGCGTGCTACGCGATCGCGCGGGGCGTGCCGTGGTACGCGTCGAACACGGACCTGACGATCCCGAGCGCCCGGGGGATCGCGCCGGGCAACGGCGCGGCCGTGGAGGTGGTGCGGATCGCGACGGGGGCCGAGCCGCAGGTGGCGGGCAAGCCGTTGCCGCCGATGCACCGGGAGACGGTCCTGCGGACGGGGGCACGCCGGCCGCTGGTGGTGGGGGACCGGTTGGACACGGACATCGAGGGGGCGTTCAACGGGGACGTGGACTCGCTGCTGGTGCTGACCGGGGTGACGGACGCGGCGCGGCTGTTGGCGGCCGAGCCGCGGCACCGTCCGACGTACGTGGACGCGGACCTGCGGGGCCTGTTGACGCCGCAGCCCGAGGTGACGGGCGGTCCCGGGAGCGGGTTCGCGTGCGGGGGCTGGCACGCTTCCGTACGGGACGGGGTCCTCGTGCTCGACGGGGACGCGGGCCTCGGAGGGGGTGGGGGCGAGGGCGGGGCGCCGATGGACGGGCTGCGGGCGCTGTGCGCGGCGGCGTGGTCGGCCGCCGGCGACGGTGCCTGTACGGCGGACGCCGGCAAGGCGCTGTCCCGACTGGGGCTGTAGCGCCGGGCCCGGGAGCGGGGCGGGAGGGTAGGCTAACCTAACTTTGCGTCGCTCGGCGGGCGGCGGACGGGGGTGGACGTTCCCCTCCGTCGAACGTGGGCCCACGATCCAGGAGTACGACCCCATGCAGCGACTCACCGCGGAATCGGTCACCCTCGGCTATGACCGGCGCGTCATCGCCGAGGAGCTGTCGGTGGTGATCCCCGACCGCTCCTTCACGGTGATCGTCGGCCCCAACGCCTGCGGCAAGTCGACCCTGCTGCGCGCCCTGTCGCGGATGTTGAAGCCGGAGCGGGGCCAGGTGCTGTTGGACGGGCAGGCCATCCACTCGATGCCCGCGAAGAAGGTGGCGCGGATCCTCGGGCTGCTGCCGCAGACCTCGATCGCGCCCGACGGGATCACGGTGGCGGACCTGGTCGCCCGGGGCCGCTATCCGCACCAGAGCCTGCTGCGGCAGTGGTCGCCCGACGACGAGCGCATCGTGCGCGAGTCGATGGAGGCCACCGGGGTCGGGGAGTTGGCGGAGCGCTTCGTGGACGAGCTGTCCGGCGGGCAGCGCCAGCGCGTGTGGATCGCGATGGCGCTCGCCCAGCAGACCCCGCTGCTGCTGCTCGACGAACCCACCACCTTCCTCGACATCCAGCACCAGCTCGAAGTGCTCGACCTCTGCGCGGACCTGCACGAGACGCAGGGGCGGACGCTGGTCGCCGTGTTGCACGACCTGAACCAGGCGGCCCGGTACGCGACCCACCTCATCGCGCTGCGCGACGGCCGGGTGGTGGCCGAGGGCGCGCCCGAGGACGTCGTCACCGCGGAGTTGGTGGAGGAGGTCTTCGGCGTACGCAGCCAGGTGATTCAGGACCCTGAGTCCGGTACGCCCCTGGTGGTGCCGGCTGCCAGGCGGCGTGCCACCGGGGGCGTACGGGACGCTGAGGACCGTACGACCGCGAAGGCGGGCTGACCCGGCCTGCCGGCGGATCACGATGTCGACGGGGTGTGGGTCGCGATCGTCCCTCTGACCTTCATGGTGCAATGTTGCTCATGGCAACACTTCTTGACGTGGCACAGAGGTTCCGTTCCCTGCATGTACCAGGCGCGCCGCTGGTCCTGCCCAATGCGTGGGACGGTGCTTCCGCCCGTGTGGTGGCGGACGCGGGTGCTGCTGCGATCGGGACCACAAGTGCCGGGGTCGCCTGGTCACTCGGACACGGCGACGGCGAGCACATGACCCGCGACCGGGCGCTTGGCGCGATCGCGCGGATCACGGCCGCTGTTGACGTACCGGTCACCGCCGACATCGAACGCGGCTACGCAACTGATGCGCCCGGCGTGGCCGAGACCGTCCGGGGCGTCCTCGCGGCCGGAGCCGTGGGCATCAACCTGGAGGACACCCTGCGCCCCGTCGCCGAGCAGGTCGAACGGATCTCAGCCGCCCGCCGTGCCGCGGACGAGACCGGCATCCCGCTGTTCATCAACGCCCGCATCGACACGCACCGCCTGCCGCCCGGTGACCGCACAGCCTGGCTGGACGAAACCCTCACCCGCGCCCGTGCTTACGCGACAGGTGGCGCGGACGGCATCTTCGTCCTCGGCGCACCGGACGCCGAGACGGTCAGAACACTCGTGAGTTCTCAGCCCCTCCCGGTGAACGTTCTGGCCGACCCCGGCTCACTCCCGGTGTCCGAGCTCGCGAAGGCGGGAGCCGCCCGCATCAGCGCGGGATCCGCCATCGCCGAGGCAGCGTACGGCCTGGTCCGCCGGGCAGCCCGCGAACTGCTGGAGAAAGGTACGACGACCACGCTGGAAGGCGGATTCGACTACGCCACGCTCAACGCGTTGCTCCTGGCCGAGTTCCCGCACTCAGACGCGGTCAAGAGCGCAGCCACAGCCGGATCGCCGCCACGGTGACGGTGCCGTGGAAGACGTAGGCCCGCTGGTCCTTCGGCTCGGGGACGGTGTGCTTGGTCTGGCGCCTGCGCAGGTAGCGGCGGTTGCGACGGGAGCTGTAGGCCTTGTCGCCCCCGAGGTGGTCGTGCCGCGTGCGCCGATGGCCGCCCAGGGGCGCGCGACCCGGATGCGCTCCAGGACGGGGAGCAGCTGCGGGCTGTCGCCCCACTGGCCCGGCGTGATCAGCGGGGCCAGTGGCTGGTGGGCTCGACACGAGGCGGAGTCCACGCCGACCAAGCTCCGATCGATTCGCCCCTGAGTGTCGGCGGCGGTCAGAGCAGGGATCTGAGGCGGAGCAGGTCGCGGAAGCCGGCTTCCAGCCGGACCCGACCCGTCGCCCACGCCTTCGCGAACTCCAACTCGCCGTCCACCATCGCCACCAGGTCGTCGCCGGTCATCGCGAGACGGATCTCGGCCTTGCGGCGCGGCGGGCCGTCGTGGTCGTCCGCCACCCGGATGCGGCCCCCTTCGAGCCGGCCCGTGAACGTGACGTCCAGGTCCTTGATGTGACAGCTCAGGGAGCGGTCGAGCGCGGTGGCGCTGCGGACGTCGCCCTCCGCCCGCGCCAGGTTGTCACTGAGTCTGCCGAGCGCGCTGCGGCACTCTTCCTTCGTGGCCATCGTGATCGACGTTACCGCAGGGCTTCGGGGTAGCGTCGGGGCATGAACGACTCACCGGCCGACGCACCGACCGGCCCGCCGGCCGTCTCGTCGAGCGCCGTGGACCAGCTTCCGCAGCCGGCGCCCGCGGCCCCCGCACCGGAGTCCGAGCCCGCCGCGCCCGCGCCCCTCGGCGTACCGCGGACGCCCACCGGACATCCCGGGGTGGACGCGCAACTGGAGCGCCTCGCGGACGTCGACCACCTCCCGTCCGACGGGCACCTGGAGGTGTACGAGGATGTACACGAGGGCCTGCGCACCACGTTGAGCGCGCTGGACGCCGGCGAGCACGCCCCCTCGCACCGCCCCCCGCACGACCACAGGAGCTGAACCGAACGTGGCAGGAGTCGCCCGTCGCCGTCTCGACGCCGAACTGGTACGCCGCAGCCTGGCGCGCTCGCGCGAACACGCGAGCCAGCTGATCGCCGCGGGGCGGGTGACCGTCGGGGGGAACGTCGCGACGAAGCCCGCGACCCAGGTCGAGACCGCCGCGGCGATCGTGGTCGCCGCGGCCGACGACGACCCCGACTACGTCTCCCGCGGCGGGCACAAGCTCGCGGGCGCGCTGGCCGCCTTCGTCCCGCTCGGACTGCGGGTGGAGGGGCGGCGCGCGCTGGACGCGGGCGCGTCGACCGGAGGGTTCACGGACGTGCTGCTGCGCGCCGGAGCGGCCCACGTCATCGCCGTCGACGTCGGCTACGGACAACTCGCCTGGTCGCTCCAGAGCGACGAGCGCGTGACCGTCAAGGACCGCACGAACGTGCGGGAGCTGACGCCGGAGGCCATCGACGGCGAGCTGGTCGACCTGGTGGTGGGCGACCTCTCCTTCATTCCGCTGGGGCTGGTGCTGCCCGCCCTCGTCGGCTGCACCGCTCCGGACGCCGATCTCGTGGTGATGGTCAAACCCCAGTTCGAAGTGGGTAAGGAGAGATTGGGGAGTGGCGGGGTCGTCCGGAGCCCCGAGCTGCGCAAGGAAGCCGTGCGGACGGTGGCCGCCCGCGCCGCGCAGCTCGGTCTGGGAGTGCTGGGCGTCACCGCCAGCCCGCTGCCCGGGCCTTCCGGGAACGTCGAGTACTTCCTCTGGCTCAGGGCGGGCGCGCCCGAGCTGGATCCGGCGGACGTCGATCGCGCAGTGGCGGAGGGACCTCGTTGACCACACCGGCAGTGACCACACCCGCAGTGACCACGGAACGCACCGTCTTCCTGCTCGCCCACACCGGCCGCAAGGCGGCCATCCGCAGCGCCGAACTCGTCGTGCAGGGGCTGCTGCGCAGCGGCCTGGGCGTCCGCGTGCTGGAGGCGGAGGCGGCTGACCTGCCGCTGCCGCCGTCCGTGGAGACCGTGCCCGAGGCCACGCCCGGCGCCCTGGACGGCTGCGAGCTGCTGATCGTCCTCGGCGGCGACGGGACGCTGCTGCGCGGCGCCGAGTTCGCCCGCGCCTCCGGCGTCCCGATGCTCGGGGTCAACCTGGGGCGCGTCGGCTTCCTCGCCGAGGCCGAGCGCGACGACCTCGACCGGGTCGTCAAACGGGTCGTCGAGCGGGCGTACGAGGTCGAGGAGCGCATGACCGTCGACGTCGTGGTGCACCGCAACGGCGACGTCGTGCACCGCGACTGGGCGCTGAACGAGGCCGCGGTCCAGAAGGTGTCGCCGGACCGGATGCTGGAGGTCGTCCTGGAGATCGACGGCCGGCCGGTGACCGCCTTCGGCTGTGACGGGATCGTCTGCGCGACGCCCACCGGCTCCACGGCGTACGCCTTCTCGGCCGGCGGCCCGGTCGTGTGGCCGGAGGTCGAGGCGCTGCTGATGGTCCCGATCAGCGCGCACGCCCTGTTCGCCAAGCCGTTGGTGACCTCGCCGACCTCGGTCCTCGCCGTCGAGGTGCAGGAGCACACCCCGCACGGGGTGCTGTGGTGCGACGGCCGGCGCACGGTGGAACTGCCGCCGGGCGCCCGGGTGGAGGTGCGCCGCGGGGCGGTGCCGGTCCGGCTCGCCCGGCTGCACCACGCCTCGTTCACGGACCGGCTGGTGGCGAAGTTCGCGCTGCCCATCGCCGGTTGGCGGGGGGCGCCGCCGCCGCAGTGAGCCCCCTCGGCTCGCCTTCGGGTGGCGCCCGAGCGGCGTGCTGGTTGCCGTGCCTCCTGCGTCTGCGGCGCGGTGGGGATGCCACCACTGCCCTCCGGGCGCGGGGCGGGCGCGCTCCTGGGGAGCGGCGGCGGCACGCCGATCATCAGTTCTGGTGAAGCCGAGCGGGGTCTTCGCCAAGGGCGCTCCGGTGGCCCCACCGGGGCCGCGTACGGCGGCGGCACGGGGCCGGCGTCGCGCGCCGGAGCCGAAACCTCGTATGGTCGTGTCCGTGTTGGAGGAGATGAGGATACGGTCCCTCGGGGTCATCGACGACGCCGTGGTCGAGCTGTCCCCCGGTTTCACCGCGGTGACCGGGGAGACCGGTGCGGGCAAGACCATGGTCGTCACCAGCCTCGGGCTGCTGCTCGGCGGACGGGCCGACCCGGCGCTGGTGCGCATCGGCGCCGCGTCCGCCGTCGTGGAGGGACGGATCGCGGTGCGGGCCGGTGGGTCCGCGGCCGTCCGCGCCCAGGAGGCCGGGGCCGAACTCGACGAGGGCGCGCTGCTGGTCAGCAGGACCGTATCCGCGGAGGGGCGCTCGCGGGCGCACCTCGGCGGGCGTTCGGTGCCCGTCGGACTGCTGGCCGAACTCGCGGACGACCTGGTCGCCGTGCACGGCCAGACCGACCAGCAGGGGCTGCTGCGCCCCGCGCGGCAGCGGGAGGCCCTGGACCGCTACGCCGGCGCCGCGGTCGCCGAGCCGCTCGTCGCGTACGCCACGGCCTACCGCCGGCTCCGGGCCGTCGTCGGCGAACTCGACGAACTCACCGTGCGCGCCCGGGAGCGGGCCCAGGAAGCCGACCTGCTGCGCTTCGGGCTCGACGAGATCGCGGGCGTCGAGCCGCGCGCCGGCGAGGACGTGGAACTCGCCGCGGAGGCCGAGCGCCTGGGCCACGCCGAGGCCCTGGCCTCCGCAGCCGCCGTCGCGCACGCCGCGCTCGCCGGCCACCCCGAGGACCCGGAGGACGTCGACGCCACCACCCTGGTCGCCGGCGCGGGCCGGGCGCTCGACGCCGTGCGGGCCCACGATCCGGCGCTCGCGGCCCTGGCCGAACGCATGGGCGAGATCTCCATCCTGCTGGCGGACGTGTCCGGTGAACTCGCGGGATACGCGGACGACCTGGACGCCGATCCGCTGCGGCTGGCGGCCGTCGAGGAGCGACGCGCGGCCCTGACCGGGCTGACCCGCAAGTACGGGGAGGACATCCACTCCGTCCTCGCCTGGGCCGAACAGAGCAACGACCGGCTCACCGAACTGGACGGCGACGACGACCGGATCGACGAGCTGACCACCGAACGGGACGACCTGCGCGGGGAGCTGTCCGCGCTGGCGCAGGCCCTCACCGACGCCCGGACCGAGGCCGCCGCCCGGTTCGCCGCCGCCGTCACCGAGGAGCTGGCGTCGCTCGCGATGCCGCACGCCCGGGTGTCGTTCGCGCTCCGACAGACCGAGGACCCCGAGGGCGTCGAGGTCGGCGGACGGACCGTGGCGTACGGCCCGCAGGGCGTCGACGAGGTCGAGCTGCTGCTCGCCCCGCACCCGGGTGCGCCGCCGCGGCCGATCGCCAAGGGCGCCTCCGGCGGTGAGCTGTCCCGGGTGATGCTCGCGGTCGAGGTGGTGTTCGCCGGGACCGACCCCGTGCCGACGTACCTCTTCGACGAGGTCGACGCCGGCGTCGGCGGCAAGGCGGCCGTCGAGATCGGGCGCCGGCTCGCCAAACTCGCCAGGACCGCGCAGGTCGTCGTGGTCACCCACCTTCCGCAGGTGGCCGCCTTCGCCGACCGGCAACTGCTGGTCGAGAAGACGAACGACGGCTCGGTCACCCGCAGCGGGGTCACCGTCCTGGAGGGCGAGGACCGCATCCGCGAGTTGTCGCGCATGCTCGCCGGACAGGAGGACTCCCAGACCGCGCGCGCCCACGCCGAGGAACTGCTCGCGACGGCGCGGAGCGACCGATGAGCCCGCTCGGGCCGCTGCGGCCGACGAGTCGGACCGGGGCGTTCGTCACGGCCTTCGCGGCCAGCCGGGCCGGGTACGAAACGCTGCGCCGGGTCGTCGGGGACACCTCCGACGGCTGGCGGCGCGAGAACCGGGCCGGCCGCAGCGTCGACCTGTTCGCCGGGCCCGCGGTCGCCGGCGGAGCCGTCCTCGCCAGCGGCGGCCCGGCCGGTGCCGCCGTGGCCGCGGCTGCCGTGTGCGGTGCGTACGACGACGTCGCCGGCCGGGGCGATCCGCGCCGCGGCTTCCGCGCCCACCTCGGCGCACTGCGCCACGGCGAGGTCACCAGCGGGACGGTGAAGCTGGTCGGCATCGGCGCGGCGGGGCTGCTCGCGGGCGCGCTGCTGAAGCGGCGGCCCGTCGACAAGGTGCTGGCCGGGGTGGTGATAGCGGGCACCGCGCACGCCGTGAACCTGGTGGACGTCGCCCCCGGGCGGGCCGTGCTCGCCGTCCTCGGGGCCGGGGCGCCCGGGCTGTTGCGCGGCGGCGCCGCCGGTGCGTACGCGGCCTCCGCGATGGGCTCGGTGGCCGCCGTCGCCCTCGACGACCTCGGGGAGCGGACCATGCTCGGCGACACCGGCGCCCACGCCGCCGGTGCGGCGCTCGGCACCGCGATCGCTGCCGGCAACGGACGCGTCGGACTGGCCCTGCACGCGGCGGCCCTCATCGCTACGGCCGCGTACGGGCAACGAGTGAGCGCCTTCGTCGCCGGCACGTCCCCCCACAGCGGCCCCACCGATGCGACCTCTTCACCCGTGTGAGTGATACGCGGGTGTGCGGGCCCTTGCCCCATACAGGCGCATTGCCGTAACGCCCGCACGGGCTGGCATCCTTGACGGGTGACACAGCTGCGTACGGTCCAGGTGCTGGGCGGCGGCAGCGCGGGGAGCAGCGCGCACGTCCGGTCACTGGCCTCGGGGCTGGTGGCACGCGGCGTACGGGTGACCGTGTGCGGCCCCGCCGCGCTGGAGCGCGACTACGACTTCCCCGGCGCGGGCGCCCGCTTCGCGCCCGTGCCCCGACGGAGCGATCCGGTGGCGATGGGGGCGCTGCGGGCGGCGTTCCTCGGCGCCGACCTGGTGCACGCCCACGGACTGAACGCGGCCCTGCGGGCGGTCGTGGCCCTCAGCGGGCTGCGGGTGCCGCTCGTCGTCACCTGGCACACCCGCTCCCACGCCGAAGGGACGCGCCGGCACGTGGTGCGGATGTTGGAGCGGCGGGTCGCCCGGGCCGCGGCCGTCGTCCTCGGCACCTGCTCCGAACTCGTCGACCGGGCCCGTCGCCGGGGTGCGCGCGACGCCCGACTCGCCCCGCTCGCAGCCCCCGTCTCCCCGCGCCGCGCCGACTACGCCGACGGCATGGAAGGCGACCTCGCCGCCGACAAGGCGAAGGCCGAACTGGGCGTCGTCGACCGGCCGTTGGTGATGACCATCGGCAGCCTGGTGCCCCACCGGGGGTACGGCACCCTGCTGGACGCGGCCGGCCGCTGGCGGGACCTCGGGCTGGACCCGATGCCGCTGGTCCTCATCGCGGGGGAGGGGCGGGAGCGGGTGGAACTCCAACGGCGCATCGACGCCGAAGGGTTGCCGGTGCGGCTGTTAGGACGCCGGGACGACATCGCGGACCTGCTGGTCGCGGCGGACGTCGCGGTCCTGCCCAGCCGGTGGGAGGCGCGCTCGCTGTTCGCCCAGGAGGCGCTGCGGCTGGGCGTGCCGCTGGTCGCCACCGCGGTCGGGGGCGTGCCCGAACTCGTCGGCGCCGCCGCGGAACTCGTCCCGTACGCCGACGCCGACGCGCTCGCCGACGCGGTCACCGGGCTGCTGGACGACGGGGCGCGGCGGGCCGAACTGGCCCGCGCGGGGCGGGCGCAGGCCGCGACCTGGCAGACGGAGGACGAGATGGTCGCGCAGGTGCTGAGCCTGTACGACGAACTCGCCCCGACCCTCTGACTCCTCGCCCGGGGTGCGGCGGAGCACCTGTGCCCCTTCTGGCTGCGCCGTTGTCGTTGCCGACGTCTTGGCCAGGCGCCGTGACGGCGCCTGGCCCGGAGGTGGGCTTGCCGCGCGGTTCTCCCACGCCCAGGCCCGCAGGGCACAGGGGGCGGAACTGCGCGAGAACCCACCACCGGGCCGCGAAGACCACCGCTCCCGCAGGGCCACGGCGGGTGTGTCACCAACGTCCCGGGACAACACACCTAGGGCGTGTCCGGAAAGTCCCGCCTGGCCCGCGACGCCCGGCACGCACAGTCGCTGCGTTGTCGGGTTTCCCTCGTACGTCCAGTACGAGGGAAACCTCCCCCTGGCTTCGCCGGGGGGACTCCCACCGCCTTGCGACTGCACGCACCGGACGCCGCAGACCCCGCCCATCGGGCGGACGGCGCTACTTTCCGGTCACGCCCCAGCGTCTGCGAAAGCCCGCCGGCATCGCGACCGACGATCCACCGGCCCGCGGGAGGGCGGCTGCCCCGGGGCGGTGACACGCCGGCCGAACGGTGCCGCCGGGGGGCGCGAACCGGCCCGTCAGGGCAGATGGCGGCGGGCGCGCAGCGCGAGGCTGAGCGCCAGGACCGTCTGCGGGTCGTCGAGGTCCGCGCCGAGCAGGTCCGCGATCCGGGCCAGGCGGTTGTACAGCGTCTGACGGTTCAGATGCAGATCGCGCGCCGTCTCCGCCTTGCGGCCCGCGTGTGTCAGATAGGACTCCAACGTCGGCAGCAGCGGCGGCCGGGACGTCGCGTCGTGCGCGCGCAGCGGCCCGAGCGCCCGCTCCACGAAGGCCGCGAGGTCCGGATGGTCCCGCAGCCGCCACAGCAGCAGCTCGGTGTCCAGGCGCCGGGCGTCGTACCACGGGCGGTCGGTGAGGCCCTGCGCGGCGGTCGCCGTCTCCGCGGCGTGCCGCAGGCTCGCCGGGACCGACGACCAGCCGACGGCCCGACCCACCACCACGACCGGGGGGTGCGCGCCGGCCCGCTCCAGACCGGCGCGCTCGACGCCGGCGCGCAGCGCCGCCGCGATCCGGTCCGCGACCGCCTCCCGGTCCGCCTCGGAACGCAGACCGGCCAGCAGCGGCACCCGGCCCTCCACCGGTCGTACGCCCAGCAGCACGGGCACGCCCACGGCCGCCAGCTCTTCCTGTACGGAGTGGGCGAGCGCCGCCCAGGTGCCCGCGGGGCCCGCGGGCGGGGAGAGCCGCATCACCACCGGCAGCAGCGGGCCGTCACCCGGCTTGAAGCCGAGGACCCGCGCCTGCGCGGGCGCTTCCTCGACCGCGATGCGGCCGTCGGCGAGGTCGGAGAGGAAGTCGCCCCGGCCGCGCGCGGCCAGCTCCTCCTCCTGGCGCGCCTGCATCAGCACCACCGCGAGCAGCCCCGCGGCGCGCTCCGCGGCCATGCGGTGCACGGCCAGCAGCGGGGAGCCGACGGCGGGCAGCACGAGGCGGGCCCGTACGGACGCCGAGCCCTGGCCGCCGCCGGGCACGTCTACCAGGACGGTGCCGGCGGGCGGCGACTCGCGCACCTCCCGCTGGCCGCGCAGCCCCTTCCAGACCTGGAGCGGATCGGCGGCGGCGGGCGCGCCGCCCGGGCCCGCCGCGTACAGCAGCTCGCCGTTCACCGTCTCCAGGAAGACCGGGCTGGCGGCGAAGTCCGCGAGGATGCGCAGCACCTGCGGGCCCCCGCCGCCGTCGAGCAGCACCTCCGTACAGCGGCGGTGCACCTCCTCGGCGCGCCGCAGCAGGGCGTAGTGGCCGTTGACGATCTCGGTGTGGACCTCTTCGGTGACCGAGACGAACGGGACCTCCCGGTGGAGCTGGACCAGCGGCAGCCCGGCGGTCCGCGCGGTGTCCACGATCGCCGCGGGCAGCCGGCTGAAGCGCGGCCCGAGTTCCACCACGAGCGCGGCGATGCCCCGCTCGACGAGCCGGTTGACGAACGCGCGCTGCTCGGCGGGTCTGGTGCCCAGGCCCAGACCCGTCGTCAGCAGCAGCTCGCCGCCCTTGAGGAGCGAGGCGATGTTCGGCACCTCGCCGGCGTGCACCCAGCGCACCGTGCGGTGCAGCCGGTCCGCGCCGGCGACGACCTCCGGCAGCCCGGCACGCAGCCCGGGCAGCTCCAGGGCCCTGCTCACGGTGATGCCGCCCTGGGGCTCCGGTGGGGTCTCCATGGGAACGTGCCGCCTTGCTTCTCGTACGTCTGCGGTGCTCAGTCGCTAGCCACCGTAGGCGCCCGACGCCGTCAGCCGCAGTGCGGTGTCGATCAGCGGCACGTGGCTGAACGCCTGGGGGAAGTTCCCCACCTGGCGGCCCAGCCGCGAGTCCCACTCCTCCGCCAGCAGACCGAGGTCGTTGCGGAGCGCGAGCAGCTTCTCGAACAGCTTGCGGGCCTCGTCGACCCGGCCGATCATCGCGAGGTCGTCGGCGAGCCAGAAGGAGCAGGCGAGGAACGCGCCCTCGTCGCCCTCCAGCCCGTCGACCCCGGCCTCCTCACCGGCCGTGGGGTAGCGCAGCACGAACCCGTCCTCCGTGGACAGCTCCCGCTGGATCGCCTCGATGGTGCCGATGACGCGCTTGTCGTCGGGCGGCAGGAAGCCCATCTGGGGGATCAGCAGCAGGGAGGCGTCCAGCTCCTTGGAGCCGTAGGACTGGGTGAAGGTGTTGCGCTCCTTGTCGTAGCCCTTGTCGCAGACGTCCCGGTGGATGTCCTCGCGCAGCTGGCGCCAGCGCTCCAGCGGGCCGTCGACGTCACCGGCCTCGATGAGCTTGATGGTGCGGTCCACCGCGACCCAGGCCATCACCTTGGAGTGGACGAAGTGCCGGCGCGGCCCGCGGACCTCCCAGATGCCCTCGTCCGGCTCCATCCAGTGCTTCTCCAGGTACTCGATCAGCTTGAGCTGGAGCAGGGAGGCGTAGTCGTTGCGCGCCAGACCGGTCATGTGGGCCAGGTGCAGCGCCTCGGTGACCTCGCCGTACACGTCGAGCTGGAGCTGGTGGGCGGCGCCGTTGCCGACGCGCACCGGGGTGGAGCCCTCGTACCCCGGCAGCCAGTCCAGCTCCGCCTCGCCGAGCTCGCGCTCGCCCGCGATGCCGTACATGATCTGGAGGTTCTCCGGGTCGCCGGCGACCGCGCGCAGCAGCCACTCGCGCCAGGCGCGGGCTTCTTCGCGGTAGCCGGTGCGCAGCAGCGAGGAGAGGGTGATGGCGGCGTCCCGCAGCCAGGTGTAGCGGTAGTCCCAGTTCCGCACGCCGCCGATCTCCTCCGGCAGGGAGGTGGTGGGGGCCGCGACGATCCCGCCGGTGGGCGCGTAGGTGAGCGCCTTGAGCGTGATCAGGGAGCGGACGACGGCCTCCCGGTAGGGGCCGTGGTACGTACAGTGCTCCACCCACTCGCGCCAGAACTCCTCCGTGGCCCCGAGCGCCGTCTCCGGCTCGGGGAGCGCCGGCGGCCGGTGGTGCGAGGGCTGCCAGGAGATGGTGAAGGCGATCCGCTCACCGGGGGCGACCGTGAAGTCGGAGTAGGTGGTGAGGTCCTTGCCGTAGGTGTCGGCGGGGGAGTCGAACCACACCGAGTCCGGGCCGGCGACGGCGACCGTGCGGCCGTCCACCTTGTGCACCCAGGGCACGATCCGGCCGTAGCTGAAACGCATCCTCAGGGCGGAGCGCATGGGCACCCGTCCGCTGACGCCCTCCACGATCCGGATGAGCTGCGGGGCGCCGTCGCGCGGCGGCATGAAGTCGATCACGCGGACGGTGCCGCGCGGGGTGTCCCACTCGGACTCCAGGATCAGGGAGTCGCCCCGGTAGCGGCGGCGGTCGGCGGCCTGCGGCCGGTCACCGGCGGCCGGGGCGGGACCCAGTCTCCAGAAGCCGTGCTCCTCGGTGCCGAGGAGTCCTGCGAAGACGGCATGCGAGTCGAAGCGGGGCAGGCACAGCCAGTCGGCTGTGCCGTCCCGGCAGACCAGCGCCGCGGTCTGCATGTCTCCGATGAGTGCGTAATCCTCGATGCGCCCGGCCACGTGCATCTCCAGTCGAACGGCCACGTCCGCCCCGTAGGGCGCTTGCTGTGGTCGAGGACGCGTCCTTGCGCGCACGGGGCCCTTCTGACCTGCGGAAATACGGCACCAAGCCGTCCCGCCCGTCGTCCGTCGCCACCCTGCTCTGATGCGCTTCACGCGCCCCTCGGCATCGCTCAGCAGAGCGAGTGTCCGAGCAGGATACGACGCAGCGGAGGCATCCGCGTGCTGGTCTTGACAACGTGCGTCATCCGAACGAGTGAGCCAAGGGTGAGCGGCAGTTGAGGGGCGGTTGGGACGGAGGTGAACACGTGATGCACAGCGGGTGACGGCGTCCGGCGCAGCGCCTAGGCACGGCCGTCGCGCGCGCCCTGCGCGGCCGGCGACCGCGGTGCGCGCACGGAGCGTGGCAGGGGGTGCACGGACGCGTGGCCGGAAGCGGCCTCCTCCTGGCGCTGATACCCTGGTACCCCGTGGACCGGTGGCCTGCCCGAGGAAGAACCCTCGGGAGACTCAGCCCCGAAACCGCAACGACGGCACCCCCCCGACCCCGCGCGGGTTTCGGTGCGGGCCGCCGGTACGCACCTCACCTCGCGACCACGGGAGCCCCCTCTTGGCGATGCCGCCCAACACCATGACGACCAAGCACATCTTCGTCACCGGGGGTGTCGCCTCCTCCCTCGGCAAGGGCCTCACGGCCTCCAGCCTGGGTGCGCTGCTCAAGGCCAGGGGCCTGCGGGTGACGATGCAGAAGCTCGACCCGTACCTGAACGTCGACCCCGGCACGATGAACCCCTTCCAGCACGGCGAGGTGTTCGTCACCAACGACGGCGCCGAGACCGACCTGGACATCGGCCACTACGAGCGCTTCCTCGACGTCGACCTCGACGGCTCGGCGAACGTCACCACCGGACAGGTGTACTCGCAGGTGATCGCCAAGGAGCGGCGCGGCGAGTACCTGGGTGACACCGTGCAGGTCATCCCGCACATCACCAACGAGATCAAGAGCCGCATCCGGCGGATGGCGACCGACGACGTCGACGTCGTGATCACCGAGGTCGGCGGCACGGTCGGCGACATCGAGTCGCTGCCGTTCCTGGAGACCGTGCGCCAGGTCCGCCACGAGGTCGGCCGGGACAACGTCTTCGTCGTGCACATCTCCCTGCTGCCCTACATCGGCCCGTCCGGCGAGCTGAAGACCAAGCCCACCCAGCACTCGGTGGCCGCGCTGCGCAACATCGGCATCCAGCCCGACGCGATCGTGCTGCGCGCCGACCGCGAGGTGCCGACCGCCATCAAGCGCAAGATCTCGCTGATGTGCGACGTCGACGAGGCCGCCGTGGTCGCCGCCATCGACGCCAAGTCGATCTACGACATCCCCAAGGTGCTGCACACCGAGGGCCTCGACGCCTACGTGGTGCGCAAGCTCGACCTGCCCTTCCGCGACGTGGACTGGACGACCTGGGAGGACCTGCTGGACCGGGTCCACAACCCCGCGCACGAGGTCACGGTCGCGCTGGTGGGCAAGTACATCGACCTGCCCGACGCCTATCTGTCGGTGACCGAGGCGCTGCGCGCCGGCGGCTTCGCCAACCGGGCGCGCGTCAAGGTCAAGTGGGTCACCTCCGACGAGTGCAAGACCCCGGCCGGCGCCGCCAAGCAGCTCGGCGACGTGGACGCGATCTGCATCCCCGGCGGCTTCGGCGACCGCGGGGTGAGCGGCAAGGTCGGCGCGATCCAGTACGCCCGGGAGAACAGGATCCCGCTGCTCGGGCTCTGCCTGGGCCTCCAGTGCATCGTGATCGAGGCGGCGCGCAACCTCGCCGCGATCCCGGACGCGAACTCCACCGAGTTCGACCCCGCCACCTCCCACCCGGTGATCTCCACCATGGAGGAGCAGCTGGCGTACGTGGAGGGCGCGGGCGACCTCGGCGGCACCATGCGCCTCGGGCTGTACCCGGCGAAGCTCGCCGAGGGCTCGATCGTCCGCGAGGTGTACGACGACCAGCCGTACGTGGAGGAGCGCCACCGCCACCGCTACGAGGTGAACAACGCGTACCGCGCCGAGCTGGAGAAGAAGGCGGGCATCGTCTTCTCGGGCACCAGCCCGGACAACAAGCTCGTCGAGTACGTCGAGTACCCCCGCGAGGTGCACCCCTACCTGGTCGCCACCCAGGCCCACCCGGAGCTGCGCTCCCGGCCCACCCGCCCGCACCCGCTCTTCGCCGGGCTGGTGAAGGCGGCCGTCCAGCGGCAGGCCGGCGCCTGACGATCAAGGCGATACGGTGGATCGGGGTACGCGTCACTCAAGGGACGCGTACCCCGATCGAGCATGTGGGAGGACCGACTCATGAACGAGACGACCGGGGCGGGGCCTGGGGCCGGAGCCATCGTGGACGTGCCGGAGGAGTGGCGCGTCACGGCGAGCGTGACCCCCTTCCAGGGCAACAAGACCAGCGTCCGCACCGACGACGTGGTCATGCCCGACGGCTCGGTCGTCCGGCGGGACTACCAGGTCCACCCGGGCTCGGTCGCCGTCCTCGCCCTCGACGAGCAGGACCGGGTCGTCGTGCTGCGCCAGTACCGCCACCCCGTACGGCAGCGGCTGTGGGAGATCCCCGCCGGACTGCTGGACGTACCGGGGGAGAACCCCCTGCACGCGGCGCAGCGCGAGCTGTACGAGGAGGCGCACGTCAAGGCCGAGGACTGGCGGGTCCTGGTGGACGTCTACACCACGCCCGGCGGCTGCGACGAGGCCGTGCGGATCTTCCTCGCCCGTGATCTTTCGGTCGCCGAGGGAGAGCGGTACGCCGTGTCGGAGGAGGAGGCCGACATGGAGCTGGCGCGGGTGCCGCTCCAGGACCTGGTGCGCGGCGTGCTCGCGGGGGAGCTGCACAACAACTGCCTGGTGGTCGGGGCGCTCGCGGCGGCTGCCGCGCGCGCCGGTGACGGGTTCGACGCGCTGCGCCCGGCCGAGGCGCCGTGGCCGGCCCGCCCCTTCGCCGTCTGACCCGACCGCGTCACCACGCCCCGTTCGGCCCTACCGGTCCGATGATCTGTAGATGTTATTGATCCGATCGGATGATCCGTCGGGCCTGCTCCGCACGATCCGTTGCAGAGAGTGAACTACGCTCGGAACGCCCGTGCGGATTCCCGTCGGGCTCGGCTCGTGCACGGACTGGACGGGAGCGTGGCCCGTGACGGATCAGGCGACGGATCAGGCGGTGAACCGGAGCGGCCGGACTGCCGCGCCCGGTGTGGCACGGAGTCAGTTCTTCGGTCGGCAAAGGGAGTTGGCTTCCCTGCTGGCCGACGTGGAACGGGCGGGGCTGGACACCATCGCGGGCCGCAAGGCGCCCAGGGCCCGGGTCCTGTTGATCGCCGGACGCCCGGGCTCCGGGCGCAGCGCGCTGGCCGAGCGGCTCGTCCGCTCGCTCGCCGACCGCTACTCCGGCGGCGTGCTGCGCGCCCGGCTGACCGAGCCGGACGGTCGGCGCGTCCCCACCGAGGAGACCGCCCGCGCGCTGCTCGACGCCCTGAGGGTGTCCGCCCCGCCGGGTGCGGACGCGGACGAGCTGTCGCAGTCGGTGCGCGAGGCGCTGGTGGGCCGGGAGGTCCTGCTGCTGCTCGACGACGCCGCCGACGCGGAACAGGTTGACGAACTGCTGCCCGAGGACCCCGACTGCCTGCTGGTGGCGGTCTCCGGCGGGCCGCTCACCGGCATCCCCGACGTACGGCCCTGCACGCTCGGCGGCATGGACCCCAAGGCGGCGATCGAGCTGCTGGCCACGTACACCGGGTCCGTCCGCATCACCGTCGACCCGCAGGCCGCGGAATCCGTCGCCGAGGAGTGCGCCGGGCAGCCCGCCGCGCTGGTCATGGTCGGCGGATGGCTCGCCGCCCGGCCCAAGGCGTCGGTC
Source organism: Streptomyces sp. NPDC048057 (assembly GCF_040653095.1). Lineage (NCBI taxonomy): Bacteria > Bacillati > Actinomycetota > Actinomycetes > Kitasatosporales > Streptomycetaceae > Streptomyces > Streptomyces sp. NPDC048057. Next base: position 21,541 of record NZ_JBEZNF010000003.1, read on the forward strand.
GCGGACGCGACGAAGCGGCTGCGGGCGCTGCCCGACGACGAGGAGGCGCCGAAGGCGCTGCGGCCGGTCGCCCGCGCCTTCCGGCTGGTGTACGAGTCGCTGCCGCAGCCCGCCGCGCGCACGCTGCGGCTGCTGGCGCTCGCCCCGGCAGGGCTCGTCGACGCGCACACCGCGTCCGCGCTCGGCGGCTGCTCCATCGACGACGCCCGCACCGCGCTCGGGAACTTCGCCGCCCTCGGCGTGCTGCACCGCGATGCCGCAGACGACGCTGCCGGCGAGGGGTACCGGGTGCCCGGCGTCCTGGTGCCGCTGATGGAGTCCCTGATCGACGCCCACGACAAGCCGTCCGAGGTGCAGCTCGCCCGGGCCCGGATGCTGGAGCGGGCCGTGCGCCGGCTCCAGTCCTGCCGGGCGGTCACCGAGCCGGAGGGCTCGCCGGCCCGCGAGGCGGTGGGCGCGCTGCCGAGCAGCCTGCGCTTCCCGGACGCGGCGAACGCCGCCGGCTGGCTGCGGGCGCGACAGCCCGCGCTGCTGGCCGCCGCGCGGGTCGCGGTCGAGGACGGCGAGCTGGACACCCTGGCGCGACGGCTGGTGGCCGCCCTGGTGCGGGCGCTGGCGGCGCACCGGGGGACCGAGGCCGCCGCCCCCGAGCTGTACGGGCTGCACCAGCTCGTGCTCGGGGTCGCCGAGCGCCACGGTCTGCACCGGGAGATCGCCGCGGCCCTGCTGAACCTCGCCGACCTGGACGCGCAGACCGGCCGTACGGAGGACGCCCTGGCCCGCTACCGGGCGGCGCTGGACGCGGGCCGGGCCGCCCGGGACCCCTACGCCACCTGCCGGGCGATGGAATCCGTGGGCGGCGCCTACCAGGAGCTGGGGGACTGGCAGCGGGCCGCCGACTGGTACGGGCGGGCGCTCGCCCAGCGCCAGACGCGACAGGAGCGCGCCGACGAGGCCCGGCTCTACGGGCGGCTGGGCACGGTGCACACCTACGCCGGGCGCTACGGCGAGGCCCTGCGCTGCTGGCGGGCGGCGGTCGCCGGCTACCGCAAGGTGGGCGACGTCCCGTCCCAGGCGCGGGCGCTGAGTGAGGCGGCCCGGGTACAGGAGTACGCGGGGCGGCCCGAGGAGTCGTTGCACACCTGCCGCGAGGCGGTGGAGTGGGCGCGGCAGGCCGGTGACGCACGCCTCCAGGCGGCGCTGCTGCTCAGGCTGGCCGACACCCTGGACCGGCTCGGCGACCCCGCGGCGGCCCGGCTGCACCGCTCCGGGGCCGAGCGTCTGCTGGAGACGGAGGAGGCCGCGGGCGGGCCGGTGGCGGCGGGGCGCGAGGGGGCGCAGGACCCGGCCGCCGCTCAGGACACCGATGTCGCAGAGGGCGCAGGAGGCGCAGGAGGCGCATCGTCCGCCCCGGGCGACGCGCAGGCCAGGGGGGCCGCCCCGGCGGGGAACATCACCGCGACCGCAAGGGCAATCGAGGGGTCTGCCTACGAAATCCGTAGTGCTGCTCGATAGAAATATTGGTTTGCAAGGCTAGACAGCGGGAAGTCCTTCATTAGACTGGCTCCATCGCGTTATCTCGCGGTGTGTACCCGTGTGCCGTGTGTGTACGGGATATATGGAATTGCCCCCATCCCCTGAGCCAAGGACCGTGATCGACGTGAAGGTCGGCATCCCCCGCGAGGTCAAGAACAACGAGTTCCGGGTGGCCATCACCCCCGCCGGCGTGCACGAGCTGGTGCGCCAGGGTCACGAGGTGGTCATCGAGCACGACGCCGGCGTGGGCTCCTCGATCACGGACGAGGAGTTCGCCGCCGCCGGTGCGCGCATCCTCCCCACCGCCGACGAGGTCTGGGCCACGGCGGACCTGCTGCTGAAGGTCAAGGAGCCGGTCGCCGAGGAGTACCACCGCCTCCGCAAGGACCAGATCCTCTTCACCTACCTGCACCTGGCCGCCTCGCGCGCGTGCACGGACGCCCTGCTGGAGTCCGGCACCACCGCGATCGCCTACGAGACCGTGGAGACGCCGGGCCGCCAGCTCCCGCTGCTCGCCCCGATGTCCGAGGTCGCGGGCCGACTGGCGCCGCAGGTCGGTGCGTACCACCTGATGCGTTCGGCCGGCGGTCGCGGCGTGCTCCCGGGCGGCGTCCCGGGCACCGCCGCGGGCAAGGCGGTCGTCATCGGCGGCGGCGTCTCCGGTTGGAACGCCACGCAGATCGCCGTCGGCATGGGCTTCCACGTCACCCTGCTGGACAAGGACATCAACAAGCTGCGGGAGGCCGACAAGGTCTTCGGCACCAAGGTGCAGACGATCGTCTCCAATGCCTACGAGCTGGAGAAGGCCGTCGTCGAGGCCGACCTCGTCATCGGCGCGGTCCTCATCCCCGGCGCCAGGGCGCCGAAGTTGGTCAGCAACGTGCTCGTCGCCAAGATGAAGCCCGGAAGTGTCCTTGTCGACATCGCGATCGACCAGGGCGGCTGCTTCGAGGACTCCCACCCGACCACCCACGCCGACCCGACCTTCACGGTCCACGAGTCGGTCTTCTACTGCGTCGCCAACATGCCGGGCGCGGTGCCGAACACCTCCACGTACGCGCTGACCAACGCGACGCTGCCGTACATCGTCGAGCTGGCCAACCGCGGCTGGGTCGAGGCGTTGCGGCGTGACGCGGCTCTCGCGCTCGGCCTCAACACCCATGACGGCCAGGTCGTGTACGGCCCGGTCGCCGAGGCGCACGGCCTGCCGCAGGTCGAGCTGTCGTCGCTCATCGGCTGAGTCGACTGATTGACTCGGCGACTGGTTCAACCGGTTCGCTGCGGACGGTCAACGGTCACCGTCAACACCCCACCTCTGGCCGGATCTTGCCCCTGCAAGGTCCGGCCGGACGTGTGTGCGGGCGTGCTCGCTCGCGCCGGATCGTTCAACTCGCCACGAACACCGGCTTTGCGTCGATGTGCACACCTTGGACCCGTGGGCCGAGTCACACCACGACGGTCGTGCGCCCTTGACAGAAGGGTGTTCCGTTGCCGACACATCAGGTCGGGTCCGGTGGATTGTGTTGCTGCGGAGCGGTGACACGCCATAGAGTCGCCAACCGTCGGCATGGTGCCACGCTGACCTATCGATAAAGTCCTGGTCATGTCCAAGGAGGTAAGACGACTTGTGAATGAGTCGACATTTACTTCCGCCGCTTTCGAGGGTGGTCATGCGGGGATGCCTGCTGTGGGTCCGGGCCCGGCGTCCGGGCGTACGACCGTCGGCTCTGTCGGTTCCAGGGGGTTCACGGGATTCGCCGGAACCGTCGGTGCCGTCGCCGTGCGGACCGTCACCACGCGCCAGGACGCCGTGCCCACCACGCACATGACGACAGCCCACACGATGAAGATGATGGACGGCCTACACGTGAACGCCACGGCCGGCAACGAGAGTGGCCGAGAGTCCACCCACTTCGCCGCCTACGAGGAACTCCCCGAGGGGCACTTCTACGACCCCGACGCCGAATACGAGCCCGATCCCGAATACGCGGCCACCCTCGCGCCCGACGCTGCGCGCCAGCGCCGCGAGCGCATCGGCCCCACAGGACGACCCCTGCCGTACTTTCCGATTCCGGGCCCCCTGACCGACCACGGCCCCGCGAAGATCATCGCGATGTGCAACCAGAAGGGCGGCGTCGGCAAGACGACGTCGACCATCAACCTGGGCGCCGCGCTCGCCGAGTACGGACGGCGCGTCCTGCTCGTCGACTTCGATCCGCAGGGCGCCCTGTCCGTCGGTCTCGGCGTGAACCCGATGGAACTGGACCTCACCGTCTACAACCTGCTCATGGAGCGGGGCATGTCGGCGGACGAGGTGCTGCTGAAGACCGCCGTCCCCAACATGGACCTGCTGCCGAGCAACATCGACCTCTCGGCCGCCGAGGTGCAGTTGGTGAGCGAGGTCGCCCGCGAGTCCACGCTCCAGCGGGCGTTGAAGCCGCTGATGTCCGACTACGACTACATCGTCATCGACTGCCAGCCCTCGCTCGGCCTGCTCACGGTCAACGCGCTGACCGCGGCGCACAAGGTGATCGTCCCGCTGGAGTGCGAGTTCTTCGCGCTGCGCGGCGTGGCGCTGCTCACCGAGACGATCGAGAAGGTCCAGGAGCGGCTCAACCCCGAGCTGGAGCTGGACGGCATCCTCGCCACGATGTACGACTCGCGCACCGTGCACAGCCGCGAGGTGCTGGCGCGGGTGGTCGAGGCGTTCGACGACCACGTGTACCACACGGTCATCGGACGGACGGTCCGCTTCCCGGAGACCACGGTCGCCGGCGAGCCGATCACCACCTACGCCTCCAACTCGGTCGGCGCCGCCGCGTACCGCCAGCTCGCCAGGGAGGTGCTCGCCCGGTGTCACGCCGAGTGAGTCTGCCCGGAGCCGACGAACTGTTCCGTACGACCGGGGGGATGGCGCTCCAGTCGTCCTCGCCGCGGCGGGGGACCAACGGCGAGCCGCGGGTGCCGGCGCCAGCGGGGGAGAGCGACCCCACCGAACGCGGCGCCGACGGCGAGCCCGCTCCGCGCTCCGCGCCCGCTTCATCCCAGGAGCACGCCGCGGCGGAGGCGGAAGGCGCCACAGAGGGCCGTAGCAGGGGCGAGGAGCCCGCGACGTCGGTTCCGGGGGCGTCGACCAAGGCCCGCCGCTCCCAGGGCGCCCAGGAGGCTCCTGCGGGCGCCGGCGGGCGGCGCGGCCGGGGCCGTGCGAACCGCCGGCCCAGCGGCCGTGAGCGCCACGACGAGAAGATCACGGTCTACGTGTCCGCCGAGGAACTGATGGACCTGGAGCACGCCCGGCTGGTGCTGCGCGGTGAGCACGGGCTCGCCGTGGACCGCGGGCGCATCGTGCGCGAGGCCGTCGCCGTCGTCCTGGCCGACCTCGAACAACGCGGCGACGCGAGCATCCTCGTCCGCCGTCTGCGGGGCCGCTGAGGGTAGCCTGCGCGCTGCCCCGCCGTGCTTCCCCTGGACCGCCCATGCCCCCGCCCGACCCGTCGCACCGCCCGTCCCGCCGTCCGCTGGGACGGGGGCCGGGCACGCCTCCGGAGCCCGGGCAGCCGGAGAGCGAACCGGAACAGTCGGGTCCGGGGCGGTCGGATCCGGAGCAGTTCGAGCCGGTGCCATCGGAGCCGAGCGGCGAGGCGGCCGAGGCCGGCGCCCCGGACGGCACGTTCACCGTGCGGCTGGTGAACTTCGAAGGCCCCTTCGACCTGCTGCTCCAGCTGATCTCCAAGCACAAGCTCGACGTGACCGAGGTCGCGCTCTCCCAGGTCACGGACGAGTTCATGGCGCACATCAGGGCCATGGGCGACGACTGGGACCTCGACCAGACCACCGAGTTCCTGGTGGTCGCGGCGACCCTGCTGGACCTCAAGGCCGCCCGGTTGCTGCCCACGGCCGAGGTCGAGGACGAGGCGGACCTGGCGCTGCTGGAGGCCCGGGACCTGCTCTTCGCCCGGCTGCTCCAGTACCGCGCGTACAAGCAGATCGCGGACATCTTCGAGGGGCGGCTGGACGCGGAGGGCCGCCGCTTCCCGCGCACCGTCGGCCTGGAGGACCACCACGCAGAGCTGCTGCCCGAGGTGGTCATCAGCATCGGCGCCGAGGGCTTCGCGAAGCTCGCGGTGAAGGCCATGCAGCCGAAGGCGAAGCCGCAGGTGTACGTGGACCACATCCACGCGCCCCTGGTCAGCGTGCGGGAACAGGCCCAGGTCGTGGTGGCGCTGCTGCGCGTGCGGGGCCGGGCGACCTTCGGCGAACTCACCGGGGACGCCCCGGACACCCTGACCGTGGTGGCCCGCTTCCTGGCGCTGCTGGAGCTGTACCGGGACAAGGCCGTGGCGCTGGAGCAGGAGACCGCGCTCGGGGAGCTGCTGGTGCGGTGGACCGGCGGGGACGGGACGGCGAGCGTCACCGACGAGTTCGACCGGCCCCCCGAAGCCGTACCTCCGAAGCCGGGGGCGCGCGCCGAGCGAGAGACGACGACGGAGGTCACGGCGTGAGCACCCCCCAGCCGGCAGCGCAGCCCGTGGGCGAGCTGAAGCCCGCCCTGGAGGCCGTCCTGATGGTCGTCGACGAGCCGGCCACCGAGGAGCACCTGGCGAAGGTGCTCCAGCGGCCCCGCCGCGCCGTCGCCGACGCCCTGCGGGAGCTGGCCGACGAGTACGCCGTCCAGGGCCGCGGCTTCGAGCTGCGCCTGGTCGCCGGCGGCTGGCGCTACTACACCCGCCCCGAGCACTCCGCAGCCGTGGAGCGCTTCGTCCTCGACGGCCAGCAGGCCCGGCTCACCCAGGCCGCGCTGGAGACCCTGGCGGTGGTCGCGTACCGCCAGCCCGTCAGCCGTTCCCGGGTCTCCGCCGTGCGCGGGGTGAACTGCGACGGCGTGATGCGGACCCTGCTCCAGCGGGGTCTGGTCGAGGAGGCGGGCGCGGAACCCGAAACAGGTGCGATCCTGTACAGGACGACGAACTACTTCCTGGAGCGGATGGGCCTGCGGGGCCTGGACGAGCTGCCGGAGCTGGCGCCCTTCCTCCCCGAGGCCGAGGCGATCGAGGCCGAGACGCAGGAAGGCGTCCCGTCGTTCGATCCGGACGCTCCGGACCCAGACGCAGATGAGAAGACGACGGAAACTTGATGCGAAGCAGCGGCAGGAACAGCAGCGGCGGTAAGAGCGGCGGGCGCGGGAACTTCCGCGGCGCGGGCAACAACCGCGACGACAGGCAGAAGCGCGCGGGCAAGCCCCGTCCCGAAGAGCGCCGCTACGACGTCGGCGGTTCCGGTTCCGGCCCTGCTTCCGGCCGCGGGGCCGGCTCGGGCGGCGACGGTCCGAAGAAGGGCCGCGGCGCCGCCGCACGCGGCGGCGCCAAGGGCGGGCCGAAGCAGTCGCCGAAGACGGGCGGCGCCGGGAAGTCGACGCCGGGCCGCGGCGGGCGCTCGGCCCCCGCACGCTCCCGTGAGTACGACGCCCGCGTCGAGGAGCGCAACCGCGAGCGGTACGCGAACAAGCCGCAGGTCAAGACGGTCAAGACGTTCCCCGGCGCGGAGCAGGAGGGCGAGCGCCTGCAGAAGGTGCTGGCCCGGGCCGGCATGGGCTCCCGGCGCGCCTGCGAAGAGCTGATCGACCAGGCGCGGGTGGAGGTCAACGGCGAGATCGTCACCGAGCAGGGGCTCCGGGTCGACCCGGAGAAGGACGAGATCAAGGTCGACGGGCTGACCGTCGCCACCCAGTCGTTCCTCTTCTTCGCCCTGAACAAGCCGGCCGGCGTCGTCTCCACCATGGAGGACCCGGACGGCCGCCAGTGCCTGGGGGACTACGTCACCAACCGCGAGACGCGGCTGTTCCACGTCGGTCGGCTGGACACCGAGACCGAGGGCATCATCCTGCTCACCAACCACGGTGAGCTCGCCCACCGCCTCACCCACCCCCGGTACGGCGTGAAGAAGACCTACCTCGCCGCGATCCAGGGCCCGCTCCCGCGCGAGCTGGGCAAGCGACTGAAGGACGGCGTGCGGCTGGAGGACGGCTACGCCCGCGCCGACCACTTCCGGGTCGTGGAGAACACCGGGAAGAACTACCTCGTCGAGGTCACCCTGCACGAGGGGCGCAAGCACATCGTGCGCCGGATGCTCGCCGAGGCCGGCTTCCCGGTGGACAAGCTGGTCCGCACGGCCTTCGGCCCCATCGCGCTCGGCGACCAGAAGTCCGGCTGGCTGCGTCGGCTGACGAACACCGAGGTCGGCATGTTGATGGGGGAGGTCGGCCTGTAGGCCGGGGCTCGAACGCCCCCGGTGTCACCAGCGCACCAGGGGACGCCCCAGAACACCGAAGACCCGCGGCGCCCGGCGCCGCGGGTCTTCTTTTCGTCTTGTGCCGCACACCACAGGTCTTTATAGTCATGGTGACTATTAAGGGGGGCCTGAGTGAGTTTCACGGAAGTCCTGGACTTCTTGCAGCGGCCGTTGTTCACGCTCCTTGACACCCCGGTCAGCTGGACCGAGGTGCTGGGCTTCGGCAGCGGCGCCCTGACCGTCTGGCTCACGACCCGACAACACATCGCCAACTGGCCCGTCAGCATCGCCAACGGCCTCTTCTTCATCGTGCTCTTCGGCCAGGCGGGGCTGTACGCGGACGCCGGCATCCAGGTCGTCGGCATCTCCCTCGCCTGCTTCGGCTGGTGGACCTGGCTGCGCGGGGGCGGCCCCGGCACGGACAAGCTCCCGGTGCGGCGCACCGGCCGCACCGAGTGGATCGCGTGGGCAGCCGCGACCGTGCTCGGCACCACGGGGCTCACCCTGCTCCTGGACCACGCCACCGACTCCACCGTCCCCTTCTGGGACGCGGTCACCGCGGTGCTGTCCCTGCTGGCGACCTTCGGACAGAGCCGCAAGCGGTTGGAGGCGTGGTGGCTGTGGATAGCCGCCGACCTCATCTACATACCGCTGTACGTGCACAAGGACCTCTATCTGACCTCGCTGCTCTACATCGGGTTCCTGACGCTCTGCGTGATCGGGCTGCGGAACTGGTCGCGCGACCTCGCCGTGGGCTCCCGGCCCGCGGAGGCGACTCCGTGACACCGGACCCGAGCCGCTGGGGCCACCCGGCTCCGCCCGGCCATCCGCTCACCCGTCCGCCCCCTTCCGTCCCGTACGACTCCAGGAGCACCACGCATGCACCGCCGCGCCTCCCCGTCCGCCGCGCAGTCGGCCCCGGCCCGTGACGACCTGCCGGACTACGACCCGCGCGCCTTCCCGCCCTTCGCGGTCACCGTCGACCTCGCCGTCTTCACCGTCCGCGCGGCACGGCTGAACGTGCTGCTCGTCGAGCGCGGCGAAGCGCCGTACCGGGGCGCCTGGGCCCTGCCTGGCGGCTTCATACGGCCCGACGAGTCCGCGGGCGCGGCGGCGCGCAGGGAACTCGCCGAGGAGACGGGCCTGTCCCCGCGCACCGTCCGCGACCTCCACCTCGAACAGCTCCAGACCTACAGCGAACCGGACCGCGACCCGAGGATGCGCGTCGTCTCCGTCGCGTACGCGGCCCTCCTGCCCGACCTGCCCGAGCCCCGCGGCGGCGGGGACGCCGCCGCGGCCCGCTGGACGGCCCTCGCGGACGTCTCCGCGCTCGCCTTCGACCACGACCGCATCCTCGCCGACGCCCACGACCGCATCTGCGCCAAGTTCGAGTACACCTGCCTCGCCACCAGCTTCTGCCCCCCGGAGTTCACCCTCGGCGAGCTGCAACAGATCTACGAGACCGTCTGGGGCGTCGCCCTCGACCGGCCCAACTTCAGACGGAAGGTCCTCGCCACCCCCGGCTTCGTCGAGCCGGTCGACGGACCGCCACGACGCACCGGAGGCCGGGGCAAACCGGCCGCGCTGTACCGGGCGGGCACCGCGTCCGCCCTGCACCCACCGCTTCTGCGCCCGGAAGGACGGCAGACATGAGCACCCTGAACACCACCCGCACCACCACCCGACAGGCCGCCACCGGGGCGCTGATCGGGCTCGCCCTCGGCGACGCCCTGGGCTTCCCGACCGAGTTCAACGACGTCCCGCAGATCCTCGCCAAGTGCGGCCCCTGGCGGGACATGGGACTGCCCCGGCCGGCGTTCGTCACCGACGACACCCAGATGACGCTGGCCGTCGGCCGCGCCGTGCGCACCGCCACGGACCGCGGCCCGCTCGCGCCCGACCGGCTCGTGGGCCCGCTGCGGGCCGAGTTCACCGCCTGGTACCGCGACCCGCAGAACAACCGTGCCCCCGGCCGCACCTGCCTGGACGCCTGCGAAGCCCTCGAAGACGACCGGCTGCCCTGGCAGCGGGCCAGCATCATCGGCTCCAAGGGCTGCGGGGCGAACATGCGCGTCGCCCCCGTCGGCCTCGTCCCGGGCCTCAGCGACGAACAGCGCGCCGGCGCGGCCCAGCTCCAGGCCGCGCTCACCCACGGCCACCCCACCGCGCTGGCCGCCGCCGACCTCACCGCCCGCGCCGTCCACCTGCTCGCTCGCGGCGCCGAACCCCTCGGCCTGGTCGGCGTGCTGCGCTCGTACGCGTACGAGAACCGCTACCGCTACCTGGAGCGCTGGCTCGGCGACCTGTGGACCCGCTCCCACGACCCGTCGCCCCAGGACTTCATCGCCCGCGGCTGGGAGGAGTGCCTGGACGCGCTGGACCGCCTCGCGACCGCCCTGCCCACCGCGAACCCGGAGCACGACCCCTGCCTGACCACCGGCGACGGCTGGATCGCCGAGGAGGCGCTGGCCACCGCGCTCCAGTGCTTCCTGCTCTTCCCCACCGACCCGCTCACCGCCCTGCGCCGCGCCGCCTGCACCCGCGGCGACTCGGACTCCATCGCCGCCCTCGCCGGGGCCTTCGCCGGCGCCCACCTCGGCGCCTCCGCCTGGCCGCGCCACTGGGCGGACACCATCGAGTACGGCAGCGACCTGGTGTCCCTGGGGGCGCTCTGGGACTCCTGACCGGCGGCGCGGATGGACCGGGCGGAGCCCTTTCGACAGCGCCGCTGCCTCAGCAGGCGCGCCGGCGCCGTGGTGGGTGTGCGGCGATGGCGTCCGCAACCCGGTGGTGGGCTTGTCGCGCAGTTCCCCGCGCCCCTCAGCGCCCTGCCCTCCGCACGCAGGTGACGGGGCAGCGAAACAGATGGCGCTGGGGTCCCGCACGGCGGGACTGCGCGGCAAACCCACCGTCGGCCGCAGACGGACGGGGTCGGGGGCGCGGGGAACCGCGCGACAAGCCCACCACCGGGCCGCACAGGCCAACGTTGCCGCAGGGCTATGGCGGCTCCGGCCAGAGGCGCGGGGGAGCGTGGCCTACTGGCGCGCTGAGGCGCGGCGGGTGCGGATGAGGAAGTCCTCGACCCGGGCGCGGTCCGGGGCCGGTGGGAGGGGGCTGTGCTCGGCCGCCGCGGTGGCCTCCTCGACGAGCCGGGCCATCCAGGTCTCGGCGCGCTCCCAGGGGACCTCTCCGCGGCGGACCGCGAGCAGCCCGTCCCGGTCGTCGCCGACGTCGAGGACGAGTTCGCCCGTACGCAGCAGGTCACGGCAGCTCAGCAGCAGGCGCAGCAGGTGCATCACCGGCTTTCCGCGCGGCGCCCGCTCTGCTCGGCGGTCCCCGGCGAGCTTCTTGGCCTGGCCCTCGGCGTACCGCACGAAGGTCCGCAGCACGTCCCGGGACAGGAACGCGTCGCGCAGCGAGAGCAGTTCGCGGCCGGTGGCGTCGACCCGCTCGACGAGCGGGGAGTGCAGACACTCCAGAACGGTCGGATTGGCGCGCAGCGCCAGCTCGCAGAACCGTTCGAGCTCCCAGGAGAACTGCTCGGGCAGCGGTCCGTCCACGTGCGTCGGCGGCTTCTCGAAGCGCCAGAAGAGCGGGGTGGGCGCGAGGAAGACGCCGCGCCGGTCCGTGTCGCTGTCCTCGGTCGCCAGCCCGAAGGCGCGCGAGCCCATGACGCAGGAGTACACGGTGTGGTCGCGTACGAGGTCCACGGGGGTCGGGCCGGAGTGCATGGCGACACGCTACGTGCCCCGCCGCCGCGTCAGTCCAGCAGGATCGCGTCGGTGGTGACGGTGATCTGCTGCGGCGGCAGGGGGCGGGCGGCCGGGCCGCGGGCCACCGAGCCGTCCGCGACGTGGAACTCGCTGCCGTGGCACGGACAGTCGATCGTGCCGTTCGCCACCTTGTCGACCAGGCACCCCTCATGGGTGCAGACGGCGGAGTACGCCTTGAACTCGCCGGCCGCCGGCTGCACCACCACGACCTTCTCGCCCTTGAAGACCGTGCCGCCGCCGACCGGGACGTCCGTCTTCATCGCCAACTGCTGGCCGGCGGACCCCGTGGCCGCGGGCGAAGGGCTGCCGGGCGAGAGGGTGGCGGTCTGCTCGCCGGAGCCCCCGCCGCCCCCGCCGCACCCGGCGGCCAACCCCGCCGCACCCGTGACCCCCACCGCAAGGACCGTCCGTCGTCGCGCGTCCATGGCCGTACTCCCTCACTCGCGCCCACCTGCGGGGCGCGCATCCTCCCACCGGCCGCCCGCCCGCTGCCCGCAGGAACGCGCTCGGCGGGGCGCGCCCCCTCCGACGGGCCAGCGACGGCCCGCCGCGCCGCCCGCCCAGCGCATACCCTGACCCTCACCACCACCCCGGCGCCGCCGCGCCGCGAGCCCCCGCCCCGCGCAAGGACACCGCCCAGTGAGAACCGCCCTCGTCATCGGAACCGGCCTGATCGGGACCTCCGCCGCGCTCGCCCTCGCCGGCCGCGGCATCGCCGTGCACCTGGTCGACCACGACCCCGAGCGGGTCCGCACCGCCGCCGCGCTCGGCGCCGGCACCGAGGAGCCGCCCGAGGGGCCGGTGGACCTGGCGATCGTCGCCGTGCCGCCCGCGCACGTGGCGTCCGCGCTGATCGACGCCATGCGGGCCGGGCTCGCCCGCGGCTACCTCGACGTCGCCAGCGTCAAGGGCGTGCCCCGGCGCGAGCTGGAGGCGGCGGACGTCGACCTGTCGGCGTACATCGGCACGCACCCCATGTCCGGCAAGGAGCGCTCCGGACCGCTCGCCGCGACCGCCGACCTCTTCGAGGGGCGGCCCTGGGTGCTCACCCCCACCCGGGACACCGACACCGAGGTGCTGAACCTCGCACTGGAGCTGGTCGCGCTCTGCCGCGCCGTCCCCGTCGTCATGGACGCCGACTCCCACGACCGCGCCGTCGCGCTCGTCTCCCACACCCCCCAGCTGGTCTCCTCGATGGTCGCGGCCCGGCTGCGGGAGGCGGACGAGACCGCCGTGCGGCTGTGCGGGCAGGGGATCCGGGACGTGACGCGGATCGCCGCCTCCGACCCCCGGATGTGGGTGGACATCCTCTCCGCCAACCCCGGCCCGGTCGCCGACGTCCTCGCCGGGCTCGCCGCCGACCTCGACGAGACCGTACGGGCGCTGCGGGCGCTCCAGTCCGCCGACGCGGACGAGCGCCGGCACGGCGTCACGGGCATCGAGGACGTGCTGCGGCGCGGCAACGCGGGCCGCGCCCGGGTGCCCGGCAAGCACGGCGCGGGACCGACCGCGTACGAGGTCGTCGCGGTGCTCATCGGCGACCGCCCCGGCGAGCTGGCGCGGATCTTCGGGGACGCCGAGCGGGCGGGCGTGAACGTGGAGGACGTGCGCATCGAGCACGCCACCGGCCAGCAGGCCGGCCTCGTCCAGCTCATGGTGGAGCCGTCCGCTGCGCCGGTGCTCACCGGGGCCCTGCGCGAGCGGGGCTGGTCGATCCGGCAGTAGGACCCGGCCCCCGTGCACCGGCCCCCGCTCACCGGGTCCCGCACACGTCCCGGCAGTCGGTAACCTTGTTCGGGGCCTTCGAAGAGCCCATCGGCGGGCCCGTCACGAACGCATCGACGGGCACCCCGCCTCCCACCACTGAAGGAAAGGTGTTCGACACCGTGGAATCCGCCGTGATCGTTGCCATCGACGGACCCGCCGGCACGGGCAAGTCGAGCACGTCCAAGGCCGTGGCAGCGGCCCTCGGACTGCGCTACCTGGACACCGGGGCGCAGTACCGGGCGATCACCTGGTGGATGATCGCGCACGGCGTCGACACCGCCGACCCCGCTGCCATCGCCACCGCCGCGGGCAAGCCCGCCATCGTCTCCGGCACCGACCCGGCCGCCCCGACGATCGCGGTCGACGGCGAGGACGTCTCCGCCCCCATCCGCACCCCGGAGGTCTCCGCGAAGGTCAGCGCGGTCAGTGCGGTCCCCGAGGTGCGCTCCCGGATCACCGCGCTCCAGCGCTCCATCGCCGCCGAGGCCGAAGCCGGCATCGTCGTCGAGGGCCGGGACATCGGCACCACCGTCCTGCCGGACGCCCATCTGAAGGTCTTCCTGACCGCCTCCCCGGAGGCCCGGGCGGTCCGCCGCACCGCCGAGCTGGCCGGCGCCGACCTGGCGGCCACCCGCGAGGCCCTGATCAAGCGGGACGCGGCCGACTCCAGCCGCAAGACGTCCCCGCTCGCCAAGGCCGACGACGCGGTGGAGGTCGACACCACCGAACTCACGCTGGCGCAGGTCGTGGCCGAGGTCACCGAACTCGTCGAGCAGCGCCGGGCGGCCCTTCGGTGACCGCGTCCGCCACCTCCCCGAAGCCCGCGAAGGACTCGTCGGCCGCAGACCTGCCCTCCGCGCACGGCGCGGCGGTCGGCCGGGGCATCGGCATCGGTCTGATGAACGGCCTGTGGAGCCCGCGGGTGCTGGGCGCCTGGCGGGTCCCGTCCGCCGGCCCGGTGATCCTCGCGGTGAACCACTCGCACGCGATCGACGGCCCCATACTCATGGGCACGGCGCCCCGACCGGTGCACTTCCTGATCAAGAAGGAGGCGTTCGTCGGCCCCCTCGGCCCCTTCCTGCGCGGCATCGGGCAGCTGGAGGTCGACCGGTCCGGCACCGACCGCACCGCCGTCACCGGCGCCCTCGGCATCCTGGAGCGCGGTGGCGTCCTCGGCATCTTCCCCGAGGGCACCCGGGGCGAGGGCGACTTCTCCGCGCTGCGCGCCGGGCTCGCGTACTTCGCCGTCCGCTCCGGCGCCCCCGTCGTCCCCGTGGCGGTCCTGGGAAGCACCGAGCGCCGAGGACGGTTGATCACGGCACTGCCCCCGCTGCGCGGCCGGGTGGACGTCGTCTTCGGCGACGCCTTCGAGGCGGGCGACGGATCCGGCCGCCGTACGCGCACGGCGCTGGACGAGGCCACCGTGCGCATCCAGGACCGGCTGACCGCCCACCTGGAAAACGCCAGGCGCCTGACCGGCCGCGCCGGGTAAGACTTGAGAGCGGATCACGCGACGTGATCCGGCCAGACACGAGGAAACGGACTTCATGAACGACCAGCACGACCACGGAGCGCTCGGCGACGCCGAGTACGCGGAGTTCATGGAGCTCGCCGCGGTGGAGGGCTTCGACGCCGAGGAGGTGGAGGACGCCATCGACGAGGCCGGTCACGGCCCGCTGCCCGTCCTCGCCGTCGTCGGCCGGCCCAACGTCGGCAAGTCGACCTTGGTGAACCGCATCATCGGCCGCCGCGAGGCCGTCGTCGAGGACCGGCCGGGCGTCACCCGCGACCGCGTCACCTACGAGGCCGAATGGGCCGGGCGCCGCTTCAAGGTCGTCGACACCGGCGGCTGGGAGCAGGACGTCCTCGGCATCGACGCCTCCGTCGCCGCCCAGGCCGAGTACGCCATCGAGGCCGCGGACGCGGTGGTCTTCGTCGTGGACGCCGCCGTCGGCGCGACCGACACCGACGAGGCGGTCGTCAAGCTGCTGCGTCGGGCCGGCAAGCCGGTGGTCCTCTGCGCCAACAAGGTCGACGGCCCCAGCGGCGAGTCGGACGCCACGGCGCTGTGGGCGCTGGGCCTCGGCGAGCCCCACCCGGTCTCCGCGCTGCACGGCCGCGGCACCGGCGACATGCTCGACGCCGTCCTCGAAGCGCTGCCCGACGCCCCCGCCCAGACCTTCGGCAGCGCGGTCGGCGGCCCCCGCCGCATCGCCCTGATCGGCCGCCCGAACGTCGGCAAGTCGTCCCTGCTGAACAAGGTCGCCAACGAAGAGCGCGTCGTCGTCGACGAACTCGCCGGCACCACCCGCGACCCCGTCGACGAGCTGATCGAGCTGGGCGGTGTGACCTGGAAGTTCGTCGACACGGCCGGCATCCGCCGCCGGGTCCACCTCCAGGAGGGCGCGGACTACTACGCCTCGCTGCGCACCGCCGCCGCCGTCGAGAAGGCGGAGGTCGCGGTCGTCCTGATCGACGCCAGCGAGACCATCAGCGTCCAGGACCAGCGGATCATCACCATGGCCGTCGAGGCGGGCCGCGCGATGGTGATCGCGTACAACAAGTGGGACACCCTCGACGAGGAGCGTCGCTACTACCTGGAGCGGGAGATCGAGACGGAGCTGGCGCAGATCGCCTGGGCGCCCCGGGTGAACGTCTCCGCCCGCACCGGCCGCCACATGGAGAAGCTGGTCCCGGCGATCGAGACCGCGCTCGCCGGGTGGGAGACCCGCGTCCCCACCGGCCGGCTGAACGCCTTCCTCGGCGAGATCGTGGCCTCCCACCCGCACCCGATCCGCGGCGGCAAGCAGCCCAGGATCCTCTTCGGGACGCAGGCGGGCACCAAGCCGCCGCGCTTCGTCCTCTTCGCCTCCGGCTTCCTGGAGCACGGCTACCGCCGCTTCGTGGAGCGCCGGCTGCGCGAGGAGTTCGGCTTCGAGGGCACTCCGCTGCACATCTCGGTGCGGGTGCGCGAGAAGCGCGGCCGCAAGAAGTAGCCCCCGCGCGGGCACACGGACGAGGGCGCTGCCCGGGTACTTCCCGGACGGCGCCCTCAGTGCTGCGGTGCCGCCCTCAGCGCCCTCCGGGTGCCGGTGGCAGCGCCGGGTGCTGGCGGACCGGGTACGGCTGCCAGGCCGTCGCCCCGTACGGCGGGTGGACGGCGAGACGGTTGCCCGGGTGGCCGGCGAAGCCGTGGAAGACGAGGTGCTCCTCGCCGGTCCGGTCCCCGGGCAGGGCCCGGAACGACCGCCGGTACTCCAAGTAGAGCGCGTCGAAGATGGGGGTCAGCGATTGACCTGCCGATCCCTCGTGCGTGGGGCGCATCGCGGGGATGTGGCTCGGGTACGGCTGGCGGATGGGATCGTAAGTCTGCACACTCCTGCAACGACCCACGACCCCGGCCCGTCACTCACAACCCGTTGCATTCCTGTCCGAACGGGTGTACATGGCACATCTGGCGCACCAGGCACACAACGGGCGCCCCGACGGGCTCAGGTGCCGGCGAGCGGCATCGCGGCGGCGACCAGCAGGCCCCGGGCCGCCGCCTTCTCCAGCGCGTCGCGCAGCAGGTCCTCGCGCGGCTGCTGGCCGATGGCGCCCACGGGGGCCGCGAACACCAGCACCGTCTTCGACTTGTTCGCCGCGGTCCGCCAGCCCTCCGTGACCTGGAGCGCCTGGTGGGCCTGCCACCAGGCGACGCCACCGGCCTGGAGGATGGCGTGCAGCTTGCCCATGGCGAGCAGCACGGACCAGCCCTGGAGGGGGGCGGGCAGCCCGTTGACGTCGTGGATCGGGGCGAAGCCCTGTTCCATCAGCAGCGGCAGGAAGTCGTCGCCGTCGCCACCGGTCGTGCCGGGGCGGGCGATGGGGGCGGTGGGCTCCACCACCAGCGCGGGGTGCAGATCGCCGTTGACCAGGATCAGCCCGCTGGTGACGCCGAGGACCGCCTGGTTCGGCGCGGCGTCGAGGGGCGCGGGGTCCACCGCCGGGGCGGCGGCCCGGGGCGCGCCGGTGATGGACCGCACGGCGCCCTGGAGCTGGTCCTCGGCGAGCTGGACGACCTGGGACGGGATGCAGCTGGCGTGCGCGAAGGCGAGTACGGCGGTCTCCTCGCCGACGAACAGCACGGTGCTGGTGCGCTCCTGCTCGGGGTCGCCCGGGGTGCGGCAGGAGGTGCAGTCGTAGCTGCCCGGGGCGGAGTCGCCGGCGAGCAGCCGATCGGCTTCTTCGTCGCCGATCTCGGCGCGGACGTCCTCGCTGACGTCGAGCATGGGGGGCACGGGTGGCTCCTCGGGACTTGTTCGGGTGCGCCGGGCGGTTCCCGGCTCATAAAGGGTTCAACGGGTGATCTGTGGTGGGAGTCACGCGCCCGGGAGTGCGGAATCAAGCCGTCCGGTGCGGACGGTGACATCGCTGGCGGAATCGATCACTCCAGGTCAACTCGTGGTGGACGCAAGGGTCCTGACGGGGTGAACCACCTCACGTTTGACCTCGATCGACTGTCCGGGATATCCCCACTTAAGGGTGTCAACGGGGCGCCAAGATCGCTGAAAGGCTGTCAAGTTACCTCTGGTAACGCCCAACTGGCCTGCGAAAACGAGGAATTGGTTGAGCTGCGGGCCGCGGACTCCGTACATTCCTCCGCCGGGTGCAGAGAGCACCGTCCCGGGTCGACCCGCCCAGGCGCCGTACCGCCAGTACGGCCCGTGCACCACCCGTGTCCGCACCGCCGGCGAACGCCGTCGTGGCGGACACCTCCCCGGCGGGTCGGGCGGTACGGGTCGGCGACGCCGGAAGCGTCGTCGTCCGGGCCGTGAGGGAGACCCCGGGTCCTTCGAGAGGTCTGTGATGTCCGCTCATTCCCGTCCCTCCCGCACCCACTCGTCCGCCACCCGCGGGCGCTACCCGGCGGCCCTGGTCGGCGCCGCCCTCGTCGCACCGCTCGCCCTCGTCGCCACCACGGCCGGCGAGGCCAGGGCGGCCGACAACGGGGTGTGGGACCGCATCGCCCAGTGCGAAAGCGGCGGAAACTGGCACATCAACACCGGCAACGGCTACTACGGCGGACTCCAGTTCTCCGCCTCCACCTGGAAGGGCTTCGGCGGCGGCGCCTACGCCCGCAGCGCCGACAAGGCCAGCAAGTCCCAGCAGATCGCGATCGCCACCAAGGTCCAGCGCGTTCAGGGCTGGGGCGCCTGGCCCACCTGTTCCCGCAAGGCCGGCGCCTACGGCAGCGCCCCCGCGTCCGCGCCGGTCGTGAAGCCCGCGAAGGCCGCGAAGCCGTACAAGGCGCCGAAGGCCACGAGCAAGACCGGCAAGCCGAGCAAGCCGAACAAGACGCAGCCGTACACCGGACAGCGCACGAGCGAGCCCCCGCGACGCACCGAGGCCCACACCGGCCGTGCCGTCGCGCGCGCAGGCACGTACACCGTCCGCCAGGGCGACACCCTCAGCGGCATCGCCGCCGCCCACGGCAAGGACTGGCGCGACCTCCACCGGGCCAACAGCTTGGTCGTCGGCGCCGACCCGAACCTCATCCTGCCCGGCCAGCGCCTCGCCCTCTGAGGCCAGGGCAGCACCGCACCACCCCCCACGCCGCAGCCCCGCCCGCCGTTCCCCGGGCGGGGCTGCGCCCGCCCGCGCCCCCCGTCCGGTCCGCGGGAGACCGCGGGCGCAGTAGAGTCCTGTTCGACCACATCTGAACAGGGGGCGCGGCAGCGCATGCGCATTTCCTTCCTGCTGCACAACGCATACGGCATCGGCGGCACGATCCGCACGACCTTCAATCTCGCCCAGGCCCTCGCGGAACGGCACGACGTGGAGATCGTCTCCGTCTTCCGGCACCGCGACGAGCCCCTGATGGGGGCGCCGAACGGCGTCACCATGCGCGAGCTCGTCGACCTGCGCCGGGGGAGCCCGGACTACGCGGGCGACCTGCCGGACTACCGCAGGCCCGCCCGGGTCTTCCCGCGCGGCGACGGCCGGCACAAGCAGTACAGCCGACTCACCGACGACCGCATCGGGGCGTACCTGCGCTCCGTGGACGCGGACGTCGTCGTCGGCACCCGACCCGGGCTCAACGTCCACATCGCCCGCCAGACCCGCCGCGGCCCGGTCCGCATCGGCCAGGAACACCTCACCCTGGACGGCCACAGCTACCGGCTCCGCCGGGAACTCGGCTTCCGCTACGGGCTCCTGGACGCGGTCACCACCGTCACCGAAGCGGACGCCCGCGCCTACCGCACCCGGCTGAACCTGCCGGGCGTACGCGTCGACGCCGTCCCGAACAGCGTGCCGGAACCGACCGTCACCCCCGCCGACGGCAGTGGCAAGGTCGTCGTCGCGGCGGGCCGGCTGACCCGGGTCAAGCGCTACGACCTGCTCGTCGAGGCGTTCGCCAAGGTCGTCGCCGCCCGCCCGGACTGGTCCCTGCGGATCTACGGCAGCGGGGACGCCACCGGCAACGAGCGGGACGCGCTGACCGCGCTGATCGAGGAGCGGGACCTCAAGGGCCACGTGTCCCTGATGGGCAACGCCAACCCGCTGGAGCCGGAGTGGGTCAAGGGCTCCATCGCAGCGGTCACCTCCAGCAAGGAGTCCTTCGGGATGACCATCGTGGAGGCGATGCGCTGCGGGCTGCCGGTGGTCGCCACCGACTGCCCGCACGGGCCGCGGGAGATCATCGCGGACGGCGTGGACGGACGGCTGGTGCCGGTCGGCGACGCGGACGCCGTCGCCGACGCGCTGCTGGAGCTGATCGAGGACGACGACCTGCGGCGGCGCACCGGGGCCGCGGCGCTCGCCGCGTCGATGCGCTTCGACCCGGCGCGGATCGCCGAACGCCATGAAGAGATCTTCACCGAGCTGGTCGAGCGGGCCCGGGCCCGGGGATCGCGCGGTGCGGCGCGCGATCTGGCACTGCGCTGCCGCGGCACGGCGTACGGCAGCGCGTACGCCCTGCGCTACCTGGCCGCCGCCACCCTGCGCCGACTGCGCAAGGCGTGAGGCACC
Source organism: Streptomyces sp. NPDC048057 (assembly GCF_040653095.1). Taxonomy (NCBI): domain Bacteria; kingdom Bacillati; phylum Actinomycetota; class Actinomycetes; order Kitasatosporales; family Streptomycetaceae; genus Streptomyces; species Streptomyces sp. NPDC048057. The sequence continues at coordinate 41,916 of NZ_JBEZNF010000003.1, forward strand.
GGGCGTAGGGCCCCGGCACGCAGGGCCCCGCCGGCGTCGTGCGGCGGGGCTTGGCAGACTGCGGACCATGTTGGAGACCTCCGCTCGACTGTTGCGCCTGCTCTCGCTGCTCCAGGCACGCCGTGAATGGTCCGGCGCCGAGCTGGCCCGGCAACTCGGCGTCACCGCGCGCACGGTGCGCCGGGACGTGGACCGGCTGCGGGAGCTGGGCTATCCGGTCAACGCCAGCCCCGGCACCGGCGGCGGCTACCGCCTCGGCGCCGGCGCCGAACTCCCGCCGCTGCTGCTCGACGACGACGAGGCGGTGGCCGTCGCCGTCGGGCTGCGCACGGCCGCCGGCAACGGCATCGAGGGCATCGGCGAGAGTTCCGTACGCGCGCTGGCCAAGCTGGAGCAGGTGCTGCCGGGCCGGCTGCGGCGCCGGGTGGGGGCGCTGAACTCCGTGACCGTGCCGCTGCTGCGCGAGCCCAGCACCCGGCTCGACGCCGCCGTGCTCACCGAGTTGGCGAACGCCTGCCGCGACAGCGAGCGGCTGCGGTTCGCCTACGAGGACCACAACGGCGCCTCCTCGCGCCGCACCGTCGAGCCCCACCGGCTGGTGTGCAGCGAGCGCCGCTGGTACCTGGTGGCCTGGGACGTCGATCGGGACGACTGGCGCACCTTCAGGGCCGACCGCATCGTGCCCGCGCCCCCGCACGGCCCGCGCTTCACCCCGCGCACCCCGCCCGCGGAGGACCTGGCGCGGTACGTCGCCCAGGGCATCTCCACCCGGGCGTACACCACCCGGGCGGTCATCCGGCTGCACATGCCCTACGAGCGGGCGGCCGAGCTGATCTCCCCGGCGGACGGGGTGCTGGAGCGGATCGACGACGAGCACTGCCTGCTGCGCACCGGGGCGACCAACCCGGACGTGATGGTGGTTCACGTCCTGCTGATGGGCGTGGACTTCGACGTCGTCGAGCCGGACGAGTTGAAGGACCACATCGCGGTGGTGCGGGACCGCCTCTCCCGCGCCGTCGACTGACGCCGGCTGAAGAAGCTCCGGCGGCCTGGTGGGAAAGTGCGGGGGATTGTGTAAGGAAGCCGTGAATGGGGCGGCTGTGGCAATTCGTCGGCGAGGGTTCGGCGAAGGGCCCCAGCAATTCCCCGCCGGAATTCTCCATGATCGTCCATCCGCCGGGAAATGCCGTGTGGGCGGTGCGGAAGTGCCCGTACGAGTGACGTCGTTTGGGCTGAACGTGTCCCGCCGCCTTGTGACAGAAGTGTGACGAGTGGGTGGCGCGGGAACGACCGGCGGGCGACCCCCGCTCCGCTTCCGTCACCGTCCGCTGCCACCTACCGTGGGAGGCATGGCACCCATACCGAGCCCCTCCGCCGAGCCGGACGACGCCACCGGTGCGTACGTCGGCCTGCGCGCCGACGACGCCGAACGGCGGGCCCGTCAACACGGCTGGAGCACCGTCCGCTCACTGCCCCCGGGCGCGATCATCACCCTGGAGTACCTCAGGGGCAGGATCAACTTCGAGGTCGAGCACGACACCGTGGTGCGCTGCTGGCGCGGCTGAGCGCCACCGGTGCGCGGTGCGCCGGGCACGGGGAAGGGCCCCGGCCTGGTCGGCGCGGGGCCCTTCGACGTGCGGTGGTACGGGAGCGGGCTCAGCCGCCGGACATCGTCCGGGACGCGGACGGCCGGTGGCTGCCCGAGGGGGTCACCGACGCCCGCTCGGAGCGCACCGGGTGCGTCCGGGCCTGGGCGCGCCGCGCCGTCGCCGTGCCGGACGACGCGGCGGTGGCACTCGGGGCGGCGGCCGGTCCGGGCAGGGTGGCGCCCAGGCTGACCACGGGCTCCCGCCGCTGGTCCTCGCCGCCCTGGCCGGCGGCCGTGCGCTGCGCCGCCACCGCGGGCCGGGGGCCGCCCGCCGCCACCGGCAGCGAGGGGACGAGGGCGCGCCGCGCGAGCCACCGGTCGCGCTGGCCCAGGATCCACGCCTCCGCGCGGCCGATCAGCGGCTCGCACCAGGGCAGCGCCAGCAGGATCAGCAGGCCGGCGGCCCAGCCCAGGAGCACATCGCTCAACCAGTGCGTACCGATGTAGACGGTGGTGAGTCCGACGCCGAGCGAGACCGTCGCCGAGAGCGCCGACAGATAGCGGCGGGTCGTCGGGGTGGTGGCCAGATAAGCCAGGATTCCCCAGGTGACGACCGCATTGGCGGTGTGGCCGGAGGGAAATATATCCCCGCCGGCGAACATCTCGGACGAGCCGATCTGCGTCGCGTAGTGGGGGCCGAGTCGGCCCAGTCCGATCTTGACGCTGCCGACGGTCACATTGAGCAGCAGCAGCGCGACGCCGAGCGCCAGCAGGGGGCGCAGGGTGTGCTGGCGCCAGGAGCGCCAGCCCAGCCAGGCCGCCACCATCACGGCGGTGGGGCCCCGCTGGCCGAGGACCACGAAGTAGTCGAGGAAGGCGTGCAGTTGCGGCCACTGCTGGTAGGGCCGGAACAGCATGACCTTCCAGTCGATGAGCACCAGCCACGTCGACGCCAGCACGGCCACGACGATGGCGACGTAGAACACGGCCGTCCCGCCGAAGAGGGCGAGACGGGTGCGGCTCATCCGCGGGATCTCTATCTTCGGCGGTTCCGGCTCCCGGTCCAACCGGGCGAAGATGTCGGTACGCACCCAATCGACGTTACAGCGAGTGAGGGTGCGACCCGGCCGATCCAGCGGGTTTGTGATGACGATGTGATGTGGAGTATGTCTCCTGACGCGGAATTTAAGACTGGCCATTCGGGAAATTCCGGAGCTCAGGTGTCGTAATGCTCCGGGAGGTCGCCCTGAAAGCCCCTTATCCCGGCGGGATCTGAGCGGCCAATTGCAGTTCATCGCATCCCCGTATGAATTTTTTCTCATCTGGCGGGCGCCCGTGGCCGACCCGCGGTGAACGGTGGCCGGTCCCTGACGGTGCGGGGGTGGCGTACGCCACATGCGGGCGCACCACGGCGTGAGAGGTGGGCCACGCGCCGTGCAGATGAACTCGCGTACGCTGACGGCTCACTCGTCCGTCGACGTCGGACCGCCGCACGGGACCGTCCCCGTCCCCGTTTCCCCCGGCCGGATCCACCGCGGACGGGGGAGTCACTGGAGGTTGTGGATGTCAGGGACGACCGCGACGGCGGCCCGCCCGCGCTCCGTCGGCGACGGCGGTCACCGCTGGGTCGTCCTCGTCGTCCTGTGCGTGAGTCTGCTGCTGGTCGCCGTGGACGCCACGGTGCTGCACGTCGCGGTGCCCGCCGTCACGGAGGACCTGCGGCCGAGCGGTGTCGAGCTGTTGTGGATCGTCGACGCCTACCCCCTGGTCTGCGCCGCGCTGCTGATCCTCTTCGGCACCCTCGGCGACCGGGTCGGGCGCCGCCGGGTGCTGCTCATGGGGTACGTCCTCTTCGGCGTCGCCTCCGCCTTCGCCGCGTTCGCCACCACGCCCGAGGTGCTGATCGCGGCCCGCGCCCTGCTCGGCGTCGGCGGCGCGATGATCATGCCCGCCACGCTCTCCGTCCTCCGCGCGGTCTTCCCCGACCGCCGCGAGCGGGCGATGGCCATCGGCATCTGGACCGCGGTCGCCGCCGTCGGCGCCGCGACCGGACCGCTCCTCGGCGGCTTCCTCGTCGAGAACTTCCGCTGGGGCTCGGTCTTCCTGATCAACATCCCCCTGATGGTCGTGCTCCTGCCGGTGGCCCGCTGGCTGCTGCCGGAGTCCCGCAGCGGCGCCGAAGGCCCCTGGGACGTGCTGGGCGCGCTGATGGCCGCGGCCGGCGTGCTCGGCCTCGTCCTCGGGGTGAAGCGGCTCGGCGTGGGACACGGGATCCTCGACGCCGGCACCGCCCTGCCGCTGCTGGCCGGTGGCGCACTGCTGGCGGGGTTCGTGCACCGGCAACGCCGTCGCCGCCATCCGCTGGTGGACGTGCGGATGTTCGCCGCCGCCACCTTCTCCACCTCGGTCGGCTGCATCGTCCTCGCCATGCTGGCACTGGTCGGCCTCCAGCTGATCGCCGTCCAGTACCTCCAGCTCATCCTGGGGCTGAGCCCCGTGGAGACCGGGCTGCGGCTGCTGCCGCTGACCTTCGCCGCGATGGCCGCGGGCGCCACCGGCTCGTACACCCTGCGCCGGATCGGGCCGCGCCGGATGGTCTGCGGCGGCTTCCTGCTGACCGCCGCCGCCGTGCTGCTGCTGACCCTGATGGGGCAGCACGACCGGCCGCTGCTGCTCACCGCCGGCTTCGTGCTCCTCGGCTTCGGCCTCCAGACGACCCTCTTCGCCTCCTACGAGTCGATGCTCAGCGAGGCACCGGCGAAGCAGGCGGGCGGGGCCGCCGCGATCGGCGAGACCTCGTACCAACTCGGGGCCGGCATGGGGATCGCGCTGCTCGGCAGCGTGATGAACGCCGCGTACGCACCTGCCTTCGGCTCGCTCGTCGGGGTGCCGCCGGCCGCGAGTTCCGCCGCGTCGCACTCGCTGGGCGAGGCGTACCAGGTCTCCGACCGGCTCGGCGGCGCGGCGGGGGAGCTGCTGCGCTCCACCGCCCGCACCTCCTTCGTGCACGGCCTGCACGTCACCCTGGTGGTGAGCGCGGGACTGCTGCTGCTCGGTGCGCTCGCCGCGTTGCGGCTGCCGCGAGGCATGGAGTGCGCGGCGGTGGCGCCCGTCCACGACGAGCCCCGCAAGGCGGGGTGCCTCCGCCGGGCCGTGCCGGCGAGCCGTGAGCCGGGCGACGCCACGGGCGCGGACCGCGAGGTGGCCGCCCGCCCCTAGGACCGGGCACCCGGCGCCCTTGGACGCCGCCGCCGCGTCCCTGCGGAGCGTCGGTCAGACGCCATTACTGCACACCCATGACGGCGCGACCGCGCCCGCCGAGGGGGCGGGGGACCACGGACCGGCATCGCGGGGCAGCGCGGACGGGTGCGCGCGGTCGTGAGGGCTACCGCTGCTAGTTTTCTGGGCACAGCGCACCGCAGACGAGCGTCCGAAAGGCCCCCGCCATGTCCGCACCCGATCAGCTCGCGCCCTTCGACCCGTACGACCCCCTCGGCATCGACGACCTGCTCACCCCCGAGGACCTCGCCGTCCGCGACACCGTGCGTGCCTGGGCCGCCGACCGCGTGCTGCCGCACGTCGCGCACTGGTACGAGCAGGGCGAACTGCCCGAGATCCGGGAACTCGCCCGGGAGCTCGGCTCCATCGGCGCCCTCGGCATGTCCCTGGAGGGGTACGGCTGCGCCGGAGCCAGCGCGGTCCAGTACGGACTGGCCTGTCTGGAACTGGAGGCCGCCGACTCCGGAATCCGCTCCCTCGTCTCCGTACAGGGCTCGCTCGCCATGTACGCGATCCACCGGTACGGCTCCGACGAGCAGCGCGAGCGCTGGCTGCCGGACATGGCGGCCGGCCGGACCATCGGCTGCTTCGGGCTGACCGAGCCGGACCACGGCTCCGACCCCGCCGGCATGCGCACCCGCGCCCGGCGCGACGGCTCCGACTGGGTGCTCACCGGGCGCAAGACGTGGATCACCAACGGCTCCGTCGCCGGCGTCGCCGTCGTCTGGGCCCGTACGGACGACGGGATCCGCGGCTTCGTCGTCCCCACCGACACCCCCGGCTTCGCCGCCCCCGAGATCAAGCACAAGTGGTCGCTGCGGGCCAGCGTGACCAGCGAACTCGTCCTGGACGAGGTGCGGTTGCCCGCCGACGCCGCGCTCCCCGACGCCCGCGGGCTACGGGCGCCGCTGGGCTGCCTCAACCACGCGCGCTACGGCATCGTCTGGGGCGCGATGGGCGCGGCGCGGACCTGCTTCGCCACGGCACTGGAGTACGCCCGCACCCGGGTGCAGTTCGACCGGCCCATCGGCGGCTTCCAGCTCACCCAGGCCAAGCTCGCCGACATGGCGGTGGAGTTGCACAAGGGCGTCCTGCTCGCACACCACCTCGGCCGGCGGATGGACGCCGGGACGCTCCGTCCGGAGCAGGTCAGCTTCGGGAAGCTCAACAACGTGCGCGAGGCCATCGAGATCTGCCGCACGGCCCGCACCGTCCTGGGCGCCAACGGGATCTCGCTCGAGTATCCGGTGATGCGGCACGCGACCAACCTGGAGTCGGTGCTCACCTACGAGGGCACCGTGGAGATGCACCAGCTCGTCCTCGGCAAGGCGCTCACCGGCCTGGACGCCTTCCGGTGACCGGGCGGCGCGACGGGGGGACTCCGGCCCTTCGGCCGGGGTCGCGCCCGATGCGCCGACCGGTCAGCTCTGGTTGAAGAATCCGTCCTGGGGCCGGCCGGGGGCCTGGCCGTTGACGACCTCGGTGTGCGCCGGGCTGAGCAGGAACACCCGGGTGGCGACCCGGTCGATCGAGCCGCGCAGGCCGAAGGTGAGCCCCGCGGCGAAGTCGACGACGCGCTTGGCGTCGGCGGGCTCCAGGGAGGTGAGGTTCACGATGACGGGCACGCCCTCGCGGAACAGCTCGCCGATCCCCCGGGCGTCGCGGAAGCAGGTGGGAGAGACGGTCGCGATCCTGCGGCCGTCCTCCTGGGCCGAGTCGGAGGCAGTGCGTACCCGCGGGTCGGTGACCCAGGCGTCGCCGCCGTCGGCACCCTCGGCGTACTCGCCGTCGTAGCCGTCGGCGTAGTAGCGGTCGTCGCTGTCCTCGACGAGCCCCAGCCAGGCACTCGCCTTGCGCACAGATCCCATCGACGCCTCCTTTCGCTGTGGTCCGCCCTCCGGCGGTCTGTCGTCATCCCTGTCCCTATGGTCGTCCATCATGCGGATCGGGTGCCAAGTGGATAGCCGCCGTGCAGGGGATTCGTGACGGTACTGGTGCAGAAGATATGGCGGTTCGTCAGGGTTCTTCCCAGATACACCTGATGATCGTCGCAAAATATGAAAGTCGGGCCAGATGGGTGAGTCGACCGGCCCGGATGCGTACGCAGGTCTGGTTACGATGCCCCGGCGGCGCTGTCGAGCGCTGCTGAACGGCTCCACGGGGGGAAAGCCTTGTTCGGAATTGTCAGGCCCTGTGCCCATCGGTTGACCCAAGGGCTCAGGGCCGACTGGATGGCGCACCTGTGCGGGCTGTGCCTCGCGCTCCGCGCCGACCACGGGCAGTTCGCCCGGGTGGTCACCAACTACGACGGGCTGATCATTTCAGTTCTGACGGAGGCTCAGTCCGTGCGCACCGCGGACGACCGGCGCACCGCGGGACCCTGCCCGCTGCGCGGGATGCGCACCGCGCCCGTCGCCCGGGGCGAGGGAGCGCGGCTGGCGGCGGCGGTTTCGCTGGTGCTGGCCTCGGCGAAGGTGCGCGACCACGTGGCCGACGGGGACGGGGTGCTGGCGCGCCGTCCGATGGCCGCCGCCGCGCGCCGGGTCGCCTCCGGCTGGGACCGGGCCGGCGCGCGCACCGGCGCCGAGCTGGGCTTCGACACCGCTGTCCTGCTCGACGCGGTCGACCGGCAGGGCGGCATCGAGTCGCTGGCCGGGACCGGCACCCCGCTGCTGACCGTCACCGAGCCGACGGAGACCGCGACCGCCGCCGCCTTCGCGCACACCGCCCGGCTCGCCGGCCGCCCGGACAACGCCGCGCCGCTCGCCGAGGCCGGTCGCCTCTTCGGTCGTCTCGCGCACCTGTTGGACGCGGTGGAGGACCGGGCGGCGGACGCGGCGGCCGGCGCGTGGAACCCGCTCACCGGGACCGGCACCCCGCTGGCGGAGGCGCGCCGGCTCGCGGACGACGCGGTGCGGGGGGTGCGGCTCGCGCTGCACGACGTCGCGTTCGTCGACGACCGACTCGTCCACCAACTGCTCACGCACGAACTGGAAGTGGCCGTCGACCGGACCTTCCGCCAGGTCCACCAGGGCCCCCCGGGGCAGGGCGGCAACCCGTACGGCGGCAATGCGTACGGCGGGAATCCGTACGGCGGGAATCCGTACGGCGGGCAGGCGGCGGGGAGCGGGGGGAACCCGTACGCGGGTGGCGGGGCCGGCGGTGGTTCCGGCGCGGGAGGTCCGGGCGGTGGTGACGGCTGGGGCCGGTTCGGCGACCAGCCGCCCGAGCCCGACCGCACCCCCCGGCCGCGCAGCTTCCTCGGCGGCTGTCTGGCCGCCACCTGGATCTGCTGCACCTGCCAACCCCTGTGCCGCAGCCGCTGGGAGGGTCCGTGGTCGCGCAAGCGCCGCAAGGGACTGGAAGGGGAGTGCTGCGACCAGGGCGGCTCGTCATCGTCTTCGGGCGGCGGCGGCGGGAGCGGTGGCGGCAGTGGCAGTGGAGGCGGTGGTGGCGGTGGTGGTGGAAAGGACTCGTCCTGCTGTGACTGCAATTGCGACTGCGGCAGTTGCTGAACCCGACGGGCCCTCACATCGGACGAGGAGGCGCTGAGGGGAGTGGTGCGTGTCGTCGCTGCGGTGCCCGGGCGCACGAGGACGCGCGGACACGGGCCGCTGTGGGGCCGGCGGTCAGTTCCGGATCAACAGGAACGCGTACGCGGACGCGTACAGGAATGCATACAGGAACAGGAACACACCCGACCGAAGTCGATGTGGCGGCGGGTGACCAGCCGTCGCTGTGCATGCATGTGCTCAGTGGAACAGGCATGTGTCGGTGCGTCAACTGTTCCCCGAGCCACCGCCCACACTCCGGACGGCCTTGACACGCCACACCGACCAGCGCCTAGCCTGCGGTCACGAGACCGTGCTGAGGGGCGCGGTCCGTGTCGTCGCTCGACCGCTGCTCAGCCCCACGCCTTCGTGCCGTGGGTGAACGCTCCTGTGCTCGATCCATGCGTCCACGGAGCCTTCCCCCGTCCGCGCGCGGACCGCGCCGCGGGGCGCTGTGAGGTCGCTTCCCGCCGCCGTCGGTGCCGCGCCAGGCGCCGCACCCGTACGGCCGGCCCTCGCCCTGAGTGAACCGTGGGCGTCCCCGCGCCCGGCGCCCCCCTGGCCGCACCGCCGACCCGTGCCAGGGACCGACCCCTCCGGAGGAGCCATGCCGACCAGGCACACCCCGCCCCCGCCCCTGCCCGTGCCGTCCACCCGGTCCCGGCACCGGATGCTCCACCTCGCCGTCGCGCTCGACGGCCCGCCGCGGTTCGACCCCGGCCACTTCACCGACCTCGCGCGGCTCGCCGAACACGGCGCCCTCGACTTCGTCACCCTCGGCGACTCCTTCGCCCGGCCTGGCCCGGACGCCCTCGCCGTGCTCTCCCACGTCGCCCCCGCCACCCGACGGATCGGCCTGGTGCCGACGGTCACCACCACCCACACGGAGCCGGACCGCATCGCCGCCGCCCTCGCCACGCTCGACTGGGTCAGCCGGGGCCGGGCCGGGTGGTACGTCGGCGTCTCCACCACCCACGCCGAAGCCGCGCTCTTCGGGCGCCGCCCCGCCGCCCCGGCCCCCGCGTTATGGCAGCGCGCCTGTGCCGTCGCCACCGCCGCCGCCCGCCACTGGGACGGCCCGACCGGCGACCCGGCGCCCGAACCCGGGCCCCGCCCGCCCCAAGGGCGTCCCGTCACCGTCGTCGACGTCACCGGAACCGGCCAGGACGGACTGCGGTGCGCCGCCCGGCACGCCGACGTGGTCCTGGTCCGGGCGCCGTCGGCGGAACGGGCCGCAGCCCTGCGCACCCGCGTCCGGCACGAGGCCACGGTGTACGGCAGGGACCCCGACGACCTGCGGGTCCTGCTCTCGCTCGTCGTCGACCTGGGGGAGCGGGAGTCCGCCCGGGAGCCGGGGCTGCTCGACGCGGGCCCCTCGCTCGCCGCCCACGGCTCGTACTACAGCGGCGGACCGGTCGACCTCGCCGGGCTGTTGGCGCGCTGGCACGACGCCGGCGCGGTGGACGGCTTCCACCTGGCACCCATCGCACCCCACCGCGACCTGGAACGCATCGTCAACGGAACGGTCGCGCTGCTGCAACACCGCAGCCTCTTCCGCACCTTCCACCCCGGGGGCACCCTGCGGGAGCACCTGGGGCTGCCCCGACCCGCGGCCGGTCGCCCGACGGCCGGTCGGTCGGTCACCCGGGAGAGGAACGCGTCATGACCGGTACGCACCGTCAGCTGCACCTCGCGGTCCACCTCCCGGGGAGTGCGACCGGCCGCGGGCCGCTCGACTTTGCGTCGTGGGAACGGCTGGCCCGCACCGCCGAGCGCGGCCTGTTCGACTTCCTGGTCGTAGGACCCGACACGGCACTCGGGTCCTACGAGCCGTACCCGGGCCCCGACCCGTACGCGGTGCACGAACCGACGGCCGTGCTCAGCGCGCTCGCGGCCGTCACCGACCGCATCGGGCTGGTGGCCGCAGCCGCCCCCGGCGCGCACGAACCCTTCGAACTCGCCCGCGCGCTGGCGACCCTGGACCACCTGAGCGGCGGGCGGGCCGCCTGGCACCTGGTCGGCCCCGGCGGCGCGGGCGACGGCCACACCGCGGAGTTCGTCGGTACGGCCCGTGAGCTGTGGGACTCCTGGACCCCCGAAGGCCGGCCGCGGACCTTCGACCACCGGGGTCGACACTTCACCGTCAGCGGCGAGTTCACCGTCCCGCGGACCCCGCAGGGACGTCCGGTGGTGATCCACCCGCTGGACCCGGACGACGCCGCGGCGCGGGAGTTCGCCGTCTCGACCGCCGACGTGCTCTGTCCCGCGCACCGCACCCCCTGCGACGACCGCACCCGCTACACCGACGTCAAGCGCCGCTCCGCCGCGCACGGCAGGGCGCCGGACGACCTCCTGGTGATGGCCCGGGCCGTCTGCGTCCTCGGCGCGACGGACGCCGAGGCCCACGCCCGCGCCGCCGGGATCGACGACAACGATGCCGCCGGGCCGTCGGCCTTCGTCGGAGCGCCGGACACGGTGGCGGCGGCCCTGGCGGAGCAGGTCGCCCACGGCGCGGCCGACGGCTTCGTCCTCGTACCCGGGCACCCCCTCGACCTCCTCGACACCCTGGAGGTCTTCGTCGCCGAGGTCGTCCCGCTGCTCCAGGAGCGGGGCGCCTTCCGCACCGAGTACGTCGGGCGTACGCTCCGGGGCCATCTGGGGCTCCCCGAGCCCGTGTGGCAGGGGTGAAGGGCGCCCACCCCAACGACCGGTGGACCGGGGGCGCACGCCCGTGCGGCCCCTCCGCGCCGGAACCCGCCTCCCACCAGGGGCGCGCTCCGGCGCGCCCCGTTCGAGCGTCGAACGACCAACTGACGTCCTCCATACGGACGGGGGCTCGACGGAGCGTTCCGTTCTGGGACCATGTGCACAGCGTGGTCAGCTCGTTGGACACGGGGGGTCGCACCGCAGTGAAGCGCATCGGAATCACCGGTCACCGGGTCATTCCCCCGGAGGGGCACGCCGACATCCGCGCGGGCCTGCTCGCCGTGCTCCGCCGCCACGAGGGCCCTCTGGAAGCCTTCTCCAGCCTCGCCGTCGGCGCCGACCAGATGTTCGCGGACCTCGCCCTGTCCTGCGGCGCCGAGCTGACCGTGGTCATCCCCAGCGGGGACTACGAGAACGACTTCACGCCGGGGGAGTTGGTCGGCTTCCGCCGCTACCGCCGGCGCGCCACCCGCGAGGTGCAGCTCTCCTTCCCACACTCCACCGACGAGGCGTACTACGCGGCCGGCACCTACATCGTCGACAACTGCGACCGGCTGCTGGCCGTGTGGGACGGCGGCCCCTCGCGGGGGCTCGGCGGCACGGGCGACATCGTGGAGTACGCCCGCGCGTCGGGGAAGCCGGTGACGGTGATCTGGCGCGAGGGGCTGCGCCGGCCCTGAGGACCGGCGCGCCCGGGTGCGGCCCAACTGCGGTGACGCAGCCGAGGACCGGCGAGCAGCACGGCTCAACTGCGGTGGCGCACCAGCCAGTCCGTGTGCTGCGGGGAGACGATGCGCTCCGTCTCGTACACCGCGGACGGCCACTGGAGTTCGTCCACCGAGGTCTCCATGGCGGAGTGCAGCGCAGCCAGGTCCTGCTCCACCAGGGAGTGTGCGGCGATCAGCGGCTTGCGGCGGCTGATCTCGCTCCAGGCGATGCCCGCCGCCGCCGCCGCGGAGAGCGCACCCAGCAGATCCAGCGACTCGGCCGCGGAGAACGTGTGCAGCAGCGAAAGGACCAGCGCCAGCAGGGTCAGCACCACGATGGTGGTCGACCACAGCGCGGTCGACTTCCGGGACGTCTCCGCACTGCGGTGGTACCAGTTCCGCTGTTCGATGAGACGGTCCCGGATGTACGTCTCCTTGCGGAGGTTGAAGGGCTTGTCGCGCAGCCTTCGCATCGCCGGAGTGATCAACTCCGCGTCCGCCACCTCGGGAACTGCCGTTCGAGGGTCTTCCCAACCCACCTTGCACAACTCCCCGAGCCCTTCCTCTAACCGCTGGACGAACAATTCGTCCGGGTCGTCGGCGCGGGCGTCAAAAGGTGTTCCATGCACGGAATAGCGCCAGCACAAGGACTTGATGTACTCCGCGGCGGACCGGTTCAGTTGCCATTGCGACTTTGCTCGACGACGGGCCGCGCCGGTGCCGAGGGCGAGCACCCCGGCGTACGCCAACACGCTGAGTGCACCCGCGAGTTGGATCGAGCTTCCGAGCTTCCAGGAGGCGGGCAGCGCCGCGGCGGCGGCGCCCAGGACCAGGAGGAGCAACTGACGGCGCGTGGCGCCGGCGGCTTCGCGCTGGCGGGAGATGGCTATGGTGTCCGTGTGATGGAAAAGCGCAGGTAGATCGCTATTGCGGAACACCGTGCTGTGCGGCTGGCCGGGAATGCCCGACATGCCTCCCCCTGTCTGCCTGGCTGCCCGTCCACGGGGTTCTGTCGTCACCCGAGAGACGGAATCGCTTCCTCCGTGCATACCTGTCAGAATGTGAAGCAACTCTAATCGTTGGTTGTTCACGGCTTGAGTTGCTACCAGTGAACTTGAGAGTAGAGTCGTGCCGCCAGACCCCGCAATGGTGCCTGGTTATCCATGCTGTACAGCAAGATCGTGCGCGATCGTGTACACAGAACAAAGGACGGCCCCCATGACGATCTCCGCATCCTTCGCCGCAGCGAAGCGCAACCGTGTGTCCCTGCCCCAGTCCGCGCGTGGCACGGCGAAGAAGGCGACCGGGGCTGCTCCGGCCACCGACCGCGCCGTGCGCATCGCGACGTTCAACTCGTCGCTCTAGTCTCGGTTTGGGCCACTTTGCGTGGCAAAGGACCGTAGACTGGTGGAATGACAGGACCCCTGGTCCCATTCCGCGAGATCGTTCTGAAGGTCCACAGCAGGTGCGATCTCGCCTGCGACCACTGCTACATCTATGAACACGCTGATCAGAGCTGGCGAACCCGCCCGAAGGCAATCTCTGACGAAGCGATTTCCTGGACAGCTCTGCGACTGGCCGAGCATGCCAAAAATCATGCCCTGCCCTCCGTGTCAGTGATCCTGCACGGAGGGGAGCCACTCCTGGCGGGGCCCGCGCGACTGCGCCGCGTCTGCGAGGAACTGACCCGGGCGCTGGACGGCATCGCCGATCTCGACCTGCGCATCCACACCAACGGCCTACAGCTGAGCCCGCGCTACCTCGACCTCTTCTGCGAGTACGACCTGAAGGTCGGCATCTCCCTCGACGGCGACCGGGCCGCGAACGACCGTCACCGCCGCTTCGCCGACGGGCGCACCAGCCATCCCCTGGTCCTCAAGGCCGTCGACCTGCTGCGCGAGGAGCGCTACCGCCACCTCTACCTCGGTCTGCTGTGCACCGTGGACGTGGCCAACGACCCCGTCGCGGTCTATGACGCACTGGCCGAACTGGAGCCCCCGCGCATCGACTTCCTGCTTCCGCACGCCACCTGGGACCAGCCCCCGGCCCGCCCGGACGGCTCCCCGACCGCGTACGCGGACTGGCTGTTGACGGTCTTCGACCGCTGGGACGCCGGCGGGCGCCCCGTCCCGGTCCGGCTCTTCGAGTCCGTCTTCTCCACCCTCGCCGGAGGCCCCAGCCTCACCGAGTCGCTGGGCCTGGCGCCCACCGACCTCGTCGTGGTGGAGACCGACGGCGCCCTGGAGCAGGTCGACTCGCTCAAGAGCGCCTACGAGGGCGCCGCGGCCACCGGGTTCGACGTGATGCGGCACGCCTTCGACGAGGTCGCCGCCCACCCCGGCGTCCGCGCGAGACAGTTGGGGCTCGCCTCCGTCAGCGACGCCTGCCGCGCCTGCCCCGTCGTACGGTCCTGCGGCGGCGGCCTCTACACCCACCGCTACCGCACCAGCAACGAGTTCGACAACACCTCCGTGTACTGCACCGACCTGGAGGCCCTGATCCGGGGCGTCGAGCGGCGCATCGCGACGGAGCTGGTGCCGCTGGCGGTCGTCGAACCGGGCGCGCTGCTCGCCGATGACCAGGACGTGACGCGGATGCTCAGCGGCACGCTCACCGACGAGTTGGCCGGGCGGGCCGGGGAGCCCTGGGCGGACGCCTGGGACCTGCTCGTCGACCTCGACGAGAGCGGCGACGTCCTCGACGAGGTGTGGGGCCACCCCTATACCCGACCCTGGCTGGCGCGGGCCGTGGCGGCGGCGCACGAGGAGCGGCCCGAAGCCGTCCCGCTCGCCCTGGAGCTGCCGGCCCGGCTCGCCGCCGTCCAGGTCCGGCACGGCCACGGCTCGGACGTCCGGGTGCCGTACGAGGACGGGGTGCTGCGGCTGCCCGCCCTCGGCGAGTTGACGCTGCCGGTCGAGCGCGGCGTGGTCACCGTGCGCGCCGTCGACGGCGGGTTCACCGCCGCGCTGCCCGGTCGGGCGCCGATCCGCGTGCGCCTCGACGACCCGGGGGCGAGCGAAGGATGGCGGCCGGTGCACACCGTCGGCGGTCGCGACGGGGCGCCGCTGCTGCGGCTGGACGACCTCGACCCGTACCGCGACTGCCACGGGGCGACGGCGCGCGGCCGGCTCGACGAAGCGGAGGTCGCGGTCTGGGACCGACTGCTCACCGAAGCGTGGGCGCTGCTGCGCACCACCGCGCCGCGCCAGGCGGCGGAGGCCGCGGCCTGTC
The DNA here is from genome assembly GCF_040653095.1 of Streptomyces sp. NPDC048057. NCBI lineage: Bacteria > Bacillati > Actinomycetota > Actinomycetes > Kitasatosporales > Streptomycetaceae > Streptomyces > Streptomyces sp. NPDC048057. Next base: position 56,978 of record NZ_JBEZNF010000003.1, read on the forward strand.
TGACCACGCTCACCCCGCTGGAGCCACCGGCAGACGACCGGCCCGACGCGAACGAATCCGATGTGTACGGGTCCGTTGCATACGGGTCCGTTGCGTACGGCTCCGGGGCGGGCGGGCACGGCTACGGCGCGCTGGGCATCGCCCTGCCCGCCTCGCCCGTCGAACTGGCCGGGGAGTTGCTGCGGGGGCTGCGCCGCAGCAAGCTGCACGCCCTGCTCCAGGTCTGCGATCCGTACGTCCAGGACGGCCAGTGGCTGCACCCCGCGCCCTGGCGCGACACGGAGGTGTCGGTGTCGCAGCTGCTCGCCGAGACCTTCGTACGGGTCGGGCTCGCCGCCCTCGACCCCGTCGGCGCCCGCGCGGCCGGGGCCGCCCTGGACACCCTGGAGCGCGCCCCGGAGCTGACCGTCAGCGGGCTGCGGCTCGTGGACGAACTGCGCAAGGAACTGGCCGCGGCGGGGGAGGAGCACGGCCGTGGCTGAGGTGTCCACCGCGTCCGGGGCGTCCGCCCCGCTGGTGGACGCCTTGGTCGAGCTGGGCGTGACGCCCGGGATGACGCTGCTGGTGCACGCCGCCCTGAGCGGGACCGGGTTGGACGCGGACGGGCTGAGGGACGCGCTGCTGCGGGCGCTCGGCCCGGACGGCACCCTGGTGGCCCCCGCCTTCACCCCGGAGAACTCCGACACCTCGCACGCCCATCGCGCCCGGGTGCACGGTCTGACACCCGAGCGGGCGGCGGCCTTCAGGGCGAGCATGCCGGCCTTCGACCCGGCCACCACGCCCAGTCAGGGGATGGGCCGGTTGGCCGAGTCCGTGCGCAGCGCGGCCGGGGCCGTGCGCTCCGACCATCCGCAGACCTCGTTCACCGCGATCGGCCGTCACGCGGCCAAACTCCTCGCCCACCATCCGCTCACGTCACACCTGGGCTGGGACTCTCCGCTGGGCGCCCTGTACCGGGCGGATGCACACGTCCTCATGATCAATGTGGATTTCCGGGTCTGCACCGCGTTCCATCTCGCCGAGTACCACCCGAATGCGCCCCGCAGGACGTACTCCTGTGTGGTTCGACAGCCCGGAGGGGGTAAGAAGTGGACAACGTACGAAGACGTCGTCCTGGACGACAGCGAATTTGACACGATCGGTGCCGACTTCCCTTGTCGGCCGCAATGGAGGGCGCGGTGGGCGAGTAAGCCCGCCCGATTGTTCTCGATCAAGGAAGCGGTTGATCACGCGGATCGCTGGATGTCTGAAAAGCGGCGTTGATTGACTGAACGACGGGGGGATGGAGCTGTCCGGGCTCCGGAATGATGAATTCGCTCGCATCTCCCCTCGATGTCGGGCGCGAGGGCGGGCGTTCACACAGGACGGGGGTCGTGTGTCGGAAACAGCGCAACGTACGGCGGATCATCGGCCGTACTTCTTCTTGAGTTACGCGCACACGCCGCGGTACGGGGCGGGGGGTCCCGATCCGGACATGTGGGTGGAGCGGCTCTTCCGTGACCTGTGCGGTCACGTGATGGCCATGACGGACCTGCCGGCCGGTGCTCCGGCCGGATTCATGGACCGGGAGATCCGTTCGGGCGAGGGCTGGTCCGAGCGGTTGGGCGAGGTGTTGGCGAACTGCCGCGTCTTCGTCCCGCTGTTCTCGCCCCGGTACTTCGCGAGCGAGATGTGCGGAAAGGAGTGGTACGCCTTCGCCCAGCGGGCGATCTACCACCAGGCGAAGAGCAACCGCCCCGCCGAGGCGATCGTGCCCGCACTCTGGGTGCCGATACCCCCGGAGCAACTGCCCGGGCCCGCCGAAAGACTCCAGTTCAACCACCGGGCCTTCGGCGACCGCTACGTCACCGACGGACTGTACGGCCTGATCAAACTCCGCATATTCGCGGAGGAATACGAAGCGGCCGTCTACGAACTGGCGAAGCGCATCGTCGCCGTCGCCGACACCACACGCGTGACTCCCGGCTCCCCGGTCGACTACCGGCACGCACCCAGCGCCTTCGGAAAGGCGAGCAGCGGCCCGCGCCCCATGCACCTGATGGTCGCCGCACCCACCCACCACGACCTCCCCGAGGGCCGCGCCCCGGACTACTACGGAAAACAGTCCCAGGACTGGAATCCGTACCTTCCGGACTCCGCACGGCCCTTGGCCTATGTCGCCCAGGACCTGGTGCGCTCCCTGGACTACCAGGCCACCCTGTCCTCGTTCGACCACGAGACCCTGCCCGACGCCGGACAGCCGCCCAACCGGCCCGAGATACTGATCATCGACCGCTGGGCCCTCGCCGACGACGCGCGCTGCGCCAGGCTCGCCGAGTTCGACGCCCAGCCCCGGCCCTGGATGACGGTCGTGGTCCCGTGGAACCGCGACGACCCGCAAAGCAGGCTCTCCGAAGCCGAGTTGGCCGAGCGTTTGGAGCGCACCATGCCGCACCACCTGAGTCACGGCCGTCCCGCCTGCAGAGCCGCCGCCCGCGGGGTCTTCAGCATGGAGGCGTTCGGGCAGATCCTGCCCCAGGTCGTCGAAGCCTCCGCCCAGGAGTACCTCCGCCACGCCGAAGTCTTCCCACCCGCCACACCCCCCGGCGCCGCTCCCCGCGAACGGCCCCGGCTGCGCGGCCCGATGGCCGACCACGGCACCACCCAGTACGTCCCGGACAAGACGCGCGGTTTCGCCCCCGATGCGGAGGACACGGATGACAACCAGTCGTGACGGACGCATCGTCACCTTCTACTCGTACAAGGGAGGCACGGGCCGCACGATGGCCCTGGCCAACACGGCCTGGATCCTCGCCGCCAACGGCAAGCGGGTCCTGGCGGTCGACTGGGACCTGGAAGCCCCCGGCCTGCACCGGTTCTTCCACCCCTTTCTCGACCCGTCCACCCTCGGCGCCACCACCGGTGTCATCGACCTGATCACCGAGTACGCCTGGGCGGCGATCACCCCCGACACCGCACGGCGCGACGACTGGCACGTGGACTACGCCCGCATCCAGCCGCACGCCGTCTCCCTCACCCCCGAGATCCTGGGGTGGGAGTTCCCCCAGGGCGGCACCCTGGACTTCGTCTCCGCGGGCAGGCAGAACCGCGAGTACTCCGCGACCGTCTCCACCTTCGACTGGGACAACTTCTACGACCGGCTCGGCGGCGGCCTCTTCTTCGACGCCCTGCGCGACGACATGAAGGCCAACTACGACTACGTCCTCATCGACAGCCGCACCGGCCTCAGCGACATCGCCGACATCTGCACCGTCCACCTCCCCGACGTCCTCGTCGACTGCTTCACCCTCAGCGACCAGTCCATCGACGGCGCGGCCTCGGTCGCCCGCCAGATCGACGAGCGCTACGGCGGCCGGAACATCAAGATCTACCCCGTGCCGATGCGGATCGACGAGGGCGAGAAGGAGAAGGCGGACGCCGGACGGGCGCTGGCCCGGGTCAAGTTCGACCGGTTGCCCAACGGACTCACCGGCGAGGAACTCACCGCCTACTGGGGCGCGGTGGAGATCCCCTACCGGCCGTACTACGCCTACGAGGAGACCCTGGCCACCTTCGGCGACGAGGCCGGGCTGACCAACTCCCTGCTCTCCGCCTTCGAACGGCTCACCGCCGTCGTCACCGAGCAGGACGTCACCTCGATGCCGACCGTCGGCGAGGACACCCGGCTGCGGATCAAGGACGCCTTCACCCGGCGCCGACCCGCGCTCCCCGCCGACCTCCTGCTCAGTTACGTGGCGGAGAACCGGATGTGGGCCGACTGGATCGAGTCGCTGCTCACCCGCGCCGGGTTCCGGGTGGTCCCCCGGGACGTCTCCGTGGAGCGCGAGCAGGGCGAGGGCACCGTCATCAACGAGAACGCGGCGCGCACCGTGGTGCTGCTCTCCTCCGCGTACCTCAAGTCCGCCCGCGCGGTGGAGGTCTGGTCGCGGACGGTCGCCGAGGACCCCGGCGGCAGCCGACAGCACCTGCTGCCCGTCCGCGTCGGAGACGTACGGCTGACCACCCCGTACATCGACCGCAACCCCGTCGACCTCTTCCGGCTCGACGAGATGCAGGCCGCCAGCGCGCTGCTGCGCGCCCTGGACCGGCCGGTGCAACTGCCGGACAGCTCGGCGCCCGGGCCGCGCTTCCCCGGCACCGTGCCGAAGATCTGGAACGCGCCACCGCGCAACCCCGGCTTCACCGGCCGCGCGATGGCGCTGGAGCGGATGCGCGACCAACTCGGCGGCGGGATGTCCGTGGCCGCCGTGCTGCCGCAGCCGCAGACGATCTACGGCCTCGGCGGCGTCGGCAAGACGCAGGTCGCCATCGAGTACGTGCACCGCTTCATGGCCGACTACGACCTGGTGTGGTGGATCTCGGCCGAGCAGACCGACGACGTCGTGGCGAGCCTCGCCGAACTCGCCGTGCGCCTCGGCGCCCAGGGCGGCGACGACATGGCCGCGGCCTCCCGGGAGGCCATCGACCTGCTGCGGCGCGGGGTGCCCTCCACCCGCTGGCTGCTGATCTTCGACAACGCGGACGACCCCGAGCAGCTCAAGCGGTTCTTCCCGCCGCAGGGGCCGGGGCACATCCTCGTCACCTCCAGGAACCAGACCTGGTCGCAGTACGGTGACGCCCTGCCGATCGACGTGTTCACCCGCGAGGAGTCGATCGAGCACCTCCAGCGCCGGGCCCGCGGCCTGAGCGTCGACGACGCGGACCAGGTCGCCACCGCCGTCGGCGATCTCCCGCTCGCCGTCGAGCAGGCCGCGGCCTGGATCGCGGAGACCGCCACCCCGGTCACGGAGTACCTGGAACAGCTCAAGGAGCAGGCCACCAGCGTCCTCGCGCTCAACCAGCCCGTGGGCTACCCCGAGCCGGTGGCCGCGACGTGGAACGTCTCCATCGAACGGCTCAAGGAGCGCTCGCCCGCGGCGGTCCGGCTGCTCCAGCTGTGCGCCTTCTTCGCGCCCGAGCCGATCTCGGCCAACCTCCTCTACAGCAAGGAGATGATCGACGCCCTCAAGCCGTACGACCCCTCCCTCCAGGAGAAGCTGGTGCTCGGGCGGGTCATCCGGGAGATCGGCCGGTTCGCCCTCGCCAAGGTCGACACGGTCTCCAACAGCATCCAGGTCCACCGCCTCGTCCAGGCGGTGATCCGGGCCCAGTTGACCGACGAGGAGCAGCGGCAGGCGCGGCACGCCGTGCACCAGGTCCTCGCCGGCGCCCGCCCCGACGACGACGAACCGATCGACAACCCGTCCACCTGGCAGCAGTTCGCCACCATCTGGCCGCACCTGACCACCTCGGAGGCGCGCAACTGCCGGGAGCCGGAGACCCGTCGGCTCCTGATCGACCGGGTGCGCTACCTGTGGAAGCGGGGCGACTGGGCCTCGGCCGCGACCCTCGGCGCCGAGGTGCGCGAGACCTGGCGGGAGATGCTGGGGAACAACGACTACCAATACCTCTACCTGCGCTTCCACCTCTCCAACATCCTCCGTTCACAAGGGCGTTACGTGGAGGCGAAGGACCTGGACGAGGTCACCCTGGAGCGTCAGCGCAAGGTGCTCGGCCCGACCCATCCGCACACGTACATGACCACCAGCGGACTGGCGATGGACCTGGGCACCCTCGGCCAGTACGGCAGGGCGATGGAGCTGGCGACCGAGGCGCACGAGGGCTTCAGTCAGATCTTCCACGAGTCCCACCCGCGCACCCTGGCCGCCGCGAACAACCTGGCGCTGAACCTGCGCATGGTCGGCCAGTACGCCCGGGCCCGCGAGCTGGACCAGGACGTCTTCGACCGGCGCACCGAGGTGCTGGGCCCCACGCACCCGTACACCCTCTCCTCCGCCACCTCGCTCGCCCGCGACCTGCGGGAGGTCGGCCGGTACGAGGACTCGGTGGCGCTGCTGGCGCGCACGTACGACCTGCTCAAGCAGCAGTTGGGGCGGACCTTCCCCGGGACGCTGGCGGCGGCCAAGAGCCTCGCGGTGTCGCTGCGCCGGGCCGGTCAGCTGGAGGACGCGCGCCGGCTGACCACCGCGACCCGCAACCGCTACCGCACCCAGTACGCCTCCGCGAACCCGGACTCGCTCGCCTGCGACCTCAATCTGGCGGCGGACCTGTTCGCGGCCGGGGAGCCGGTCGCGGCGCGGGACCTGGCGCAGGAGGTCGTGGACCAGTACGTGCTGGTGCCGGGGGAGAAGCACCCGTACACCCTCGCCGCGATGAACAACCTGGCCATCTTCCACTGGGGCTGCGGCGACCCGGAGGCGTCCGAGCAACTGTTGGTGAGCGTGGTCAGGCGGATGAGCGCGGTGCTCGGGGACAGCCATCCGCACGCCCTGTTCTCCACGATCAACCTCGCCAACGCCCTGGCCGACCTCGGCAATCTGGAGGAGACGCTGGAGATCGAGCAGCGCACGGTGACACGGCTGCGCGAAGTGCTGGGGGCGCACCACCCCGAAGTGCTGGGCGTGGCCTCGAACCTGGCGGTCACCCTGTCGATGCTGGGGCGCAAGGACGAGTCGGCGCAGCTGCGCAACGAGACCGTGGAGGAGCTGGGCCGCCAGCTCGGGGACGACCACGCGCTCACCCGCATCGCCCGCGACGAGCGCCGGGTCCACCGGGACCTGGAGCCGTTGGCCGTGTGAGACGGACGAGGCACCAGAAGTGAGACGGCGGGGGCGACATCGCCCCCGCCGCCTCATGGCACCGGAGCTACAGGTCCTCGATCAGCCAGGTGAGGATGCGCGGCAGGGCGTGCAGCGCCTCGAAGTGCGCGGCGGCCGGTTCGAGGACGGCGGTGGCGCCGGGGATGCGCTCCGCGAGCCACCGGGAGTGGCCCACCGGCGAGAAGACGTCCTGCTCGCCGTGCCAGAGCATCACCCGACCCGTGATGTCCGCCGGGTCGAAGCCCCACGGGCTGTTGAAGGCGAGGGCGTCGTCGATCCAGCCCCACGCCGACATCCGCAGCGCTTCCTGGTAGTTGCGGAGCAGCATCGAGCGCACGCCGGCGTCCGCGACGATCATGCGGTCCGAGTCGGGCAGCTCGCGCCGCAGGTCGTTGAGGAGCTTGATGGGATCCTTGCGGATCTCGTCCGAGCGGTGCGTGAACACCTCGGCGAGTCCGGAGGGGTCGTCGAGGGCGGAGGTGTACGCGTCCACGTTCGACGCGGTCATGCCCTCGAACCAGTCCAGTCCGTCCGCGTCCCGGGGCGCGAGCGTGACCAGCGCGGCGGTCCGGTCGACCCGGTCGGGCATCAGCGCGGCGCACGCCAGGGCGTGCGGCGCACCTCCCGAACGACCGACGACGGAGAACCGCTCCAGACCCATCTCGTCCGCGATGGCGCGGACGTCCTCGGCCACGTCGGCGACGGTGCGCCCCGGCAGCCGGTCCGAGCCTCCGTAGCCCGGACGGTCGTAGACGATCATCCTCATGCGGCGCTGGTAGAGCACCATTCCCCGGGGAGCCGGCCCCAGCCGACTGCCCGGAGTGCCGTGGAGCAGGAAGACCGGCTTGCCCCGAGGGTCCCCCAACTGCTCCGTCATCAGATGGCGCCCGTCCTTCGCGCACACCCGACGTCGCACCCCCGCCCCCTTATGTCCCTTGCGCCCCGGGCCGTGTCCGACACGGCACCGTGCGGGCTGACGGCCATGAAGTGTGTGCATTCCCCGACCCCTTGATGATTACCCATTCCACGGCCGGAAGCTCGCGCTTTCGGTATCGCGGGGCGGCAGATGCGGCGGACGTCGCGTGCAGGTTCCGCGACCGTGCGCCGGTACTACGCCCCCCGGGGCGTCCCGCTGCCACCGGCAGCCGCCGTCCCGGGCGGCGCGCCGTCCCGCTCGTTCGCCCTGCGGCGCAGGAACGCGCAGACCATCGTCACCACGGCGCCGCCCGCGGCCCACGCGGCGACGACCAGCAGCGGACCGGTCGCGCCGTTGCCGTCGAAGTAGGTCAGGGAGCGGGCCGCGTAGGTGCCCGCGCCCGGTGGCAGCGCGGGCCCGATCGCCTGCCAGAACGGGGGCAGCAGCGGATACGGATAGGCGCCGCCGGCGCTGGGGTTGCCGAGGACCACCACGAGCAGGATCGCCAGCCCGATGCCGACGATGCCGGCGAGCCCCTGGAGCGCGAGGGTGATGGCGCCGACGGCGAACACCAACAGGGTGCCGAGGCCCCACAGGGCCGGTACGCCGCTTGGTAGGGCGTCCAGGACGGGGCCCGCGATGACCGCGCCGAGGAGCCCGGTGACCGCCGCGTACACCAGCAGCACCGCCAGTCGGATGAGTCCGCGGGCGGGGTTGGCGGGGCGGGCGCCCGCGCTGATCGCGAGCACGGCCGCGCACAGGTAGCCGCCCACGCACCAGCCGATGACGAGGTAGAAGGAGGTCAGACCGCGGGCGTCGCCGGGGGCGTTCGGCACCAGGTCGACCACGTCGACGCTGCGGCCCTGCGCCCGTTCCGAGCGGGTGACCACCGCGGTCAGCGCTTCGGAGAGGGAGGCGCCGGAGGCACTGGCCACCAGCAGCCGGTCGGTGGCGCCCGTGGTCAGGACCAGGGCGCCGTCCACGTCCCGGTCGCGCACCTGGGCGGCGGCGCTCGCCGCGTCGGCCACCGCCCGGGGGGCGAGCGGATCGCCGGGCAGCGCTCCGAGCCGACGCACGGCCTGCTCCGCCGCGGCCGGCGTGGGCGCGGCGACCGCGATCGGCACCTCCTTGGGCTTCGGGTCGTGGAAGGCGCCGATGTACGAGGTGATGAAGCCGAGCTGCAACGCCAGCACGCCGATGATCAACAGCGCGGCCCGTACGTGCACCGCGTCCCTGACCTCGTCGAAGAAGCCGGGGCGGGGCGGATCGGTCTTCGTGGCGGCGGGGCGCGGGTCGTCGGAAGTCGGCGTCATGGCCCCACGTTCGACGGGCCGGCGGCGGCGCGCAGTCGGGCGGAGCCGAATGGCTTACGCGGTCGGCCCGGTGGTGCGCCCGCCCCGGTGCCGGGCCGGTCGCGCAGTTTCTCCCCCTGTGCCCAGGGGGGCGTGGTGGTACCCCCAGCGCCCCTGAGAACCCTCGCCGTTCCCCTGCGGGAGCCATGACCACCGCGGCTCGGTGGTGGGCTTGTCGCGCAGTTCCCCGCGCCCCTGAACCCCCGTCCGTCTGCGGCTCGGTGGTGCGGAGACCAACGCTCCCGCAGGCAGGAGTACGGCGACTTCGTCCAGAGGCGTAGGGCACGGCCTAGCCGTGGGGGAGGAGGCCGTTCACCAGGGATCTGAGGCCGTCGAGGTAGGTGTCCTCGACGGTCAGGCGCGCCCAGTGGGGGGCGACCTCGGCCAGTCGGGGGAGTTCTTCCGGGTCGACCTCGGCGAAGACCTGGTCCCGGTACGTCGTCCGCTCGTCCTGCGCCCGCCGCCTCGCCGCCGTGGCGCGGACGACGATCTCGCCGGCGGTGTAGTACCAGATCGCGCGGTAGCCGTGCACGGCGCGCTCGGGGGTCAGCCCGCACTCCACGAGGCCGTCGACGATCTGCTCGACGAACCACAGCGCGGACGTGGACGTGAGGTCGTCGGCGACGAGCACCTCGACGACCCAGGGGAAGGCGGCCAGCGCCTCGCGGATCGCCACGGCGGCGGCGACGACGCGTTCGCGGGGGTCGGCGTGCGGCTCGGGGCGGCGCAGGGTGCGGGCCGCGTGGTCGTCCAACAGCAGGACGAGCAGCTCTTCCTTGTTGCGGACGTGGTGGTACAGCGCCATCGGCGTGCTGCCGACCTCCGCCGCCAGCCGGCGCATCGTCAGCCGGCCCACCCCCTCGTCGGCCACGATGCGGCGGGCCGTCTCGATGACCTCGGCACGGGAGATGCGAGCAGGTCGGCCGGGGGACTTGCGCGGTGCGGACGGTTGCGGCATGGCCTCATCATCCCCCAGCGCATCGACAGCGCCGCCGACGGGCGCTAGTTTTCGTACATGTATAAAAACTTAAAGGGGAGTCCGGGGACGGTCCTCGCGGCCGTCGCCGTCGCCCAGTTCGTCGTCGCCCTGGACATGTCCGTGGTGAACGTCGCCCTGCCGTCGATCCGCACCGCGCTCGGCTTCGCGCCGCTCGACCTGTCGTGGGTGGTGCACGTCTACGCGCTCGTCTTCGGCGGCTTCCTGCTGCTGGGCGGCCGGATCTGCGACGCGTACGGCCAGCGCCCGACGTTCGTCGTGGGCCTCGTCGTCTTCGGGGCCGCCTCGCTGGCGGGCGGGGCGGTGCAGGAGCCCTGGCAGCTCATCGTCGCGCGCGCCGGGCAGGGGCTGGGTGCCGCCGCGGTCGCCCCCGCCGCGCTGGCGATGCTCACCACCACCTTCCCCGAGGGGCCCGCGCGGGTGCGGGCGCTCGGGGTGTGGAGCGCGGTGACCGCGGCCGGGGGAGCGGTGGGCGTGCTCGCGGGCGGGCTGCTGACCCAGTACGCGGGGTGGCGCTGGGTGATGCTGGTCAACGTGCCCGTCGTGGCGGCGGCCCTCGCGCTGGTGGCGCGGGGCGTGCCCATCGGACCGCGCCCGGCGCGACGGGAGCCGCTGGACGTGCTCGGCGCCGTCCTGGCCACCGGCGGCATCGGTCTGCTGGTGTACGGAGTCGTCCTCGCCGACGCCGTGGGGTGGGCCTCCGGGGTCACGGCGGCCACCTTCGGTGCCGCGGCCGTGCTGCTGCTCGCCTTCGGTCGCGTCGAGGCGCGCACCGCGGCGCCGCTGCTCCGTCTCGGCCTGCTGCGCAGCCGTTGGGTCGCCGGCGCGAACGTGCTGGTGTTCTTCGCGGCGGCGGGGCAGTTCGCGGCGTTCTACTTCGTCTCGCTCTACATGCAGCAGGTGCTCGGGATGGGGGCCGCCGCGACCGGGGCCGCGTTCCTCCCGTTCACCGCGGGCCTGGTGGCGGGCACCGTCGTCGCGATCCGCGTCACCGCGGCCCGCGGGCCCCGGGCGTCCCTGGTCCCCGGTGCGCTGTTGGCCGCCGCGGGGCTGGCCTGGTTCGCCTTCGTCAGCCCCGACGGCGGCTTCCTCGTCGACGTGCTCGGGCCGTCGCTGGTGGCGAGCGTCGGCACCGGGCTGGTGCTGGCGCCGGTCGCCGCCGCGGCGACCACCGGGGTCGCGCCCGGCGAGGCCGGCGCCGCCGCGGCCGTCCTCAACAGCTCCCGCCAACTCGGCGGCTCCGTCGGCGTGGCCGCCCTCGCCACCGTCGCCGCCCACCGCACCGAAGGGGCTGCGGGGCCCGCGGCGCTCAACGACGGGTACGCCCTCGGGCTGGCCGTGGCCGCCGGCCTCTTCCTGGTCGCGGCGGTCGTGGCGATCGGCGTGCTGCCGCGGCGGGCCGCCGCACCGGCCGGGCCGTCCGCTGCTCCCGCCGAGGGGCGGCTGGAAGAGCGGGCCCCATGACGGTCGCCCTGATGTGCGGTCAGTTTTTACCGACGCGTAACTTCCCCCCGTCGGTTACCCGTGCGTAGCTTGTCGTGAGCACAGCAAGTACTGGAGTCGCACGGTCCGCCCGGTCCCCGCCGGGGGACCGCCCCCACTTTGAGCTGCGAGGAGGCCGCTCGATGCTGCCGTGGAAACGTTTCGTACGACCCGTCGCCGCGCTTCTGCTGGCCGCCGCCATGGGCTTCGCTCCGGCGGCCACCGCCATTGCCGCCCCGGATGCCGGGGGCGGTGCACAGGCCCGGAGCAGCGGCTGGAACGACTGGTCCTGCCGGCCCTCCGCCGCCCATCCGCGGCCCGTCGTGCTGGTTCACGGCACCTTCGGGAACTCGGTCGACAACTGGCTGGGCCTCGCGCCCTACCTGGTCAACCGCGGATACTGCGTCTACTCGCTCGACTACGGGCAGCTCCCCGGCGTCCCGTTCTTCCACGGGCTCGGTCCGATCGAGGAGTCCGCCCGCCAACTGGACCGCTTCGTCGACCGGGTGCGGGCCGCGTCCGGTGCGGCGAAGGTCGACCTCGTCGGCCACTCGCAGGGCGGCATGATGCCCCGGCACTACCTCAAGTTCCTCGGCGGAGCCGAGGAGGTCAACGCGCTCGTCGGGCTGGCCCCCAGCAACCGCGGCACCACCCTGCTGGGCCTGACCAAGCTGCTGCCCTTCTTCCCCGGCGTCGAGGGCCTGCTGAAGGCCACCACCCCCGCCCTCGCCGACCAGATCGTCGGCTCGCCCTTCCTGACCCGGCTCAACGCCGGCGGCGACACCGTCCCCGGGGTGCGCTACACCGTCATCGCCACCCGCTACGACCAGGTGGTGACCCCCTACCGGTCGCAGTTCCTGACCGGGCCGAACGTGAAGAACGTGGTGCTCCAGGACCTCTGCCCGCTGGACCCGTCCGAGCACGTGGCGATCGGGACCGTCGACCGGATCGCCTTCCACGCGGTCGCGGGCGCCCTCGACCCGGCCCGCGCCACCACCACGAACTGCGCGTCCGTCATCGGCTGAGGTCTTCAGCGGACGACGGACGCGCAGTCCCTCGCACGGGAGGCTCACGCCTCCCTCAAGCGTCGGCGATCAGCGACCGCCGGCCGACGCCCTGCGCCGCGCCGTGGCGAACATGGCGCCCGCACCCACGGCGAGCACGATCGCACCGCCGGCGGCGATGTACGGGGTGTTCCCGTCGCCGCCGGTCTCCGCCAGCGTCGCCGAGTCGCCGCCCTGGGGCTTCGCGGCCTTGGTGGCGGCCACCTGGGTGGCGCTGTGCCCCTGGGCCTCGTGCCCGGCCGCGTACGCGCCGTTCTGCTTCACCTCGGCGGGCGTGTCGCCGCCGTGGCCGCCGTGGTCGACGGAGGACTTGCCCGCGCCCTGCTCGATCTGCTGGTCGGTGGGCGCCTTGGCCGCCGGGGCGCCGCCCGTGCCGCCGCCGAACGCCACGTCCGAGCAGGTGTAGAACGCCTCGGGGGAGTCCGAGCGCTGGAGGATCGAGTAGACCAGGTGACGGCCGGTCTTCTTCGGGACCTCGCCCTTGAACACGTATGAGCCGTTCACCAGCGGCGGGTTGGTGACGGAGACGAAGGGCTGGGCCTCCAGGTCCGACCACTTCAGCGGCTTGGTCGGGTCGTACCCGTCCTTGGTGATGTACAGCGACAGGGTGCCCACGTGCGGCGCGGTCGCCCGCCACTGGAACGTCTTCTGGCCCGCGGCCATCGCGGTGGTCGGCCAGTCGGTCCGCGGCAGGTCCAGGCCCTTGTACTTGTCCCGGCCGACGCTGCACAGCTTGCCGTCGGGGATCTGCTGCTGGTGCTGCCCCGCCACGGCCGGCAGGTTGACCTCGTTCCAGTCGTACAGCGGCTGGGTGCCGCCGGCGGCGACCAGCGCCTTACAGGCGGCGGAGTCGGGGCTCTCCGGCCCCTCCGCGTGACATGCGGCGATCCTGCTGACCGGGTCCGCCATGGAGCCGTGGGCGGCGGCCGGAGCGGCGGAGATCCCGGCCAGCGCGAGCGGCGCCAGACCGAGGAAGGCGGCCGTGGTGACCTTACGGCGTGCGGTCATGGTGTCGTACTCCTCAGGAACACTGGGGGGAGTTGGAGCTCTTGGGGGGAGCCGGAACCGGCCCGGACGTCCGCGCAGCCCGTGTTCACCTCACACGCGGTGGTCCGGACCAAGTTCCGACGCCGAGAAAGCTAACCCCTCCGCACCCCGAAATCCCCTGCCGGGCGGGGATGATGATGATCCTTATCCTTGCTTTAAGGAGGCGCTAAGCACGGGCTCAGGAAGGGGCGCTGCACCCCGCCGACCCGGCGTTCGCCACCCGTATCGCGCCCGATGGCCGGAAATCGACTGACATCACGTGATGTGCCGCCACAACATGCATCATCGAGTGACAACGGAGATCCACGTCGAGCGAAGGAGACAGCCCATGGCGCACCTGGCCAAGGTCCTGACCCGTGAAGAGCGCGATGAGTTCCTCGTCCAGCCCCACATCGGCGCCCTGTCGGTGGACTCGGGCGAGGAGGACCGGGCGCCGCTCACCGTCCCCGTCTGGTACCGCTACGAGCCCGGCGGCGACCTGTGGGTGATGACGGCGGCCGACTCGCGCAAGGCCCGGCTCATCACCAAGGCCGGCCGGTTCTCCCTGATGGTCGAGCGGACCGAGCCCACTGTGCGTTACGTATCGGTCGAGGGACCGGTCGTCGGCATCAGCGACGCCACCCCCGAGGAACTCGAAGACGTCACCCGGCACTACCTCGTCGACCCCGAGAAGATCGCTGACTACCTGGCCTTCGCCCGACGGGAGCACGGACCCCAACTCGTCGTCCGCATGCGGCCGCAGCGCTGGCTCAGCGCCGAACTCGGCGAGGCGTAGGAGCCGCTGGGGGCGCCGGTGCCGGCCGGTCGGGCGGGCGCTTCACCGACCCCCGGCCAGCCGGTACCGGCGCTCCGGCCGACCCGTACCCCCGTAACGCAGCGTGACCTCCACCCGCCCGGTCTCCACGAAGTACTCCAGATAGCGCCGGGCGCTCACCCGTGAAAGCGAGCCCGCCTCGGCGCACTCCGACGCCGACAGGTCGCCCCCGCGCTCCCGCAGGACCCGCTCCACCAACTCCGCCGTGTGCGGCGCCAGCCCCTTCGGCAGGCCCCGGGCGCCCGGCGGACGGGTCCCGAAGATCTGGTCCACGTCCTCCTGGCGCGCCTCGCCGAGCCGGTCGAAGCGGGACCGCAGCGAGGCGACGTGGCGCAGCTGCTCCTGGAGCGCCGTCTGGTTGAAGGGCTTGATCAAGTAGTGCAGCGCGCCGGCCCGCAGCGCCGCGCGCACCACCTCCGCGTCCCGTGCGGCGGTGATGAACAGCGCGTCCACGGTGGCCCGCCCCGGATCGCGTTCCTCCGCGGCCCTCAGCTCGCGCAGCACCGTGAGCCCGTCCATGTCGGGCAGATAGACGTCGAGCAGTACGACGTCGGGTCGTAGCCGCTCCGCGGCGCGCAGCGCCTCGGCCCCGCTGTGCGCCACACCGACGACCTGGAAGCCCGCCGTCACCGACACATAGCGGCTGTGCAGCTTGGCGACCATGAAGTCGTCGTCCACCACCAGCACTTTCATCACGCGCTCACGCTATGGCGCGACCACAATGACCACAACGTCCGTTGATTCCGGAAGAGAGACACTTTCTTAACGCGACGGCAACATGTGGGCCACTTCACACTCCCCTACCGAGAGGCGGCTCACGTGCGATTGCGCACTCCCCTCGCCCTGCTCGGGGCAGCGTTGCTGGTGCTGGTGGGGCCGCCCCTGCTCAACACGGGCGACGGCTCCGACACCGGCGGCAAGATCCCCGGGCTGCGGTTCATGGTCCCCAACACCCCGGGCGGGGGCTACGACATCACCGCGCGCACCGCGGCGAAGAACGCCGAGGACGCTGACCTCACCCATGACATCGAGGTCTTCAACCTGCCGGGCGCCGGTGGCACCGTGGGCCTCGCCCGTCTCGTCAGCGAGCACGGCAACGGCAAGCTGGCGATGTCGATGGGCCTCGGCGTCGTCGGCGCCGTCCACGCCAACAAGGCTCCGAAGACCCTCGCCGACACCACCCCGATCGCCCGGCTCACCGAAGAGCAGGACATCGTCGTCGTCTCGAAGGACTCCCCGTACAAGACCATCCAGGAGCTGGTGGAGGCCTGGAAGAAGAACCCCGGCAAGCTGTCGGTCGGCGGCGGGTCCTCGCCCGGCGGCCCCGACCACCTCGCGCCCATGCTGATGGCGAAGGCCGTCGGCATCTCCCCGAAGTCGGTCAACTACGTTCCGTACGACGGCGGCGGCGAGCTGCTCGCCTCCATCCTCGGCAACAAGGTCGGCTTCGGCGTCTCCGGGGTGAGCGAGTACCTCGACCAGATCCAGTCGGGCGAGCTGCGGCTGCTCGCCGTCACCGGGCCCAAGCGGGTCCCCGGGCTCGACGCACCCACCCTGCGCGAAGCGGGGATCGACACGGAGTTCACCAACTGGCGCGGCATCGTCGCACCGCCCGGCCTCTCCGAGACCGAGCGGGAGAAGTTGGTCAGCCTGATCGAGAAGCTCCACGCCTCCGACGAGTGGAAGAAGTCGCTGGAGAAGAACGGCTGGACCGACGCCTTCCTCGCCGGTGAGGACTTCGGCGAGTTCCTCGACGAGCAGAACGAGCGCGTGGAAACGGTGCTGAAGGAGTTGGGACTGTGAGCTCTCACGAAACCCCCACGACGCAGTCGACGGAGACCTCCCCCGGACCGGCCCGCGAGGGCTTCCGCTCCTGGCTGCGCGACCACTCCGAACTCGGCGTCAGCGTCCTGCTGTTCGCCATCGGGGTGCTCGTCCTCGGCGACGCCCTCACCATGGACGTCGAGATCGCCCAGCGCGGCCCCGTCGGCCCCAAGACCGTCCCGATCGTGGTCGGCGTCGGCCTCCTGCTCATCGCCGTGCTCCTCGCCGTCGACGTGATGCGCGGCGGGCGCGGCGAGGCCGAGGGCGGCGAGGACATCGACCTGAGCGAGCCCAGCGACTGGCAGACCGTCCTGCTGCTCGCCGGGGTCTTCCTCGCCTTCGCCGTCCTCATCAGCCCGATCGGGTTCCCCATCGCCGGCGCCCTGCTGTTCTGGGGTGCGGCCTTCGCGCTCGGCAGCCGGCACTTCCACCGCGATCCGCTGATCGCAGCGGTGCTCTCCCTCATCACGTACTACGTCTTCAACGACCTGCTCGGCGTTCCCCTGCCGGGCGGCCCGCTCATGGGGGTGCTGTAGCACGATGGATTCGCTCAACTCACTCGTCGACGGCTTCGGCACAGCGCTGACGCCGATCAACCTCCTCTGGGCAGTGATCGGGGTGCTGCTGGGCACCGCGATCGGCGTGCTGCCCGGAATCGGCCCCGCCATGGCGGTGGCCCTGCTGCTGCCCGTGACGTACGGCCTTGAGCCCACCGGCGCGTTCATCATGTTCGCCGGCATCTACTACGGCGCCATGTTCGGCGGCTCCACCACCTCGATCCTGCTGAACACACCGGGGGAGAGCGCGGCGGTGGTCGCCGCGATAGAAGGCAATCCCATGGCCAAGTCGGGGCGCGGCGCCCAAGCGCTCGCCGCCGCCGCCATAGGCCACTTCGCCGGCGGCATCATCGGCACGATGCTGCTGGTCGCCCTCGCGCCCACGGTCGCCGACCTCGCGGTGGACATCGGCGCCCCCGACTACTTCGCCATCATGGTGCTGGCCTTCATCGCCGTCACCTCCGTCCTCGGCTCCTCCCGGATCCGCGGCCTCGCCTCCCTGCTCATCGGTCTCACCATCGGACTCGTCGGTCTCGACCAGATGACCGGCCAGCAGCGCCTCACCTTCGGCTCGCTGCACCTCGCCGACGGCGTCGACGTCGTCATCGTCGCCGTCGGGCTCTTCGCCATCGGCGAGGCCCTGTGGGTCGCCGCCCACCTGCGCCGCGGCGGTGCGCCGCCGATCCCGGTCGGCCGCCCCTGGCTCGGCAAGTCGGACCTGAAGCGCACCTGGAAGCCCTGGCTGCGCGGCCCCTTCATCGGCTTCCCCTTCGGTGCCATCCCGGCCGGCGGTGCGGAGATCCCCACCTTCCTGTCGTACGTCACCGAGAAGCGGCTCTCCAAGAACAAGAAGGAGTTCGGCAAGGGCGCCATCGAGGGCGTCGCGGGACCGGAGTCGGCGGCGTCCGCCTCCGCGGCCGGCACCCTGGTCTCCATGCTGACCCTCGGCCTGCCCACGACGGCCGTCGCCGCCGTGATGCTCGCCGCGTTCCAGCAGTACGGCATCCAGCCCGGACCGCTGCTCTTCGAGCGGGAGCCCGACCTGGTGTGGGGCCTGATCGCCTCGCTCTTCGTCGGCATGGTCCTGCTGCTGGCGCTGAACCTGCCGCTGGCCCCGGTCTGGGCGAAGCTGCTGCGGATCCCCCGCCCCTACCTGTACGCGGGCATCCTCTTCTTCGCCGGCGTCGGCGCCTACGCGGTCGGCGGCGAAGCCCTCGACCTGGTCATCCTGCTGATCATCGGTCTGATCGGCTTCGGGATGCGGCGGTACGGGCTGCCGGTGCTGCCCGCCGTCATCGGCGTGATCCTCGGTCCGGGTGCGGAGCAGCAGTTGCGCCGTGCCCTCCAGATCAGCGACGGCAGCGTCAGCGGCCTGTTCAACACCGCGTTCTCGGTCACGGTCTACGTGGTGATCCTGATCCTGCTGGCGTGGCCACTGATCAAGAAGGTGCTGCTGCGTCGCCGCAATAACATGTCCGCATGACCCTGGATTTGAGATGAACATGAACACCCGCCTCGCCGTCGTCGACGATGTGCCGCTGGTGAAGAAGGTCACCGACGCGGCCTACCACCAGTACATCGATCGCATCGGGGTCGTGCCCCCGCCGATGAAGGCGGACCATGCCGCCGATGTGGCGGCGGGGCGGGTGTTCGTCACCGGGGAGCCCGTGCAGGGCGTCATCGTCCTGGTGCCCCGGGGCGACCACCTCTTCCTGGAGTCGGTCGCGGTCCACCCCGACTCCCGCGGCACCGGCCTCGGCCGCACCCTGCTGGGCCTGGCCGAGAGCCGGGCCCGGGAGCTCGGATTCACCGAGATCCGGCTCTACACCAACGCCCTGATGTGGGAGAACCAGAACATGTACGCCCGTTACGGCTACGAGGTCATGGAGCGGCGGGTCGGCGCGTACGACTGCATCCACTACCGCAAGCCGCTGTAGTCGCGGGTCCCACCTCAGCCCGCCAACTCCGCCGCCAGCGCGCCACCGCGCGCCAGCGCCTCCACTTCGGCCAGCGCGTCGACCGCACGCTCCGCCGCCGACGGGTCCCGCCGGTCGAGACCGCTCGCCGCGAACTCGTCCTCGTCCAGCCGCAGCACCGCGGCACCGTCCGCCGACACCCACAGGTCGAGGTCCAGGTCCTCCACGGTCAGCTCACGGCCCGTCACCCGGGCCGGCCGGGTGACGTCGCAGTACCAGCCCTTGAGCGTGCCGTCCGCGGTCCGCACTTCTTTGACGGCGTACCACCTCGTCCGCCAGTAGTGCTCGGTGAACACGTCCCCCGGCTCGAACCGGACGAAGCCGAAGTCCCGCACCCCCGGGGCGGCCCACGGGGCGCGGACCACCAGGTGGTCGCCGTCGTCCCGGACCAGCTCCGCCGGGTAGGTGATCTTGGTCTTGCCCGCCTTCTCCAGACGCACCTCGACGTTCATGTGCCGTCCGCCTTCCCTTCCGGCTCCGCCGGCGCGCCCACGGGGCGCGCGTGATGGACAATCGGTCCGTGACCTTGAAGATCGAAATTGACGCCGCATCGGGCGTCGCCCCCTTCGAACAGCTCCGCGGCCAACTCGCGGAGCTGGCCCGCTCCGGCGCGCTGCCCGTGGGATACCGGCTGCCCACGGTGCGGGGGTTCGCCCAGGAACTGGGGCTCGCCGCCAACACCGTCGCCAAGGCGTACCGCGCGCTGGAGGCGGACGGGGTGGTGGAGACCCGGGGCCGCAACGGCACCTTCGTCGCCCCTGCGGGTGACGCGGCAGCGCGCGAGTTGGCGCACGCCGCCGCGGCCTTCGCCGAACGCGCCCAGCGCCTCGGCGCCACCGCGCCCGCCGCCCGCTCGGCGGTCGAGGACGCACTGCGCGCCGCGTACGCCTCCCCGGCCTGACCCGCGCCCCGCAAGATCCGTGAGAAGGGCCCTAGAGGTACAGGCCGGGCGCGGAGCGGCGGGAGTTGGGGATCCCCGGCGGGGTCGTGCCGCGGCGCAGCGCGTACAGCTCCGCCAGCGTGGAGCCCTCGTCGCCCACGCCCTGGTCGGTGCCGAGCCAGGCGACGGACTCCGCACGCGTCAGCGGGCCGACCTCGATCCGGGCCAGCGCCCGCCCCGGCCGCACCACCGCGGGGTGCAGCCGCTCCAGGTCCTCGTTGGTCGTCACCCCCACCAGCACGTTCCGGCCCTGCCCCAGCAGGCCGTCCGTGAGGTTCAGCAGCCGCGACAGCGCCTGGCCGGTGGCGTCCTTGGCCTCGCCGCGGATCAGCTCGTCGCAGTCCTCCAGCAGCAGCAGGCGCCACCGCTCCTTCTTCTGCTCCCCGGCCCCGCCCGCGTCGTCATCGTCGTCGTCGGCCCCGTCCTCGTCGCCGATCGCCAGGTGCATCAGATACCCGACGTCGTTGAAGAGCCGCTCCGGGTCCAGCACGCAGTCCACCTGGCACCAGTCGCGCCACGCCCGCGCCAGCGTGCGCAGGGCGGACGTCTTGCCGGTGCCGGGCGGGCCGTGGAGCAGCAGCAGTCGGCCGGCGACGTCGTCCGGGGTGAGCTTCATCAGCCCGTCCATCGCGTCGACCACGGGCGCCGTGTAGTTGCTCCGCACGTCCTGCCAGGAGGCCGCCGCGATCTGCCGGGTGGTGCGGCGCGGGCCGCGCCCCGGCACGTGGTACCAGAACCCCATCTTGACCTGTTCCGGTACGTCCTCCGGCTCGTCGTTCGCGTCCTCGACGGCCAGCTTCAGCATCCGCTCCGCCAACTCCGCGGAGGTCGCCGTCACGGTCACGTCCGCGCCCGCGTTCCAGCGGGACACCAGCACGGTGAAGCCCTCGCCCTCGGCGAGCAGCGCGCTGCGGTCGTCGCCGCGCGCCGCCCGCACCACGGTGGCGCCCGGCGGCAGCAGGCTCGCGTCCCGCTTGGCGCGGTCGATGGTGGTCGTGTGGGAGTAGGGCTGGTCACCGGTGGCGAAGCGACCGAGGAAGAGCGCGTCGATGACGTCCGACGGGGAGTCGTTGTCGTCGAGGCCCAGCCGGATCGGCAGGACGTCGTGGAGCCGTGGGGCAGACATGCCGCCCATGATGTGACACGAGCGCCGCCCCGTGCGCGTACTTTTTCGAACGGCGGGCCGAGCCGGCGCGTCGTGACTCCTTCGGGGCCTTCCTCAGCCCACCGCCTCGCGCAGCAGCGCCAGCCCGCGCCGGGTGCGGCGCACCGCCGCGTACCCCTTGGTCAGGGCCCGGTCCTTGGCGAAGGTGCGGGCGATCGCCCGGCCCTCGACGACCCGGACGAACTCGTCCAGACCGGTGCTGCGGCGCACCGTCAGCCGACGCAGCGCGTACGGCCCCTGCTCCGGCCGGGCGAGGGAGTTGCCCACGGCGAACGACTGGGCGAAGCCCGCCGCCCGCACCGCGGTGCGCACCCGACGGCTGGAGTAGCCGTAGGGGTACGCGAAGGAGCGCGGCGCCGTCCCCACCTCGTCCGCCACCAGGTCGCGGCAGCGGACGGTCTCGTACCACAGCTGCTCGTCGTCGAGCTGGTCCAGCTGGGGGTGGCTGTGGGTGTGGCCGCCGATCTCCGTGCCGGCCGCGGCCAGCTCCCGCACCTGGTCCCAGTCCAGCATGGTGTCCAGGGCGCCGCCCTCCTCGTGCGCGCCGCGCAGCCAGCCCGTGGAGACGAAGAGGGTGGCGGCGAAGCCGTGCTCGGCGAGGACGGGCAGGGCGTAGCGGTGGACGCCCTCGTATCCGTCGTCGAAGGTGACGAGGACGGGGCGGGCGGGTAGCCGGCGGCTGCCGCTGGAGCGCCAGACCTCGCCCAGCTCCGCCGTGGTGAGGGGGGTGAAGCCGCGTTCGTGCAGCACCTGCATCTGCTCGGCGAAGGCACCGGGGGAGACGGAGAGCGCATGGGTCCTGCGCGCCGGGTCGTGGGCGATCGCGTGGTACATCAGGACGGGTACGGGGTCGGTCATGTCGTGCCGTTCGCAAGAGGGGTTCGACCAGCGGGCGCAGGGGCGTCGGCGGGCGTGCCGGAGGTGACGGGTTCGATGGGGCCCGAGGAGAAGGTCACGCCGCCCCGGCGCGCCCGTACCGTGCCCACCGCGTAGCCGCCGGCCGCCGCCGCGACGCCCGCGACGATCGCCCCGGCCCGACCCGCGCCGCCCGGGCGGCCCCGGGCCGCGTCCCGCAGCCCGCGCACCACGCCCGCCGGCAGCACCCGGGTGGTGTAGCGCCGTTCGGACTCCAGCCCCTTGCCCGCGCCGACGCTCTTGGCCACCAGCGCCTTCGACAGGCCCTCGGCGTACGTCCGGGTGCGGAAGTACGCGAACCGCTCGCGCACGGTGGGCACCTTGTGGTGGATCACCGCGCGGTCGTCGATCAGGAGCACCGCCGACGGCAGCGCCTTCGACAGCCGGATGCACAACTCGGTCTCCTCGCACCCCAGCGGGCGCTTGTCGCCGTCGCGCCCGATGCCGGTCGCGAACCCGCCGGCGGCGTCGAACGCGGTGCGCCGGAAGGAGGCGTTGCCGCCGAGGACGTTGCGGACTTCGACCTTGCCCGGGGGCAGTCCGCGGTACGTGCAGCCGACGACCCAGTCGAACTCCTCGGGGAACCAGACCGGTCGGCGGCCCGACGCCCAGGCGGCGTCGGTCCGGCCGCCGACGGCCATGACCACGGGGTCGTCGTACCCCTGTGCGAAGTACCGCAGCCAGTCGCGCTCGGCCACGGCGTCGTCGTCGAGGAAGGCGACGAACTCGCCGCGGGCGGCGGCGATCCCGGTGTTGCGGCCGGCGGACAGACCGCGGGGGCCGGCGTTGGCCAGCACCCGCACCGCGGGCGGGCCGCCCGCGGCGTCCACGGCGTAGTGACGGTCCAACCGGTCGAGCAGTGCGGGGTTGTGGTCGACGACCAGCAGGACCTCCAGGGCCGGCAGCGACTGGCCGCGCACCGAGTCGACGGCGGCGAGGATGTCGTCCCAGCGGTCCTCGGTGTACGCGCAGACCACCACGGAGAAGCGGCGGTCGGCGGCGGACGGGGTGGGGGAGGAGGGGGAGGGCTCGGGCGGGGCGGTGCTCAAGAGGTCTCTCCCCGCGCGACCTTCACGCCGAGGGTGCCCGCGCCGCGTCGGCGGGCGGCGCGGGCCACCCCCCTCTCCTTGAGGATGACCTTGAGGACCCTGATCCCGTCGCGCACGGCGCTGAGGTTGCTGACGCCGTGGATGCGGACGTACTCGTGGCTGGGCACCTCCTGGACCCGCAGCCCGGCCTTGACGACCCGGATGTTCATCAGGGTCTCTATCTCGAAGCCGGTGCAGTCGAGGGTGATCTCGTCCAGGCAGTGCTTCCAGAAGGCGTTGTAGCCGTAGCACAGGTCGGTGTAGCGGGCGCCGAACTTGGCGTTCACGACGGTGCACAGGGCCCAGTTGCCCAGCTTGCGGATGAAGGTCATGTCGTCGGTGCCGCCGCCGTTGGCGAAGCGGGAGCCCTTGGCGAAGTCCGCCCCGGACACCAGCGCCGAGACGTAGGAGACGATCTCGCCGCCGTCGGCGGAGCCGTCCGCGTCCACCATCACGATGATGTCGCCGGTGCACGCCGCGAAGCCGCTGATCAGCGCATCGCCCTTGCCCTTGCCGGCCTGTTGGACGACCTTGACGTCCGGCCACAGGCGACGGGCGACCTCCACCGTGTCGTCGGTGGAGTTCCCGTCGACGAGCACGACCTCGTGGATCCAGTCGGGCAGGGTCTTGAAGACGTGCGGAAGGTTCTGCGCCTCGTTCATCGCGGGGATCACCACGCTCACCGGCGGTGCGATCGCCAGGTGCGACGAGATCGGCCGGTACCGCCCCGTGGCGGGGGCCGCAGGCGGCTGCTGCGGGGCCCGTCTCTCCCCGCCGTCCGCGCCGTCGCGTTCGACGTCAGCCGTGGCGGGATCGTGCTCCGGAGCGGCCGGGCGCAGGACTGAACTCATGGATCTTCTTTCCCTCTCCACCGGTGGAACGCCCGCCCCCGGGCGATCCGGATGAGTGTCCGGTTTGAAGGGGGTTTCCTTCTCCCCCGGCCGTGTCGGAGCAATGCTCCGCGCAGGTGGGCGAGTTACAGAACCGGCCGTGCGACGGCTCGTCGACGCATGCGACGACCCGGCACGGCACCCCCCTACCGCATCACCCGTGTCAACCCATCGCGAGGCGCGTGCCCTCCCCTTGAGCCGCTTGGCGATGGTTCGATGCGGGTGGATGTATCACGGTATTGATGTTGGCGACTGTATGACAAGCCCACGAACATGGCCCTGCTTTTTGCATTATTGATACCGATTTGGTGGTCATGAGTTCGACCGTGGTGTAGATACGTGCCCGCGCCGACGCTCCCACGTCGCCCAGAGGAACATCAGTGCGGTAGCCGCCACGATAGCGGTCACTCCGATACCTACCACCGGTACCTCCAGCCACGACAGCGCCGCCGCGAACGCGAGGTTGACGACCAGTGAACCGCTGGCTGCGGCGCTCGTGCGCACCCACGGCTCCAGTCGGTGCAGCGCCGCGTACAGGCCGGCCGCGGGCGCCAGGAAGAGGAAGAGGAGCACGAAGGGGGCGCGCAGTGGCGAGTTCGAGCCGGTCAGGGCCAGGACGGCACCGGTGCCGGCCGCGGCGCACGCCACCCCGGCCAGCAGGGGGAGCAGGTCGCTCGTGAGTCGCGAGACCGGTGTGCGCCGGGGTGCCGTCGCGCCGGTGTGGCCGACCTCTTTTGTCATGGACACTTCCTATCAGGGGCGTTGCCTGCTACGACAGTTGACGCAGCGATCCTGCTAAAGGAGCTTCCATGAAAACGTCCCCCCTCCTGGCGTTCGCGTCCGCACTCCTCCTCGGCGCCGTCCTCGCTCTCACCGGAGCGAGCCCGGCGCAGGCCGCCCAAAGGGCCGCGGCCATCGACTACGTGGCCCTGGGCGACTCGTACTCGTCCGGCGTCGGCGCGGGCAGCTACGACGCGGCCAGCGGCGACTGCAAGCGCAGCAACCGCGCCTACCCCAAGCTCTGGGCCGCCGCGAACTCACCCTCGACGTTCGCGTTCACCGCCTGCTCGGGCGCTCGTACGAGTGACGTCACGGCCGGCCAACTCGGCCCGCTCGGCCCCGGCACCGACCTCGTCTCGCTCACCGTCGGCGGCAACGACGCCGGCTTCGCCGACGTGATGACCACCTGCGTCCTCAACTCCGAGGCCGCCTGCATCAACCGCGTCAACCAGGCCAGGGCGTACGTCGACGGCACCCTCCCCGGCCGGCTGGACGGCGTGTACTCGGCGATCCGCGCCAAGGCGCCGTCCGCCCGCGTCGTCGTCCTCGGCTACCCCCGCTTCTACAAGCTCGGCGGCAGCTGCATCGCCGGGCTGAGCGAGAACGAGCGCTCCGCCATCAACGCCGCCGCCGACCACCTCAACGGCGCCCTTGCCAAGCGCGCCGCCGACCACGGCTACGCCTACGCGGACGTGGTCCCCGCCTTCACCGGCCACGAGATCTGCTCCGGCGCCTCCTGGCTGCACAGCGTGAACTGGCTCAACATCGGCGACTCCTACCACCCCACCGCCGCCGGACAGTCCGGTGGCTATCTGCCGACCTTCGCCGCTAAGGCGTAGCGGGGGCGGTCGCGGCTCCCGGCGTCGAGGAGCCGCTGGCCGAGGGTGACGGGCCCGTGCACGTCACCGTGAAGGACACCCACGCGGAGCGCACCCCGACCGGCTCCCGGACCTCCACCCGGATCCGGTCGCGGTGCGCTTCCTCGCGTCCGTCCGCCCACGCCGACGCCGGCAGCGCGTACTCCACCGTCCGCTCCGCGCTGCCGGCCGTGTCGTACGACAGCGTCCGCCAGCGCTCGTCCGAGCCCTCGCCGCCCTCGGTCACCCAGCGGTACTCGACCGCGGCGGGGGTGCGCCCGACCGTGATCGTCGCGCGGAAGGAGGGCGTCCGCGACTCCGGCGGCGGGCAGTCGCCCGAGTAGCTCCCGCGGACGACGGCCACCCGCACGCTCACGGTCTGCGGAGCCACCGTCGGGTCCGACGCGTCGTCGTCATCGCCGTCGTCGGTGGCGCCGTCGCCGGGAGCGGTGCCCGTCGACTGCTGGGCGGAGGCCGACGCCACGGGTGCCCCCGCGCCCCCGGAGGCGCCGTCGCGGTCCGCGTCGTCACCCCCGCGGTTCGCCAACAGTGCCCAGACGAGCGCCCCGACGGCCAACAGCAGCACCGCCAGGCCGACGGCGAGGACGGTCGTGGCCCGTCGCGGCGCGTCCTGCCGTACGACGTCGGCGGTGGCGGGCGGGGTCCCGTTCAGCGGGCCAGGCAGCGACGACGGCACGGTGGTCGGCGCGGTCGGGCCGTGCGGCCCCCCGGCGCCTTTCGTGGGTGCGGACGGCGAAGAGGGCGATGCGGGCGCCGTCGTCGCGGTGGAGGCGCGGCCCGTACCGCCCGCGGCCACCACCCGCAGCAGCCGCTCGGCCTCCCGGGCCGACCACCGCTGCGCCGGGTCCTTGTGCAGCAGCCCGGCGATCACGGGCGCCAGGTCGCCGGCCCGCCGCGGCGGCGGCAGTTCCTCGTCCACCACGGCCCGCAGCGTGTTCAGCGGGGTGTCCTGGCGGAACGGCGTCACGCCCTCCACCGTCGCGTACAGCAGCACTCCGAGGGACCACAGGTCCGACTCCGGCCCCGGGGTGCGCCCGACCGCGCGCTCGGGGGCCAGGAACTCCGGCGAGCCGATCAGCTCGCCCGTCATGGTCAGGCCCTGGGTGCCCTCGACGGTGGCGATCCCGAAGTCCGAGAGCACGACCCGGCCGTCCAGGGCGAGCAGGACGTTGCCCGGCTTCACGTCGCGGTGCAGCACGCCCGCCGCGTGGGCCGCGGTGAGCGCCGCCAGCACCTCCGCCCCGATGTGCGCGGCGCGCCGGGGAGGGAAGGGGCCGTCCGCCTCCAGGGCGTCGGCGAGCGACATGCCGCGCACCAACTCCATCACGATCCAGGGGCGGTCGTCGTCGCTGGCCACGTCGTACACCGTCACCACGTTGCGGTGCGAGATCCGGCCCGCGGCCCGGGCCTCGCGCTCCAGGCGGGCGTAGAGGCGGCGCACGTCGTCCCGGGTCAGGCCGACCGGGGCCCGCACCTCCTTGACGGCGACGTCCCGGCCCAGGACCTCGTCCCGGGCGCGCCAGACGACGCCCATCCCGCCCTCGCCCAGCCGGGCGAGAAGTCGGTACCGTCCGGCGACCAGTTGGTTCTCGGGCACATGAGCCCCCATTCGCCACAGCACGGCAGCGCGTGGAATGCGGAATCCCGGCGGAAACCCCTCCACGCTAGCTCAACTCCGGCTTTCTGCCTCCCCTTTGGGCGCAGTTCCGGTCCGGCGGGCGCGGCGCGCACGACCGGCGCGGGTGTGAGTGCGCTCACACCCGCCGGGGTAGGAATCCCCTTCGGGGTGCACAAGCGCCCCCGTGGCCTCCGGCGGCTCCTCCGTCCCGGTCCGGCAGCGGGCAGGCGGGGCCGCTCACCGGACGGTTGCTCTCGGTCCGAAGTGTCCAACTCGCCCTGGAATCTCATGCATTGAGCGGCCGGTGATCGCCCTCTGTCAACCCACGTACGGGTGCCGTAACGGCCTTGGCCGGGATACACGGGTGTCACCGGGGGACGATAGGGTTAACCTGCCCGGGCCGGGTGCGTAGTGACGGGTGGGGCCAGAAGGCGGGGAGTGACGGTGGGGAACGAAGGTGGGGAGTAACGTGGAACAGATAACAGTACGGAGCAGGGCGCGCGTGCCTGCCATCACCTGCGGGTCCAAAGCGACCAGTTCGCGACTGGACCGGCACCTCTCGGTGCTCGGCGGCCCCGCCGTCCCGCAGCGCGAGACGGTCGAGGCGACGTCGCTGATGCTGGAGCTGACCTCGCGTGACGTGACGCACGACCGTCACCGGAGCAAGCGGGGACGCGTCTCCCTCTTCGCCCCGTTGCGTCGACTGCGCCGCACGCTCTTCGGCAGTCACCGCTGAGCGAAGGCCGTCGTCGGCCGCACGCACGTCCGTCCCCGCTCACAGCTCGACACGTGTCACCGCCTGTGGCGGCCCCGCGCCCGGGCGAACGCACCGAACCCTTCTCCCCGGACACCGCCTGACGGCCACGGCCGTCAGGCGACCACTCCGTCCCGACGCAGCCCGGCCCGCTCGTCGTCGGACATCCCCAAGGACTTCAACACGGCCTCCGTGTGCTCGCCCAGTCCGGGGAACGCGCCCATCCGTGCGGGCGGGCCGCCCGGCAGCGTGATCGGCGGCAGCAGCGCGCGCAGCCGTCCCACCGGTGAGCCGACGTCCCGCCAGCGGTCCCGTGCCGAGAGCTGCGGGTGCGCCGCGACGTCCGCCACCGTGTTCAGTCGGGCGCAGGCGATGCCCGCGTCGTCCAGGGCCGTCACCGCCTCGTCGGCCGTCAGCCGGCCCAGCGCCCACGCCACCGCCGCGTCCGTCGCCGCACGGTTCGCCGTGCGGGCCGTGTTCGTCGCGAACCGCGGGTCGTCGGCCAGTTCGGGACGGCCCAGCACCCGCTCGGCCAGCCGGCGCCACTCGCGGTCGTTCTGCACCGCCAGCAGCACCTGGGCGCCGTCGGCGGTGGCGTACGCGTCGTAGGGCGCGATCACGGCGTGCGCCACGCCCGTGCGCGCGGGCGACTCGCCCCCGTGCATCCCGTGGTGCAGCGGATGCCCCATCCACTCCGCGAGCGCCTCCAGCATGGAGACCTCCACCGGGCCGCCGCGCCCGGTGACACCGCGCCGCACCAGGGCCGCGAGCACCCCGGAGAAGGCGTACATCGCGGCGGCGATGTCGGCCGCCGGCACGCCCGCCTTCACCGGCTGCTCGGCCGTCCCCGTCACCGACACCAGCCCGGCCTCGCACTGCACCAGCATGTCGTACGCCTTCTTGTGCGCGTACGGGCCGCCGGTGCCGTACCCGGAGATGTCCACCGCCACCAGCCGCGGGTGCGCGGCGCACAGCGTGGCCGCGTCCAGGCCGAGTCGGGCCGCCGCGCCCTGCGCCAGGTTCTGCACGAAGACGTCCGCGTCCGCGACGAGCCGGCGCACCAGGCCCAGGCCGCGCGGGTCCTTCAGGTCGACCGCGACGGACTCCTTGCCGCGGTTGCACCACACGAAGTGGGAGGCGAGTCCGCCGGCCGCGGTGTCGAAGCCGCGGGCGAAGTCGCCGCCGTCGGGGCGTTCGACCTTGATCACGCGAGCGCCGAGGTCGGCGAGTTGGCGGGTGGCGAAGGGCGCCGACACGGCCTGTTCGACGGCGACGACCGTGACGCCGTCGAGCGGGCGGGGCTCTGCGGAGGGGTGCGCTGGTGTCTGCATGGACGTGTGCCTACCCCGTGACGGCGGTGGTTGTCACCGGGGCGGACGCCGTGGGCGGCGTCACAGCGGTGTGACGGCGGTGTGACGGCAGGGCCCGGCGTCACAGCAGGGCGAACTGACCGTCCGGCCCTTCCTCGCGGTGGTCCAGGACCGACGCGGGCCGCCGGGACGCCGCGGGCGGCGGCAGCACCCCGGGCAGCTCCGCGATCTCCTCGAAGGCCGCCGGGGACGACAGCGCGGCGCGGCGCGGGGCGAGTTCGCCGAGCAGGGCCAGCACGGTGATCAGCTCCAGCAGGTCCGACGTCCACTCCTGGGGCCAGGACGCGGGACGGAGCGCGGCCAGCGTGCCCGGCTCGGCCCCGGCCGTACGGAGGGCGAACCAGTGCTCCAACATCCGTACCCCGCCGACGTGGAGGTCCCAGGCTTCCGCGGGGACCGGCGAGATCCGGCCGTCGTCCAGATGCAGGCTCAGCTCCGTGCGGTCGTAGTCGAGGACGGTCGGACGCGGCGGTACTGCGGCCCGCACGTAGGGGCGGCGGCCCCCGGGCAGGCGTGGGCGGTCCCCGCCCCGCGCGCCCCTGAGCTGGACGTCCAGCAGCTGCCGGCCGAGGTCGACGCCGTCGAAGAAGACCTCGGGGTCGGTCGGCAGCGGCACCGCGCAGCCGGCGGGGGAGTGCCGGGCCGCCGCCAGGATCCAGGCGAGCACGGCGAAGGCGTCCACCTCGCGGCCGTACCGCTCGCCGAGCGCCGGCAGCAGCCCGGGCGCGAGATTGGGTTCGACGCCGCCGGGGCGGCGGAACAGCGGGCGGATCCGGCCCGGCCGCCCGGCCGGTGCATGACCGTCCGGCAGATACGGCGAGACGACCACCGCCGGTCCCGCGAGGTCGCCGTCGGAGCCGCTGCCGACCGCCGGCGTGCCCTGCTCGACGACGAAGACCTGGTGGTCGTCCGCGACCCGCCACAGCTCCGGGCGGGCCACGTCGATCAGCCGGTGGTCGGGGAGGAGCCACTGCCGGTCGAAGGGGCCGTGCGCCACCGGGACGGGCGCGGGACACCGGCCGCGCTCCGCGGCGAACCGGGTCGTGGCGCCGCGCTGGCCGGGCAGCTGGCTCACGGCCGCCTCCGGGGTGCGGACCCGGGTGGGGTGGAACAGGGCGGTGCGCTCGGCGCCCTCGGCCCGTACCAGAGCGTCCCAGCGGGCGGTCAGCGTTCCCGGGTCCGGGGCCAGCACCCAGGAACGGCCCAACCGCAGCGGGCGCACGCCCCAGGGCATCAGCTCGTCGAGCATCGGCATGCGCCCCATCCTCCCCGACACCGCGCGCCGCACGGAAACCGCGCCCGCTCGGCCCGCCCCGTCTGCTAGGTCAGCCCCCTGAGTCACGTCGGACCCGTCGGACCCGTTGGACCCGTCGGACTCGTCGGAGCCGTCTGCTCCATCAGCTCCGTCAGCTGGGTCAGTCCGCGTCGATCGTGACGGAGAAGGAGAACCGGTCGCCCCGGTACTGGATGCGGGCCACGTCGATGACCCGGCCCGCCGCGTCGTAGGTGACCCCGGTGTAGTGCAGGATCGGGCTGAGCAGCGGCACCTGGAGCAGCTCCGCGGTCTGCGGGTCCGCCAGCCGGGCCTCCACCGTGTCCGTGATCCGGCTGATCTTGACGCCGACCGCGTCCCGCAGCACCTTCGTCATCGGCCAGCGCTCCAGGTCGGCGACGTCCACCTGGGCGGCGACGTCGGGGCGGACCGCGTTCTGCGCCCAGTTGGTGGGCTCCCCGCTGTCGCCGTCCCGGCGCAACCGACGGAAGGTGACGACCTCGGTCAGATCAGGGAAGTGCTCCGCGAGGTCACCGGGCACCGGCTCGGGACCGTGGCCGAGGACGGTGGTGCGCTCGCCGGACTGCTGCGCCACCACGGCGTCGATCGAGCCCAGCAGCCGCCGGGGCGCGCCCCGCCTCGCCCCCGGCTCGATGAAGGTGCCGCGCCGCCGGTGCCGGCTGATCAGCCCCTCCGCCTCCAACTCCTTGAGCGCCTGGCGCATCGTCAGCACGCTCACTCCGTAGTGCGCGGCCAACTGCTCCTCGGTCGGCAGCCGCAGCGAGGCGTCCGGCGCACGGCCGAGTATGGAAGCGCGCAGCGACTGCGAGACCTGGTACCACAGCGGCAGCTTGCGGTTGAGCACCAGGGAGTCGGGGGCGAAGGAGGAGGTCACGGGGGCTCCGTATCTCCGTAGGTCAGGACCTGAAGTGACGCTCAAGACCCTGCCACACCCCGTCGTACCCCTTCTGTAGGTGTCCGGCCTCCGCCGCGCGCGCGGTGGTGACGACGGGCCAGCGGGTCTCGAACATGAAGGCCAGGCCGTCGTCGATCTTCTGCGGCTTCAGCTCGGCCGCGCTGGCCCGCTCGAAGGTGTCCCGGTCGGGGCCGTGCGCGGACATCATGTTGTGCAGCGAGCCGCCGCCGGGGACGAAGCCGCCCTTGCCCGCGGTCTTCGCGTCGTACGCGCCCTCGATCAGGCCCATGTACTCGCTCATGACGTTGCGGTGGAAGTAGGGCGGCCGGAAGGTGTCCTCGCCGACCAGCCAGCGCGGCGCGAAGACGACGAAGTCCACGCCGGCCAGGCCCGGGGTGTCGGTGGGGGCGGTGAGGACCGTGAAGATGGACGGGTCCGGGTGGTCGTACGAGATGCTGCCGATCACGTTGAAGCGGCGCAGGTCGTAGACGTACGGGACGTGGTTGCCGTGCCAGGCGACGACGTCGAGCGGGGAGTGGTCGTAGGTGGCGGACCAGAGGTTGCCGCAGTACTTGGTCACCACCTCCACCGGGCCCGAAACGTCCTCGAAGCGGGCGGTGGGGGCGCGGAAGTCGCGGGCGTTCGCCAGGCCGTTGGCGCCGATGGGGCCGAGGTCGGGGAGGCGGAAGGGCGCGCCGTAGTTCTCGCAGACGTAGCCGCGGGCCCGGTCGTCCAGCAGCTCGACGCGGAACCGCACGCCCCGGGGGATCAGCGCGACCTCGCCGGGGCGGGCGGCGAGCGCGCCCAGCTCCGTGAGCAGCAGCAGACCGCCCAGCTCGGGGACGATCAGCAGCTCGCCGTCGGCGTTGCCGAAGACGCGGTCGGTCATGGCGGTGTCGGCGTGGTAGAGGTGCACGGCCATGCCGGTGCGGGCGGCGGCGTCGCCGTTGCCGCCGAGGGTCCACAGACCTGCCAGCCAGTCCGTGCCGGGCGCCGGGTCGGGCAACGGGTCCCACCGCAGGCGGTTGGGGTCGGGGACGGCCTCGGTGAACGGGGCGCCGCCCAGCGAGCCGCCGTCGACGCGGACGAGCGGCGGGTGCGCGGCGGAGGGGCGGATCCGGTACAGCCACGAGCGCCGGTTCGCGTCGCGCGGCTCGGTGAAGGCGGAGCCGCTGAGCTGCTCCGCGTAGAGGCCGAGGGGGGCGCGCTGGGGTGAGTTGCGCCCGGTGGGGAGGGCGCCGGGGACCGCTTCGGACGCGTGCTCGTTGCCGAAGCCGGTGGCGTACTCCAAGGCGTCGGCCGTCTTCCGCGCCCGCTCGCTCCGCGCCTGCCCCAACCCGCTCATCGTCAGCTCCCGGTGCCGAAGGAATCTTGCCGAAGGATCAAAGGAATCAAGTGAAGGAATCCATGCCGAAGGCAACAGCAATCCTATGGACAACCGTAGGATTGCGTGCCGGTCCCGTCAACGGCAATCGCGCGGCATGATGGACGGCGTGTCCCACGCACCCCTACGCCGTGAGCCCGTCCAGCAGCGCTCCGCGCGGCGGCTCGCGCGGATCCTGGACGCCTGCGCGGAACTCCTCGACGAGACCGGGTACGACGAGCTGTCGACCCGTGCCGTGGCGGCACGGGCGGGCGTGCCCATCGGGTCCGTGTACCGCTTCTTCGGCAACAAGAAGGCGCTCGCGCACGCCCTGGCCGCGCGCAACCTCGACCGTTACGCGGCCCGGGTCGACGAGCGGGTGGCGGCGCTTGCGCAGGGGGACTGGCAGGGGCTGCTGGACGCGGTCCTGGACGAGTACCTGGCGATGAAGCGGACGGTGCCCGGGTTCTCCCTGGTGGACTTCGGCCATCAGATCCCCGTCGGGGCGCGCCCCGCGGGCGCCAACAGTGCCGTCGCCGACCGGCTGGCCGACCTCCTCGCCGTCCATGTGGGGCGCGGTGTCGACGTCGGGCTGCGGCGCGCGGTCCTGGTCGCCGTGGAGGCGGCGGACGCGGTCCTGCAACTCGCCTTCAGAGTGGCCGATTCGGGGGACGAGGAGATCGTCGCGCAGGCCCGGGTGATGTTGCGGGCTTATCTCTCCGAGGTCCTGGGCAAGCCTTAGGGGACCCTAAGTTCAAAGGGTCCTTAGATGGCATACCGGCCAGTATGTCCGGGTGGCGGGCGCCCGGCGGGCCGCATTTCTTGGAAGCTCTTCGTTGACCTGGGGTTTTGCTCGTATTGCTCACACGTCAACATCTTGTTAACGCCAAATGACGCGACCTAACGTCATCCGGACCGCCGCTCCGGTGGGAGTTCAAGGATGAACGTTAGGTAGCCCCCATGCTGACAATCCTCGGCTTCGCCATGATCGCGACCTTCCTGGTCCTGATCATGACGAAGAAGATGTCGCCCATCGCGGCGCTCGTTCTCATCCCCGCACTCTTCTGCGTCTTCGTCGGGCAGGGCGCGAAGCTGGGGGACTACGTCATTGAAGGCGTCGGCAATCTCGCCCCCACGGCGGCGATGCTGATGTTCGCGATCGTCTACTTCGGCGTGATGATCGACGTGGGTCTCTTCGACCCGATCGTCCGCGGCATCCTGCGGTTCTGCAAGGCGGACCCGATGCGGGTCGTCGTCGGCACCGCGCTGCTGGCCGCGATCGTCTCCCTCGACGGCGACGGCTCCACCACCTTCATGATCACCGTCTCGGCGATGTACCCGCTGTACAAGCGGCTGAAGATGAGCCTGGTCGTGATGACCGGCATCGCGGCCACCGCGAACGGCGTGATGAACACCCTGCCCTGGGGCGGCCCCACCGCCCGCGCGGCGACCGCGCTGAAGCTGGACGCGGCCGACATCTTCGTGCCGATGATCCCGGCGCTGCTGGTCGGACTTCTCTTCGTCTTCATCCTCGCGTACTTCCTGGGCCTGCGGGAGCGCAAGCGGCTCGGCTACCTCTCCCTGGACGAGGTCCTCACCCCGCAGAGCGAGACCGTGCTGGTGAAGTCCGGCGCGAAGGGCTCCGACAAGGGCGCGGACAAGGGCAGGGCCACCGGCTCCGCGGGCGGCTCGGCCGACGAGCCCGCCAAGGACGCTGCCGAAGCCGCCGACGCCAAGGACACGAAGGACGCCAAGGACGCCAAGGACACGAAGGACGCCAAGGACGCCAAGGACGCAGAGGAAGACGACCTCGACGGCTTCCAGGGTCTCGACCCGAACCGCGAGACCCTGCGCCCCAAGCTGTACTGGTTCAACGCCGGCCTCACCATCGCCCTGCTCACCGCGATGATCATGGAACTGCTGCCGATCCCGGTGCTCTTCCTGCTCGGCGCGGCCCTCGCCCTGACGGTCAACTACCCCAACATGGCCGACCAGAAGGCCCGCATCGGCGCCCACGCGGAGAACGTCCTCAACGTCTCCGGCATGGTCTTCGCCGCCGCCGTCTTCACCGGCGTCCTCACCGGCACCGGCATGGTCAAGCACATGGCGGACTGGCTCGTCGGCGCCATCCCCGAGGGCATGGGCCCGCACATGGCCATCGTCACGGGGCTGCTCAGCCTGCCGCTGACATACTTCATGTCGAACGACGGCTTCTACTTCGGCGTCCTGCCCGTCCTCGCCGAAGCCGGTGCCGCCCACGGCGTGTCCCCGCTGGAGATCGCCCGGGCCTCCCTGGTGGGCCAGGCCCTGCACATGTCCAGCCCGCTGGTGCCCGCCGTGTACGTCCTCGTCGGCATGGCGAAGGTCGAGTTCGGCGACCACACCCGCTTCACCGTGAAGTGGGCCGCCCTCACCTCGCTCGTCGTGCTGGCGGCCGGAGTCCTCTTCGGCATCATCTGACCGGCCGGCCGGCCCCCGCGGCCGGCCACGAGCGTCGAGGAGCACCATGGACCGGGGATGGCTGCTGCGTCTCGTCATCGCCTTCGGCTTCACGCAGGCGGCGGTGTCGATGGCGCGGCCGGCCGTCTCCTACCGGGCCCTCGCACTCGGCGCCGACGAACGCGCCATCGGCGTGATCGCCGGCGCCTACGCGCTGCTCCCGCTGTTCGCGGCGGTCCCGCTGGGCCGCCGCACCGACCACGGCCGGTGCACCCCCCTGCTCTACCTCGGCGTCGCCCTGATAGCGGCGGGTTGTGCGCTCAGCGGCACGGCGGACAGCCTGACCACGATGGCGGCCTGGAGCGGGGTGATGGGCCTCGGCCATCTGGCGTTCGTCATCGGAGCCCAGTCGATCGTGGCCCGTCGCTCCCTGCCGGAGGAGCAGGACCGGGACTTCGGCCACCTCACCGTCGGCGTCTCGCTCGGCCAGCTCGTCGGCCCGCTGGCCGCCGGCCTCACCGTCTCCGGGCAGGACGGCGCCATGGGCCGCACCAGCGCCCTCGCCCTCGTCATCGCCGCGGGCGTCTCGGCGGTCGCCCTCACCTCGATGTGGCGCGTCGAAGTCCGTACGGCCCGCGAGCACCGCACGGACCGCGGACGGCGGCGCGGCCGGACCGGCGCCGGGGGCGGGGAGAAGCCGGCCGCCGTGCCCGTCAGCCGCATCCTGCGCACCCGGGGCGTGCCCGCCGGCATCTTCATCAGCCTCGCCGTGCTCTCCGCGGTCGACGTGCTCACCGCCTATCTGCCGGTGATCGGCGAGGAACGCGGCATCGCCCCCTTCGCCGTCGGCCTGCTGCTGAGCCTGCGCGCCGCCGCCACCATCGCCTGCCGTCTGGTGATGGCCCCGCTGATCCGGCTGGTGGGCCGGACGGTCCTGCTCGCCGGCACCTGTCTTCTGGGGGCCCTGCTCTGCAGCGCCGTCGCCCTCCCGATGCCGCTGTGGGCGCTGGCTCTGCTGCTGGCCGCGCTCGGGTTCTGCCTGGGCGCGGGCCAACCGCTGTCGATGACGACCGTCGTCCAGGCCGCGCCCCCGCAGGCGCGCTCCACCGCCCTCGCCCTGCGGCTGACGGGCAATCGGCTGGGCCAGGTCGCCGCCCCCGCCGCCGCCGGACTCCTCGCCGGGGCCACCGGACCGGCGGCGCCCTTCCTGATGCTCGGCGTGCTGCTGCTGGGGGCGGCGGGGCTCAGCGGTCGCAAGCCGAATCCCCCGCAGGGCAACGGAATTCGGAGAGTTTCCCACCATCGTCCGCGGGACTCGACCGGCACGGGCAACAAGCGCAACGCACATCGGTCCGACGCATTCCCCGAAAGGGATTAGGGTCCGGCTTTCCGGCACCCCGACCGCACGCCCCACATCGCGGCGGTCCCTTTTGGCGCGCGCCATCTCGCTGACCCACGTCACCAAGCGCTACGAACGCGGACGGCACACCGCGGTCGACCGATTCACCCTCGATAGCGAGCCGGGGGAATTCGCGGTCCTCGTCGGCCCTTCCGGCTGCGGAAAATCCACCCCTCCTCCGCGCGAGGGCGGGCTGGAAGACGGCGCCGAAGGGGAATTGCTCCTCGACGGCGCCCCGGCGGGCCATCCACCGCCGCGCGAACGGGACACGGCGATGGGTGTTCCTCCGCCCAGCTCTACGTCTTCGACCACCGTGGCACCCGGATCTTCGCGTTCCCAGGCGTGCCGGTGGGCTTCGGGCGGGGGCGCGAGACCGCGACCTCCGTCAGGCACAGCGCGCCGCCCGCCAGCGTCAGCCAGCCCGGGACCTCGTCCAACAGCAGCCAGGACATCGCGACCACCAGCGCCGGGACCGCGTACGTCGTCGCGCCCATCCGCCCCGCGGTCGCACGGGCCATCGCGTACGCCCACGTCGTGAACGCCAGCGCGGTGGGGCCGAGCCCCAGGTACACCATGTTCGCGGTCGCCGTCAGCGGCGCGTCGCCGACCTCCTCGACGAGCTGCCCGGCGAACGGCAGGCAGGCCACTGCCTGGCGAACGGCAGGCAGGCCACTGCCCCCACCAGACACCCGTACGCCGTCACCTGGAGGGCGCTCGCGTGCGCCAGCGCCGGCTTCTGCGCCACCGCACCGGCCGCGTAGCCCACCGCCGCGATCAGGCACAGGACCACCCCGAGGGCGGAGGCGTCCGGCCCCGAGCCCGTCAGCGAGAACCCGACGGCGACCGCGCCCGCGAAGGACACCGCCATGCCGGCCAGCAGCCGCGGCGGCAACGCCTCGCGCGACAGCCGTGCACCGAGCAGCACCATCAGGACCGGCCCGACGTTCACCACCATCGCGGCGGTGCCCGCGTCCACCTCCTGCTCGCCCCAGTTGAGCACCACCATGTAGACGCCGAACCAGACGGCGGCCAGCACCGCGGGCCACGCGCCGCGGGGCGGGGAGACGACGGATCTCTTCATGGGCCGACGGCAAGCCGCCGTCGGTGCGGTCCCCGCCGAATCGTCGGCGCCGTCATGCGGCCGTCATGTGCGCGGGCCGCGCGCCACGTAAAGGCCCTGGGTCGGTGTGTGGTTCACGTGCGCACGGTGGCCGCGTACCGGCTGGCCAGTCCGTCGACGATCGCCCGCAGACCGGTCTCGAAGGCGCCCTCGTCGACCTGCTGCCGATGCTCCGCCAGCAGGTGCGCCCGGCCCAGGTGCGGATAGTCGGCGGGGTCGTACGCCGTCTCGTCGTCGACGAAGCCGCCGGCGAAGGAGGCGAGCGCGGAGCCGGTGATGAAGTACCGCATCAGGGCGCCGATGTGGGTGGCCTGGGCGGGCGGCCAGCCGGCGCGGACCATCGCGCCGAAGACGGCGTCGGCGATGCGCAGCCCCGCGGGGCGGCGGCCGGGGCCGCGGGCGAAGACCGGGACGATGTTCGGGTGCGCCTTGAGGGCCGCCCGGTAGGACACCGCCCAGTCGTGCAGCGCGGTGCGCCAGTCCCGCCCGTCGGCCGGGTCGAACATCGACAGGTCGACCTGGGCGCTGACGGCGTCCGCCACCGCTTCCAGGATGTCGTCCTTGGTCCGGAAGTGGTTGTAGAGCGAGGGCCCGCTCACGCCCAACTCGGCGGCGAGCCGGCGGGTGGAGACCGCCTCCAAGCCTTCCGCGTCCACCAGTGCGCTCGCCGCGGCGACGATCCGGTCACGGCTCAGCAGGGGCTTGCGGGGTCGGGCCATGGGGCACATAGTAGGGCTGCCCACCAAAAACTAGCAGTGCTAATTAAAAGGGGAGCCCATGGACCTGGAGCTGAGCGAGGAGCAGTCGGCCGTCCGGCAGCTCGCCGAGGACTTCGTACGCCGGGAGGTCACCCCGAACGCCGCCGCCTGGGACCGCGCCGAGAGCGTGGACCCCGGCATCGTGCGCCGGCTCGGACAGTTGGGCTTCCTGGGGCTGACCGTCCCCGAGGAGTACGGCGGATCGGGTGGGGACCACCTTGCGTACTGCCTGGTCACCGAGGAGCTGGGGCGCGGGGACTCCGCCGTGCGCGGCATCGTCTCCGTCTCCCTCGGGCTGGTCGCCAAGACCCTGGCGGCCTGGGGCGACGAGACGCAGAAGCGGGCGTGGCTGCCGCGGCTCGCCGCGGGCGAGGCCCTCGGCTGCTTCGCGCTCACCGAGCCCGGCACCGGCTCCGACGCCGGGAACCTGACCACCCGTGCCGTGCCGGACGGCGGGGACTTCCGGATCACCGGCACCAAGATGTTCATCACCAACGGCACCTGGGCCGACCTCGCCCTGGTCTTCGCCCGCACGAACGACACCCCCGGACACCGGGGCCTGTCCGCCTTCCTGGTGCCCACCGACGCCCCCGGCCTCGACCGCCGCCCGGTGCACGGGAAGCTGGGGCTGCGAGGCCAGGCCACCGCCGAGCTGGTCTTCGACGACGTCCGGGTGCCCGCGTCGGCGATGCTCGGGCCCGAGGGCAAGGGCTTCTCCGTCGCCATGTCCGCACTCGCCAAGGGGCGGATGTCGGTCGCGGCGGGCTGCGTCGGCATCGCCCAGGCGGCCCTGGACGCGGCCGTCGGCTACGCGCGCGAGCGCGAGCAGTTCGGCCGGCCCATCGCCGCCCACCAGCTGGTCCAGGAGCTGATCAGCGACATCTCCGTGGACGTCGCGGCGGCCCGGCTGCTGACCTGGCGGGTGGCCGACCTCGTCGACCGCGGCCTGGACTTCGCCACCGCCGCGTCCCAGGCGAAGCTGTACGCCTCCGAAGCGGCCGTCCGGGCGGCCAACAACGCCCTCCAGGTCTACGGTGGCTATGGCTACATCGACGAGTACCCGGTCGGGAAGCTGGTCCGGGACGCCCGGGTGATGACGCTCTACGAAGGCACCAGCCAGATCCAGAAGCTGATCATCGGCCGCGATCTGACCGGGGTCTCCGCGTTCTGAACCGGTGCGCGCGGGCGCCGTGCCCGGCCCACTGGCGGCGTACGGACCCTAAGCGCTTGCTCACCTTCGGGGTATGGTGATCCCCCTTGATGAGCCCCTAAGGAGAGCCGATGGCAGCGGCGGAGCACCTGACCCGCGAGAGCGAGGGCGAGGGCGAGGACGCGCCGTGGGGCGAGGTCGA
Source organism: Streptomyces sp. NPDC048057 (assembly GCF_040653095.1). Classification (NCBI taxonomy): domain Bacteria; kingdom Bacillati; phylum Actinomycetota; class Actinomycetes; order Kitasatosporales; family Streptomycetaceae; genus Streptomyces; species Streptomyces sp. NPDC048057. Next base: position 96,684 of record NZ_JBEZNF010000003.1, read on the forward strand.
GCCCGATGCGGCGAGAAAGCTGCTCGTCGCCGCCGTCGCCGCCTTCGCGGAGCGCGGCTACCACGCCACGACCACCCGCGACATCGCGAGCCGCGCCGGCATGAGCCCGGCCGCGCTCTACATCCACTACAAGACGAAGGAAGAGCTGCTGCACCGCATCAGCCGCATCGGGCACACCCGGGCGCTGGCGGTGCTGTCGTCGGCGGCCGAGGGCGCCGGCACCCCGTCGGAGCAGTTGGCCGCGGCCGTCAGCTCCTTCGTGCGCTGGCACGCCGGACGCCACGACACCGCGCGGGTGGTGCAGTACGAACTCGACGCGCTCACCCCCGAGCACCGCACCGAGATCGTGGCGCTGCGGCGGCGGAGCGACGCCGTGGTGCGGGAGATCCTGAGCGCGGGCGTGGAGAGCGGCGAGTTCGACGTGCCGGACGTGCCCGGCACCACCCTCGCCGTGCTCTCGCTCTGCATCGACGTGGCGCGGTGGTTCAACGTGCGGGGGAGCCGCACCCCCGAGGAGGTCGGCGACCTCTACGCCGACCTCGTGCTGCGGATGGTCTCCGCCGGGCGGTGAGCCCCCGTCGGCCGGGGGCCGGGCGCGGTCAGAAGAAGTAGCGGGAGACGGACTCCGCCACGCACACCGGCTTGGTGCCGCCCTCCCGCTCGACGGTCACCCGCGCCGTGACCTGGACGCCGCCGCCGGCCTCCGCCACCTCGGCGAGCGTCACCGAGGCGCGCAGTCGCGAGCCCACCGGCACGGGCGCGGGGAAGCGGACCTTGTTGGTGCCGTAGTTCAGGCCCATCTTCATGCCCTCGACCCGCAGCACCTGCGGAACGAGCACGGGCAGCAGCGACAGCGTCAGGTACCCGTGGGCGATGGTCGTCCCGAAGGGGCCGTCCTTCGCGCGCTCGGGGTCCACGTGGATCCACTGGTGGTCGCCGGTCGCCTCCGCGAAGAGGTCGATCCGCTGCTGGTCGACCTCCAGCCAGTCGCTGTGCCCCAGCTCCTCGTCGACCGCGGCGCGCAGCTCGTCGGCGGAGGTGAAGATCCTCGGCTCGGCCATGTCCCTGCTCCCTGCCTCTCGCGGGCGGTCGTATGCACGGCGGCGCGCGGGGGCGCATGCGTGGTCGCACGAGCAGCCGCCCACTGTCGTCCGTACCTTCTAAGCGTTTGCTCAGCATGCGTGGGCGGGCGCTCCGCTGTCAACGGACCACCCAGTAGGGTTCGACGGATGCCCCAGACGCGCGACACCCGCAATGAACTCACCGTCGGCCAGCTCTCGCTCCGCAGCGGCGCGGCCGTCTCCGCCCTGCACTTCTACGAGGCCAAGGGGCTGATCCACAGCCGCAGGACCAGCGGCAACCAGCGTCGCTACAGCCGCGACACCCTGCGGCGGGTGGCCTTCGTGCGCGCGGCGCAGCGCGTCGGGATCCCGCTCGCCACCATCAGGGACGCCCTCGGGGAACTGCCCGAGGAGCGGACGCCGGACCGGGACGACTGGGCGCGGCTGTCCCGCGTCTGGCGCCGGGAGTTGGACGAGCGCATCAAGCAGCTCGGCCGGCTCCGGGACACCCTCACCGAGTGCATCGGCTGCGGCTGCCTCTCGCTGGAGACCTGCGCGCTGTCCAACCCGGAGGACGCCTTCGGCCGCCAGCGCCCGGGCTCGCGTCTGATGCCGGGACCGCTGTGGGGCGAAGACCGCGAGAGCCGGGAGGCCGCCGCGGGGTCGGACGACTGCGGCGCCCCCGACGGCGGTACGGACCCCTGCCGCTGAGCCGTCGGAGCGGGCGACTCCGCCCGTGCCGGTGGCGCCCGTCGTGCTTGCGGACGGGCCCGCACCCCCGTTGAGGCGGGCCCGTCACCACGCGCCGGGCCGCCTCGGCGGCCTTCGCGTCTGCCCAACTCTCCCTATGGCAAACCAGTGGGGCCACCGCATTTTCATCTGCTACGGGGCGGCACTCCTCCCGCCGCGGGGCCTTGCGTAGACCGGACCGCTCGGGGTCCGCTCTGGCCGACGGGGTCGTCCGCGCTCAGGCCACGGAGGCGAGTTCCCTGCTCCCGGCCGCCTTGGCCGCCGTGACCGCCTGCGTGCTGAGCACCGGCCGGGGCACCACGATGCCGCAGCCGGTGCACACCGGACCGGTCCACGGCTCCTGTTCCAGGTCGTGCCGCCACACGATGTCCGCCGCCCCGCAGACCGGGCAGACCGCGCCGGGCTCGTCCTCCAGGGCGGCCACCAGCCGCCGCAGCACCTCGTCCAGGGGTGCGGAGGGGTGGGAGCGGGGGCTGTCGCAGCGGGCCACGCCGTTGCCGCCCCAGGCGTGCCGGTGCCACTCGTCCGCGGACGACGGTCGGCGCAGCCCGTCGTGCTTCTCGCGCTTGCGACGGTCGGCGAAGCCCTCTTCGTAGCCGAGCCAGATCGTGCGGGCCCGCTCCAACTCGTCGAGCGCGGCCACCAGCCGCGCCGGATCGGGGGCCCGGTCCTCGGGCTCGATGCCGTGCCTGGCGCACAGGTGGTCCCAGGTCGCCCGGTGTCCGTACGGGGCGAAACGCTCCAGGCACTTGCGCAGTGAGTAGCGCCGTAGCGCCAGGTCACACCGCGGGTCGCGCACCTGTCTCGCGAGACTGCGGAAACCGGCCATCGTCACTGCCACCTCCGTCGCTGTACTTCGGCGTCGAGGAATGGACGTACGAGTGCCCGATCCGGCTCCATCGGAAATCCGATGGGGGCCATCAGGCAAACGCCCACGGCAGGCTGCGGCCGGTCGGCGTCCGGTCGTCTCCTCGATCTCTTGGGTCCCTTCGCTCTGCTCATGCCTCGCGTCTGCCCCGAGCGGCCGGCTCTGAACGGGCTTTCCGTCCATCTCCACGTCTTTGACGGAATCGCCACCGCTGCACCGGGGCGAAGACCGCGAGGGCCGGGAGGCCGCCGCCTCCGGTTTCGTGGCGATTCGGCGAAGGTGACGGTTGTTCACCTTACTCCGACGGCTTACCCACAGTAACCTCCGCGGCACACCGGCCCCACCGAGGAGTACCGCCATGCGACGACGCATCGGAACCACCGGACGCCACCCCACCCGCGCCGGGCGCGCCAGACGGACCGCCGTCGGGACCGCCGCCGCGGTGCTGGCGCTCACCGCCTCGCTCCTGACCCCCGTGCCGCAGGCCCTCGCCGCGGCGCCCGCCCCCGCGGCGCCCGCCGCCCGGGCCGCGGTCGACGGCGACCTGTGCGGCGGCCGGTGCTCCGACGTCCTGCCGCCGGGCCAGAACGGCAACGCCACCCTCGCCGAGATCCTCGCCCACCGGGTCCTCGGCACCCGCCCCGGCCACAGCTCCGACCAACTCGCCCGCTACGACTCGCTGGTCGGCGGGTACGGCGGCATCACCGACGCCAAGGTCAACGACTTCTTCAACGACGCCTCCTTCGGCGTCCCCGCGGACCAGGTGGAGTCCGTCGTCTCCCCGCGGCCCGACGTCACCATCACCCGCGACAAGAAGACCGGCGTCCCCCACGTCAAGGGCACCACCCGCTACGGCACCGAGTTCGGCGCCGGCTACGCCGCCGGCCAGGACCGGCTGTGGATGATGGACCTCTTCCGCAACATCGGCCGCGGCTCCCTGACGCCCTTCGCCGGCGGCGCCCTCGCCAACCAGGGGCTGGAGCAGCAGTTCTGGCCCCAGGCCCCGTACACCGAAGCCGACTACCAGGCCCAGGTCGACCGCATCCGCACCACCGAGGGCCCGCGCGGCGAGCAGGCCATGGCCGACGCCCAGGCGTACGTCGACGGCATCAACGCGTACCGCGTCCAGTCCAAGAACGGCCGGTACTTCCCCGGCGAGTACGTGCTGACCGGGCACGTCGACTCCCTCACCAACGCCGGGGAGATCAAGCCCTTCACCCTCACCGACCTGATCGCCATCGCCTCCGTCGTCGGCGGCCAGTTCGGCGGCGGGGGCGGCGGCGAGGTCCAGGCCGCGCTCTCCCTGCTCGCCGCGCAGGAGAAGTACGGCCTGGCCGAAGGCACCCGGATCTGGGAGACCTGGCGCCAGCGCGAGGACGCCGAGGCGCAGCTCACCGTCAACGACGGCACGAGCTTCCCGTACGCGCAAAAGCCCGCGAGCCCGCGCGGCACCGCACTGCCCGACCCCGGCTCCGTCGTCCCGGAGCAACTGGTGCACGACCGCACCGGCTCGGCCGTCACCAGCGGCCCGCGCGCCGCGGCCAAGGACCCCGTCCGCGCCCCGAAGGCGCTGCGCCCCGCCCAGGGGATGTTCGACGACGGCGTCCTGCCGCCCGGCAGCCTGGACCCGAAGAAGGGCATGTCCAACGCCCTCCTCGTCTCCGGCGCGCACACCGCGAGCGGCAGCCCCGTCGCCGTCTTCGGCCCCCAGACCGGCTACTTCGCCCCCCAGCTGATGATGCTCCAGGAGCTCCAGGGGCCCGGCATCTCCGCCCGCGGCGTCGCCTTCGCCGGCGTCGGGATGTACGTGCAGATGGGCCGCGGCAAGGACTACGCGTGGTCCGCCACCTCCGCCCTCCAGGACATCACCGACGTGTACGCCGTGGACCTGTGCGCGCCCGACGGCGCCGCCCCCGGCAAGGACGCCACCCACTACCTGTTCCGGGGCGCCTGCACCCCGATGGAGAAGCTGGAGCGCCGCAACGCCTGGCGGCCCTCCGTCGCCGACTCCACCGCCGCCGGCTCCTACCGGATGCAGGTCTGGCGCACCACGTACGGCCTGGTCACCCATCGCGCCACGGTGGGCGGCAAGCCCGTCGCGTACACCTCGCTGCGCACCACCTACCGCCACGAAGCCGACTCCATCATCGGCTTCCAGATGCTGAACGACCCCTCCCACGTCACCGACGCCCGCTCCTTCCAGCGGGCCGCGGCCGAGATCGGCTACGCCTTCAACTGGTTCTACGCCGACTCCCGCACCGCCGCCTACTTCAACAGCGGCGACAACCCCGTGCGGGCGCCCGACGTCGACCCGGCGCTGCCCGTCGCCGCCGACCGGGCCAACGAGTGGCGCGACTTCGACCCGACCGCCAACACCGCCGCGTACACGCCCTTCGCCCAGCACCCCCAGTCCGTCGGCCAGGACTACTACGTCTCGTGGAACAACAAGCAGGCCAAGGACTTCGCCGCCGCGGCCTTCGGGTTCGGCTCCGTGCACCGGGGCGATCTGCTCGACGACCGGGTCGCCGGGCTGGTGGCGGCCGGCGGGGTCACCCGTGCCTCGCTCACCCGGGCGATGGCCGAGGCCGCCGTCACCGATCTGCGCGGTGAGCAGGTGCTGCCCGTGCTGCTGGCCGTGCTGCGCTCCCAGCCGGTCGCCGACCCCCGACTGGACGCCGTGATCCAACAGTTGGACGCCTGGCGCGCGGCCGGTGCCCGGCGCAAGGAGTCGGCGCCCGGCTCGCGCAGCTATCCGCACGCCGATGCCATCCGGGTGCTGGACGCCTGGTGGCCCCGGCTGGTCCAAGGCGTCTTCGAACCCGGGCTCGGCACCGCGCTGTACCGGGCCCTGACCGCGAACCTCGCCGTGGACGAGTCGCCGGGCGCCGCCCACGGCCCGACCGGTGCCCACGGCGGCTCCGCCTTCCAGTACGGCTGGTGGGGATATGTCGACAAGGATCTGCGTCGGGTGCTGGACCGCCCCGTCCGGTCGCCGCTGGGCGCGGAGTACTGCGGCAACGGCACCCTCGCCGCCTGCCGCGACGTGCTCCTGACCACCCTCAAGCAGGCCGCGGCGCTCCCCCCGGCGCAGGTGTACCCCGGGGACGCGAGCTGTGCCGCGGGCGACCAGTGGTGCGCGGACGCGATCGTGCACCGGCCGATGGGCGGCATCACCCACCCGACGGTCCACTGGCAGAACCGGCCGACGTACCAACAGGTCGTCGAGTTCCCCGCCCACCGCTGACGGCGCGGCCCGCCGGATCACGCCCCGAGGCGGCCCGCCTGCACGACGACGTGCGCCAGCTCCGGATGGCACACGTCGTTGTGCGCACCGGACGGTGGGCCGCCGCGGCGCACCACCGAGGAGGCGTCCACGCTGACGCAGCCCGTCCGCGGCAGCCCCCGGGCCAGCGCGTCGGCCAGGGTGAGCCGCGTCGCGTGCGGCGCCGCGCGGAACCCGTCGTGGCCGAGGGCCCACCAGCGCGGGCCCGGATCCGGGAAGGGCAGCGGCGCGGCCGTACCGGGGGCCGCGTCGAGGCGGGCGGTGCGGTCGTCGCGGGCGAGCCCGGAGGCGATCGGGTAGAAGGTGCCGAGCGCGGTGTCGTGGTGGGAGTGGCAGGCCACCACCGGCCCGTCGACCCGCTGTTCCATCGAGCGCAGGGCGCCGGAGCGGCCGGCCGCGTGCGGCAGGCTGTGGGCGAACGCGTAGTGCGAGAACGCGCCCTGGAGCAGAGTCACCGACTTCACCGTGCGCACCCCGTCGGGCAGCCCGCGCAGGGCGAAGGCGACCAGGCGCGCGCCCTGGCTGTGGCCCACCAGATGGATCCGCAGCGCCGGGCGCGAGCGGGCGAGCTGGGCGAGTAGCGGCCCGAGCCCCAGCTCCCCGACCGTGCCGGCCCGGCGCTTCATCGCGTAGTACGTGCTCTGCCGCAGCAGCTCCTTCGCGCCCCGCCACAGGCCGTCCCACCCGTCGGGCGGGTCGAAGCCGAAGGCCGGGACGGGCCCGGGCCGCGCGCCGTCGTCGACCTTCGCCAGCGCGTGCGCGAGCCGTCGGGAGAAGGCGATCGGGTCCTCGAACAGCACCGCGGGCGGGCCCTGTTCGTCACCGGGCAGGTCGTCCGTGAAGCAGGACGTCTCCAGTCCGCCGGCCGGCGGTTCCGCGAGCCGTCGGGCCAGCCGCCCGAACTCCGCCACCGCCGACGCCGACGCCGGCCGCTCGTCGAGCAGCTCGCCGAGCCGGGCGACCGCGCCCGAGTGCCAGGGGAAGAGCCCGGCGAGCGCGTGCCGGCTGGCCGCGTCCAGGCCGGCCGACGGCACGGCCCGGACCGTGGCGCCCGGCAGTTCGGGCGGCGGTTCGTCGCCGAACTTCATCGACGGCCAGACCACCCCGGCGTACCCGAGCCGCACCCCCGGGCCGACGAATCCGGGGAAGTACGCGAAGAAGGCGGAGTGCAGCCGCTCGGCGACCGCGGGGGAGGTGTTCCAGCCATGCGCGAACACCACCACGTCGGTCGCCTCCACCCCCAACAGCCGGTCCCGCTGCTCCGGATCGACGTCACCGTCCTTGTCGAAGGTGATGTCCTGATAAGGCCCCACGTCCATCCACACCACGAGCGCCCCCTCCCCAGCCGAATCCGATAGCAGGATCCTGCGCAAGGAGGGGGCCGGCCATACCTCGGACGTGATCGATCAGATCAGGTCGGCCGCCGTGACGCGGGGGAGGTGGGCCAGTACGTCGTACGTCCCCAGCAGCCGCGTCGGGTCCGCCGGGACGGGCCAGGCGGTGCCGATGCTCCGGGTGGGGCGGGCGCGGTCCGCCCACGCCCGGGCCGCCGGGGGAGCGGTACGGAGATCGAGGTAGTAGTCGCGGCGCGCCACCCGCTCCAGGACCTCCTCGTTGCTGCCGGGCCCGGCCGGGCCCACGGTGAACTTCCGCACCGGTTCCGCCGGGTCGGTCAGGTCGGACGCGTTGAACGAGCCCTGGCCGAAGGTGAATCCCACGGTCACATAACCGCGTCCGATCGCGTCCCGGATGAACGCCCCCTGCATCTTGGGGTACTGGTCGGGCTGCGGTGACGCGTACCCCACGTGTGCGTTGTGCGCGGAGAGCACCACCTTCTGGCCCGTCTGCCGATGCCACCACACGGTGTTCTCGGCCATGATCCGGTCCCGGTGGAGCATCGACTGCCGGGTGCCCTCCGGGGTGGTGAAGTCATGCGTGTACAAGGCGCCGACCTGGGCTATCACCCGGGCGTGCTGAAGCGTCCAGGCGCGCTCCCCGGCGTCGGTCCCGGCGCCGGGACGCTGGCGCTCCAGCAGCACCAGCGCCTCGTGGACGTCGGCGGACATGGCCCGCCTTTCGGCCAACGGCCGCTTCAGGTACGCCGTCATCGTCGCGTCGACCGAGCCCGTCGGCCGGGAGGCCGCGTACAGCTCCCGGAACCGCGGCAGCAGCGCGGGGTGGTGCTCGGCGACGTACCCGGTCACCCGGTCGAAGAGCTCGGGGCCCGCGTAGCCGATGTCGTTCCCGGTGAAGTGCACGGGGTCGTTCGGATGGCGGAGGTTGTACTGCCGCATCCAGCGCAGCAGGTCCTCGTACTCCCGGGTGTGCCACGACCGGTAGGAGTTCTGGAACTCCTCCTGCATGATGCGCCGCAGGTCGCCCCGGCCGTGCAGCACGTAGTCGTCGAGCCGCAGGCCCGCGCTCCAGTTCGCCTCCAGGGAGAAGGCGCGGAAGCCCCGCTCCTCCACCAGGTGGCGGAAGACGCGGTGCTTCGTGCGGAAGAACTCGCCGGAGCTGTGGGTCGCCTCGCCCACGCCGACGATCCGGGCCGAGCCGACCATCCGGGCGAGCGGACGCAGGTCGGTGAGCGGGTGCGCCGCCCGCCGCAGGGCGGCCACGGTGCGATCGGGCGCGCCCTGCTGCGCCGGGGAGGGGGCCGCGGCCGACGCGGTCCCCGTCACCGTGGTCGCCAGCACGGCCCCGAACGCGAGCGCGGTGAACCCCCGGCGCGGCAGGTGCAGCCCCGGGCGCGGGCGGGGGAGCGGTCCGGTACGTCGTGTCACATCCATGATCCAAGGATCCGCACGGGCCGCGGCCCCCACCAGACGGCTGACCCCCCGCCCGGAGGTGGAGCAAACCCCCGGGCAGCGGTCGGGTCAGTACCTCAAGTACCTCTTGCGCACCGCTCGGAAGGCGGCCAGCTCCTGCTGCCAGGCGCCCACGACCTCGTCCGTCCCCGCCCCCGCGTCGATCGCCGTGCGGACCGTCGCCGAGCCCGTGAGCTTGTCGATCCAGGTCGGATTGGAGGCCAGCCAGGCGAACTCGCGCCAGGTGCGACGGGCCGTCACCAGCAGCCCGATGCCGGTGCGCACCGGGTCGAACGACGCCCGGTCGTGGACGTGGACCTGCACCCCGCCGACCGTCTTGCCCTGGTGCTTGCTGAACGTCGGGGTGAAGTACGCCTCGCGGAAGCGCACCCCGGGCAGCCCCAGCCCGTTCGCCGCCTCCGCCCACCGCCAGTCCACGCCCGGCGCGCCCAGCAGTTCGAAGGGCCGGGTGGTGCCCCGCCCCTCCGACAGCTGCGTCCCCTCGAACAGACAGGTGCCCGCATACACCAGTGCCGTCTCGGGCGTCGGCATGTTGGGGCTCGGCGGCACCCACGGCAGCCCGCCGTCGTCGAAGAAGTCGGAGCGCCGCCAGCCCGACATCCGCACGGTCTCCAACTCCACCGGCCGGTCGGTGAGGAACTCGCCGTTGAAGAGGAGCGCGAGTTCCGCGACCGTCATCCCGTGCACCTGGGAGATGGGCCGGCGGCCCACGAAGGAGGCGAACCGCGGGTCCAGCACCGGCCCGAGCGCCGCCCGGCCCGTGATCGGATTCGGCCGGTCCAGCACGACGAACCGTTTCCGCGCGAGCGCCGCCGACTCCATGCAGTCGAAGAGCGTCCAGATGTACGTGTAGAAGCGCGCACCCGCGTCCTGGATGTCGAAGACGACGGTGTCCACGCCGGACGCGGTGAACACGTCCGCCAGCGGCTGGCCGGACTTCTGGTACGTGTCGTACACGGGCAGCCCGGTCGCCGGGTCGTCGTGGCGCCCCTCGGAACCGCCCGCCTGCGCGGTGCCGCGGAAGCCGTGTTCGGGTCCGAAGACCGCGGTGAGGTCCACCCGGTCGTCGCCGTGCATCACGTCCACGACGTGCCGTACGTCGGAGCTGACGCCGGTCGGGTTGGTGACCACGCCGACGCGCTGGCCGGCCAGTTGCGCGTATCCGCCCGCCGCGAGCCGGTCGAAGCCGGTGCGCAGCCGGCGCCCGCGCTTCTTCTCGTCCGCGTTGGCGGCCGGTCCGGCGGCGACGAGCGCGCCGGCGACACCGCCCGCGGCCAGCAGGTTCCTCCTCGACAGATGCGACGGTCTCATGCGACTCCTTCGGTCCGGTGCGCGCTGCGGCGCGTGCTCCGTCAAGGTCACGCACGCTAGTGCCCACGGCCCGCCCGGGATAGGGAACGATCAGCGGACGGGGCGAGGAGTCGCGGGCGGGACGCGACCGACCGACCTCTTCCCCCGCACATACCGACTGCTTAGCATGTCCCCGCTCGGTGAACGGACGTCAGGTCGAACACGGAGAAGGGCGGTTCCCATGAGCCAGTTGCGGGGTGCGACCGTGGTGGTCACGGGCGCGGGCGGGGGCATCGGCGCCGCGCTCGCCCGCCGGTTCGCGGCCGAGGGTGCCCGGCTGGTCGTCAACGACGTCGACGCCGAGAAGGCGGGTGCCGTCGCCGCCGCCCTGGGCGCGAGGGCCCTGCCCGGTGATGCCTCCACGATCGCCGCCGCCGCGCGCGACGCGCTGGGCGGCACCGTCGACGTCTACTGCGCGAACGCCGGGGTCGCCGCGATCGGCGACCCCTTCGCCGAGGACGAGGGCGTCTGGTCCGCGGCCTGGGACGTCAATCTGATGGCGCACGTACGGGCCGTGCGCACGCTGCTGCCCGACTGGCTGGAGCGCGGCAGCGGCCGGTTCGTCTCCACGGTCTCCGCGGCGGGGCTCCTCGCCATGCTCGGTGCGGCCCCCTACACCGCTTCCAAGCACGCCGCGTACTCCTTCGCCGAATGGCTCTCCCTCACCTACCGTCACCGGGGCCTGAAGGTGCACGCCGTCTGTCCCGGCGGGGTGCGGACGAACATGATGACCGAGGCCGGGGAGTTGGGCGAGATGATCCTCGCGCCGCACGCCATCGAGCCGGCGGCGGTCGCGGACGCCGTCATGGCCGGCATCGCGGCCGACCGCTTCCTGATCCTGCCCCACCCGGAGGTGGCGGAGTACTACCGGGCCCGGGCGGCGGACCCGGAAGCCTGGCTCGACGGGATGAACGAGGTGCAGCGGGCCTGGGAGGAGCGGTCGGCCGGCCCCGCGTGACCCGCCCCGGCCCCCGCCGCGCACCGGCGGCAGCCGCTCCCGACGGACAATGGGAAGATCGTTCCGCGGGCTCCGGGGACGTTCGACGTCCGACGGGGCGCCGCGCAGGATCCGTAGCGCGGCACCGGCAGGTGCCGGAGGAGAGGTGGGTGGCCCGATGGCCAGGACCACGGACGGGGAGGAGACCCCCGTCCCGCAGAAGCTGCTGGCCACCGCCACCCGGCTCTTCGCCGAGCAGGGGTACGACCGCACGTCCGTGCAGGAGATCGTGGAGGCGGCCGGCGTCACCAAGGGGGCCCTGTACCACTACTTCGGTTCCAAGGAGGACCTGCTCCAGGAGGTCTACGGGCGGATGCTCCGCCTCCAGCAGGAGCGCCTGGACGCCTTCGCGGACGCCGACGAGCCGGTGGAGGCGCGGCTGCGGGCCGCCGCCGCGGACGTCGTGGTCACCACCATCGACAACCTCGCCGACGCCCACATCTTCTTCCGCTCCATGCACCACCTCTCGCCCGCGAAGCACCAGCAGGTGCGCGCCGAACGCCGGCGCTACCACGAGCGCTTCCGGGCGCTGGTGGAGGAGGGCCAGCGCAGCGGGGTCTTCGCCACGGCGACCCCCGCCGACCTGGTGGTGGACTACCACTTCGGGTCCGTGCACCACCTGTCGACCTGGTATCGCCCCGACGGGCCCCTGACCAAACGGCAGGTCGCGGACCACCTGGCGGACCTGCTGATGCGCGCCCTGCGCCCCTGACGCCGCGTCGCTACGCCGTCGGCCCCGCGCCCGGCGCGGGCGCGGGGAGCAGCCCCCCGAGCAGGGTCCGGGCCAATCCGGCGGCGAACTCCTCCACCGGCTGCGGCGGCGGCATGCCCTCCGACGCGTCGTACACGAAGGCGCGTTGGGAACAGGCGCCGAGGAGCAGGGTGGCCGCGGCCTCCGGGTCGGCGTCCGGCCGCAGCGCGCCGCGGTCGCGCTCGGCCCGCAGATAGCCGGCGAGGGCCACGAGCGGGACGTGGGGGCCCTGGCCCAGCTCCCGTACGCCCTCGAAGTGCCGCTTCCTGAGCGCGGGTTCGGCGAAGAGCGAGGCCGTGATGGGCAGGCTCTGCTCGTAGAAGCGGACGGCGTGCTCGGCGATGCGGATCAGGTTGCGCTCCACGCCGAGGTCGCCCGGGTCCCGGCGCAACTCCTCCAACAGCGGGTTGAGCCGGGGCAGCCGGTCCTTGAGGACCCGGACGTAGATCTCTTCCTTGCTGCGGTAGTGCTTGTAGAGCGCCGCCTCCGAGCAGCCGGCCTCGCGGGCGATCTCCTTGGTGGTGGTGCGGGCCAGACCGACCGAACGCAGCAGGTGCTCCGCGGCGTCGACGATCCGTTCGCGGGTGGGACGCGTTGACTTCGGAGCGGACATTCACTCATCCTAAAGGTGAGTGAGTACTTACCCACCACCCCTGTCATCGGAGGTATGACGTGCGGTACACGGTCTTCGGGGCCACGGGCGGCACCGGCCAGCAGCTCGTGCGCCAGGCGCTGGACGCGGGTCACGAGGTCACGGCGGTCGTGCGCAACCCGGACCGGCTGCCCGAGCGGGAGCACGAGCGACTGACGGTGGCGGTGGTGGCCGACGTGACCGACGCGGCGGCGCTGCGTCCGGTGGTCGCGGGCCGCGACGCGGTGCTGTCGGGCCTCGGCGCCCCCAACAACAAGGCCGCGGGCATCGCCTCCGCGGGCGCCCGCGCGATCCTCGAAGCGCTCGACGCCGAGGGCGTACGGCGCTACGTCGCGGTGAGCGCCGCCCCCGTCGGGCCGCTGCCCGAGGGCGAGGGGCTGTTGTACCGCGCCGTGGTGTGGCCGCTGGTGGGCCGGGTGTTCAAGGACGTGTACGCGGACCTCGGAGTGATGGAACGCGAAATCCGGGCCAGCGCCACGGACTGGACGCTGGTCCGGCCGCCCCGGCTGACGGACGGCCCGCGGACGGGCGCGTACCGCACCACGATCGGCGGCGCCGTGCCCCGCGGCCACGAGGTGAGCCGGGCGGACCTGGCCCACGCGATCCTCACGGCCGTCGACGACCCCCAAACGGTGCGGCAGGTCATCGGCGTCGCGAACTGACCGGGTCCGCCCCGCCCCGGGCCCGGGTCCCGCGCGGTTCCGCCCCCTGTGCGAGAGGGCATGGGGGACCCCAGCGCCCCTCAAGACCCTGACCTCAGCCCGCAGGCGAATGACGGGGGAAGCGAGTCAGGGGCGCTGGGGTCCCCCGGAAACCACCCACCGGGCCGCAGGCGGACGGGGGTTCAGGGGCGCGGGGAACTGTGCGACAAGCCCACCGCCGGGCCGTGGAGACCAACGCTTCCGTGGGGGACGGCGGGTTCGTCCCGAGGCGCAAGGTGAGCGCAGCCAAGCGCGCCGCCCGGCGGACGGGGCTGGCTCGCACACCGCCCCGCGGGCGGACGGCGCCCCGGCCGCCCGCTACGCGTACCGCCGCAGCTCGCGGCGGGCCAGCGAGCGCTGGTGCACCTCGTCCGGGCCGTCCGCCAGCCGCAGGGTGCGCGCCGCCGCCCACAGCTCCGCCAGCGGGAAGTCCTGGCTCACCCCACCCGCACCGTGGATCTGCACGGCCCGGTCCAGCACGTCGACCACCGCCCGCGGTGTCGCGATCTTGATCGCCTGGATCTCGGCGTGCGCCCCGCGGTTGCCCACGGTGTCCATGAGCCACGCCGTCTTCAGCACCAGCAGCCGCAGCTGCTCGACCGTCACCCGGGCGTCGGCGATCCACTCCTGCACCACGCCCTGCGCGGCGATCGGCTTCCCGAACGCGGTGCGGGACGCCGCCCGCCGGCACATCAGCTCGATCGCCCGCTCGGCCATCCCGATCAGCCGCATGCAGTGGTGGATCCGCCCCGGCCCCAGCCGCGCCTGCGCGATGGCGAAGCCGCCGCCCTCCTCGCCGATCAGGTTCGCCACCGGCACCCGCACGTCGTCGAAGACGACTTCGGCGTGCCCGCCGTGCGCGTGGTCCTCGTATCCGTACACCCGCATCGCGCGCACCACGCGCACCCCCGGCGTGTCCCTGGGCACCAGCACCATCGACTGCTGCCGGCGCACGTCGGCGGCGTCCGGGGCGGTCTTGCCCATGACGACGAAGACCTTGCAGTTCGGGTTCATCGCACCGGAGATGTACCACTTGCGGCCGTTGACGGCGTACGCGTCGCCGACCCGCTCGATGCGGGTGCGCACGTTCGTCGCGTCCGAGGACGCCACCTCCGGCTCGGTCATCGCGAACGCGGACCGGATCTCGCCCGCGAGCAGCGGCTCCAGCCACTGCTCGCGCTGCGCGGGATCGCCGAACTGCGCCAGCACCTCCATGTTCCCGGTGTCCGGCGCGGCGCAGTTCAGCGCGGTGGGGGCGAGGTGCGGGCTGCGGCCGGTGATCTCCGCGAGCGGCGCGTACTGAAGGTTCGTCAGGCCCGCGCCCAGCTCGGCGTCCGGGAGGAAGAGGTTCCACAGGCCCTGCCGACGGGCCTCGGCCTTCAGCTCCTCCACGACCGGCGGCGTCAGCCACGGCGAGGCGAGCGCGGCGCGCTGCTCCTCGGCGATCGACTCGGCGGGGTGCACGTGGTCGGTCATGAAGGCGAGGAGGCGCTCCCGCAGTTCCTCGGTGCGCGCGTCGAAAGCGAAGTCCACGGCTCGTCAGCCTTCCTGGAGGGCGGTCAGTCGTCCTGAAGCGTGGTCAGTCCGCGGGCGATGAAGACGGGCACCAGCTCGCCGATCCGGTCGAAGCCCGCGCCGACGGTCTGCCCGAGGGTGTAGCGGTAGTGGATGCCCTCCAGGATCACGGCGAGCTTGAACCACGCGAACGCCGTGTACCAGGAGACGTCCGAGACGTCGCGGCCGGAGCGCTGCGCGTAGCGCGCCACGATCTCGTCCACCGGGGGGTGGCCCGGCGCGGCGGCGGTGGTGCTGATCGGGGCGCCCTGGACCGGGAGTTCCGCGCTGTACATCGCCAGCAGCCCGAGGTCGGTGAGCGGATCGCCGAGGGTGGACATCTCCCAGTCGAGCACCGCGCGGATCCGGTCGTCGGGCCCGACGAGGACGTTGTCGAGACGGTAGTCGCCGTGGACCACCGCGGGCGCGGGGGAGCGCGGCAGCGCGCGGCCGAGCCGGGCGTGCAGGTCGTCGATGCCCGCCAGGTCCCGGCTGCGGGAGGCGGCGAGCTGCTTGCCCCACCGCCGCAGCTGGCGGTCCAGGAAGCCGTCGGGGCGGCCGAAGCCGTCGAGCCCCACGGCCGCGGGGTCGACCGAGTGCAGCTCCACCAACGCGTCGACCAGCCCGAACACGGTGGCGCGGGTGCGCTCGGGGCCGAGCGCGGCCAGTTCGTCGGCGGTGCGGTACGGGGTGCCCGGCACGTACTCCATCACGTAGAACGGCGCTCCGATGACGGTCTCGTCCTCGCACAGCAGCACCGGCTCCGGCACCGGCACGGACGTGGGGTGCAGGGCGCTGATGACCCGGTGCTCGCGCTTCATGTCGTGCGCGGTGGCGAGGACGTGGCCCAGCGGCGGGCGGCGGACGACCCAACGGCCGGTGCCGTCGGTGATGCGGTATGTGAGGTTCGACCGCCCGCCCTCGATCAGCCGGGCGCCGAGCGGCCCGCTCACCAGCCCCGGCCGCTCGCGGTCGAGGAGGCCGCGCAGCTTCTCGGGGTCGAGTCCTGGCGGGGGTACGGAGCTCATCTGAACACCTCCGACGGGCGGAAGAACAGGACCCGTCGATGATGACCGACCGGTCGGTATGTCGTCCAGTGTCCGGGCGGGCGGGGAGAGTTGAGCCCCCGGAGGGGGCGGCTCAGCGGACGACCGCGACCGCAGCCGCCGCGAGCGCCACCGCGCACCCCGCCGCGGCCAGGGCCCCGCGGTGCGACATCACCGGCGGGCGCACGTCCGCCTTCAGCACCCTTATCCGCTGCTGCGCCACCCCGAGGAAGGCCAACCACACCAGCAGCGCGAGGAAGAAGCCCAGCAGACCCACGAGGTCCGCGCCCCCGATCGCGGTCTGCCGGGCCGCCAGCACCGCCACGACCGTGAACGCCAGGGTCGTACGCCGCCAGGCCAACCGGGTCCGCTCCGGCTGGAGCCCCGGATCCCGCTCCGGCGCCGGTCCGCCCGCCCCGCCCGCCGCGGCCGTCACCGCCCGCCCTCCCAGCCGAACGCCACCACGACCACCATCACCACCGCGACCAGGGCTATCACCAGGCTGAGCAGCGCCGGCAGCCGGGACACCGGCAGGTCCTCACCGCGCCGCATGGCCCGCTCGCACCGCACCCAGTGGTTCACCGCCCGCAGCGCGCACACCACCCCGGTCGCCAGCAGCGCCAGCGCCAGCCCCGCCCGCACCGCCCAGTCCAGGTCCGGCAGGAACTGGTCCACCGCGAAGCCGCCGGCGATCAGCGCGAGCGCGGTGCGCAGCCAGGCGAGGAAGGTCCGCTCGTTGGCGAGCGAGAAGCGGTAGTCGGGGGTGGTCCCCTCCTGCCGCACCCGTTCGGGCGCGAACCACATCCGTACGCTGCGCACCAAGTCCCTCATTTTTCGCACGATACTCGCGGGGCGATCAAGTGGCTCAGTGGTGCTCGCCACCTCCCGGACCTCTTGCGCTCCCCGCCTCATGGGTGGCGCGCCGCAGCCGCGGCCAGGCCGCCAGACTGTCCGGGGCCCACGCCCACTCGGTCAGCCGCCGCTCGACCTCCTCCTCGGGCAGGAAGGCGTACCAGTCCACTTCCTCCTGCTGCGGCTGCACCGGGAGCGCACAGCGCACCTCGTACACCGCCGACCACCACGACTGCCCGTCGTCGCCCTGGTAGAGGAAGGTGAACAGCCTGGTCGGGCGGGGCAGTCCGGTGACGCCCAACTCCTCCTCGGCCTCCCGCAGCGCCGCGTCGTCGTAGGACTCGCCGGCGCCGACCACACCGCCGACGAACATGTCGTACATCCCCGGGTGCACCTGCTTCGTCGCCGTTCGACGGTGGACGAAGATCCGGTCGCGCTCGTCGCGCGCCAGCACGAACGTGACGCGGTGGCACAGCCCATGGGGGTCCCCCCACGCCTTCTAGGCGTAGGGGGCGTACGCCTCGCCCCGGGTGGCCTGTCCGACGACCGCGTCCGCGGCGTCGACGACGTCGATCCATTCCTGGTCAGAGCTCATGGCCCCATTCCACCACCGGGGCGCGGCGCCCGACCCGTTGACTTGTTACCGGGCCGTACCGAGGATCGGGACCGACATCGGACAAGGGTGGAATCCATGGCGTACGACGCTGACGTGATCGTGATCGGGGCGGGGCTCGCGGGGCTGGTGGCCACTGCCGAACTCGTCGCCGCCGGGCGCACGGTCATCCTCCTCGACCAGGAGCCCGAACGGTCGATGGGCGGTCAGGCCCACTGGTCCTTCGGAGGGCTGTTCCTGGTCGACTCGCCCGAGCAGCGCCGCATGCGGATCAGGGACAGCCGGGACCTCGCCTACCAGGACTGGCTCGGCACGGCCGGCTTCGACCGCGAGGAGGACCGCTGGCCCCGCCAGTGGGCCGCGGCGTACGTCGACTTCGCGGCGGGCGAGAAACGGGCCTGGCTGCGCCAGCGGGGCGTGCGGTTCTTCCCCGTCGTCGGCTGGGCCGAACGCGGCGGCTACGACGCCACCGGACACGGCAACTCGGTGCCCCGCTTCCACATCACCTGGGGCACCGGACCCGGCCTGGTCGCCCCCTTCGAGCAGCGGGTGCGCGAGGGCATGGCCCGCGGGCTGGTCCGCCCGGCGTTCCGGCACCGGGTCACCGGCCTCGGCACCAACGGGGGCGTCCTCGACACCGTCAGCGGCGAGGTGCTGGAGCCCTCGGACGCCGAACGCGGCACCGCCAGCAGCCGTGAGGTCGTGGGCGCCTTCGAGTTCCGCGCCCAGGCCGTGATCGTCGCCTCGGGCGGCATCGGCGGCAACCACGAACTGGTCCGCGCCCAGTGGCCCGGCCGCCTCGGCGCCCCGCCGCGCAAGCTGCTCTCCGGCGTGCCCGCCCACGTCGACGGACTGATGCTCGGCATCGCCGAGCGCGCCGGCGCCAGCCACGTCAACCGCGACCGGATGTGGCACTACACCGAGGGCATCGAGAACTGGAACCCGATCTGGGCCCGGCACGGCATCCGCATTCTGCCCGGGCCCTCGTCGCTCTGGCTGGACGCGCGCGGCCGGCGGCTGCCCGTCCCCCTCTTCCCCGGCTTCGACACCCTCGGCACCCTCGAACACATCGTGAAGTCGGGGTACGACCACACCTGGTTCGTGCTCGACCAGAAGATCATCGGCAAGGAGTTCGCCCTCTCCGGATCCGAGCAGAACCCGGACCTGACGGGGAAGTCGGTGCGCGGGGTGTTCGACCGCGCCCGCACCGACGTGCCGGGGCCGGTCCGGGCCTTCATGGAGCACGGCGCGGACTTCGTCGTCGAGAAGGACCTCGCCGCGCTGGTCCGCGGCATGAACGCGCTCACCGGGGAACCGCTGATCGAGGAGGCGGAGCTGCGCCGGGAGATCGAGGCCAGGGACCGTGAGATCCGCAACCCCTTCACCAAGGACCTCCAGGTGACGGCGGTGCGCGGCGCGCGCAGGTACCTCGGCGACCGGCTGATCCGCACGGCCGCGCCGCACCGCATCCTCGACCCGGCGGCCGGGCCGCTGATCGCGGTCCGTCTGAGCGTCCTCACCCGCAAGTCGCTGGGCGGTCTGGAGACCGATCTGTCGTCCCGGGTGCTGGGCGAGGACGGCGCCCCGGTGAGCGGTCTGTACGCGGCGGGCGAGGCGGCCGGCTTCGGCGGCGGCGGCGTCCACGGCTACCGCTCCCTGGAGGGCACCTTCCTCGGCGGCTGCCTCTTCTCGGGCCGCGCGGCGGGACGGGCCGCGGCGAAGGCGGTGGGCTGAGCGGGCCCGTCGCCCTGGCCGTACTCGGTACGACATGCGGACGTCCCGCGGTGGGCCACCCCACCGCGGGACGTCCGACGCTTCCGGCTCCCGTGCCTACAGCACCAGCGACAGCAGCAGGATGAAGACGATGCCGACGACCGAGATGATCGTCTCCATCACCGACCAGGTCTTGATCGTCTGGCCGACGTTCATGCCGAAGTACTCCTTCACCAGCCAGAAACCGGCGTCGTTGACGTGGCTGAAGAAGAGGGAGCCCGCGCCGATCGCCAGCACCAGCAGCGCCGACTCGGTCGTCGACATCCCGGTGGCCAGCGGCGCCACCAGACCTGCCGCGGAGATCGTCGCCACGGTCGCCGAACCGGTCGCCAGTCGGATGGCCACCGCGATCAGCCAGGCCAGCAGCAGCGTCGGGATCGCCCAGTCCTCGGAGAAGTCCAGGATCATCTGTCCGACGCCGACGTCGATCAGGGTCTGCTTGAAACCGCCACCGGCACCCACGATCATCAGCACGCCCGCGATCGGGGCGAGCGACTTCTCGACGGTGGAGGAGATCCGCTCCTTGGTGAAGCCCGCGGCGCGGCCCAGCGTGAAGAGTCCGACGAGGACCGCGGCCAGCAGCGCGATCAGCGGCGAGCCGATCACGTCCGTGACCTTCTGCACCGGGTTCGACGGGTCGTCGACGACGATCTCGACGAGCGCGTTCGACAGCATCAGGACGACGGGCAGCAGCACCGTGAAGACGGTCGCGCCGAAGCCGGGGCGCCGGTCCAGCTCCTCCGAGGGCCGGGCCGGGATCATCGTCTCGGGCGCCGGGATGTCCACCCAGCGGGCCGCGTACTTGGCGAAGAGCGGGCCGGCGATGATCACGGTGGGGATGGAGACCAGCACGCCGAGGCCGAGCGTGACGCCCAGGTTGGCGTCGAGCGCGTCGATCGCGACCAGCGGACCGGGGTGCGGCGGGATCAGTCCGTGCATCACCGACAGACCGGCCAGCGCCGGGATGCCTATCCGCATCAGGGAGTAGTTGCCGCGCTTGGCGACCATCAGCACCACCGGGATCAGCAGCACGATGCCGACCTCGAAGAAGAGCGGCAGCCCGATCACCGAGGCGATCAGCACCATCGCCCAGGGCATCGTCGAGCCCTTCGCCCTGGCGAGGATGGTGTCGACGATCTGGTCACCGCCGCCGGAGTCGGCGAGGAGCTTGCCGAGGATCGCCCCGAGCGCGATGAGCACGCCCACGCCGGCGACCGTGGAGCCGAGGCCCTTGGAGAAGGACTCGATGGCCTTGCCGAGCGGCGCGCCCGCGAAGGCCCCGAGCGCCAGCGACCCGATGGTCAGCGCCAGGAAGGCGTGCAGTTTGAACTTGGTGATGAGCAGCACGATGACGGCGATGCCGGCGAGCACGGCGATGCCGAGCTGGGCGTTGCCGGCCGAGGTGATCGGCGCCAGCGGGTCCGCTGCCAGCGTCTCGACGCTGAGACTGGTCACGGTGGTTCCTTACAGACGTACGGGGGATCTACGGGTGGGGACGGGGGTGCGGTGGATGCGGGGGCGCGCGTGCGCGCGGGAGCGGTCAGCGCTCCAGGGACCGCAGCGCGGCGAGTGCCCGCGCGGTGATCTCCTGCGGCGTACCGGACACGTCGACGGTCACGCCCGCCTCGTCCGGCTCCAGCGGCTGGAGCGTCGCGAACTGCGAGTCCAGCAGCGCGGTCGGCATGAAGTGCCCCTTGCGCTCGGCCATCCGGCGCTCGATGAGCTCGCGGTCGCCGGCGAGGTGGAGGAAGACGGCGCCCGGTGCGGCGGCCCGCAGCCGGTCCCGGTAGGAGCGCTTCAGCGCGGAGCTGGAGACCACCCCGCCGAGCTCCGCCCGACCGTGCGCCCACTGCCCGATCGCATCGAGCCAGGGCCAGCGGTCCGCGTCCTGAAGCGGCGTTCCGGCGGACATCTTGGCGATGTTCGCCGGCGGATGGAAGTCGTCGCCCTCGGCGTACGGGACGCCGAGGTCGGCGGCGAGCAGGGGACCGATCGTGGTCTTGCCGGTCCCTGCCACGCCCATCACCACGACGACGTGTGGGGTGCTCATCTACGTGCCTCGCTGTCTGACGTCCACCTCGGTGTCGACCTCGGTGTCGACCTCGGTGTCGACAGTGGTGTCGCGACACTGAAACCCATTAGGTATGACTTATTCAAGAGGGTGAGATCTAAACGTCATATTTATTGGGTGTGATCCTCGCCCCGTAGGCTGGCCCCATGACCACAGCGGGCCAGGGCCTCCATACACACGTGCTGGACACCCTGGGCCTGGAGATCACCGCGGGCGAGTCCCCGCAGGGGAGCGTGCTGCGCACCGACGAGATCGCCCAGCGCTTCGAGGTGTCGCGGACGGTGGTCCGCGAGGTCGTCCGCGTCCTGGAGTCGATGCGGCTGGTGGAGTCCCGGCGCCGGGTCGGCGTGACCGTGCGCCCCATCGAGGAGTGGAACGTCTACGACCCGCGCGTCATCCGCTGGCGGCTCGCCGGCGCCGACCGCCCCCGCCAACTGCGCTCGCTGACCGTGCTGCGCTGTGCGATCGAGCCGGTCGCGGCCGGGCTCGCGGCCCGCAACGCCACCGCCGAGCAGTGCGCCGAACTCACCGCGTGCGCCCTCGGCATGGTCGCCACCTCGCGCGGACAGCAGTTGGACGCGTACCTGCGGCACGACGTCGCCTTCCACCGGATCGTGCTGAACGCCTCCGGCAACGAGATGTTCGCGCGGCTGGGCGACGTGGTGGCCGCGATCCTCACCGGGCGCACCCACCACCAGGTCATGTTCGACGACCCCGACCCCGCGGCCGTCACCCTGCACGTGCAGGTCGCCGAGGCGGTGCGCGAGGGCGACGCGGAGCGGGCCGAGCGGGTCACCCGCGAGATCACCGTGGGCGCCCTCGCCGAACTGGACGTCCTGGCACCCGACGTCGTCGCCCCGCCCCGGGCCTGACCTCCCCTGCGGCCGCCCCGCCCCGGCGAGGGTCGGCCGTGTTGGCCGGGTCGGTCGTGCCGGTGAGATCGTGATTTACTGCCACCTTGGTTTACAGGTGCGCAACCTCAGATCTCCCTCAGATCTATCGCTGAGTGACCTGGAACACAGCTAAGTTCGCAGGCATGCGTCGATGAAGTGTCGTCGGGCAGGCATGTCCCGGCGTACTTGGCGTCCCCCCATCGGAAGTCAGGGCCCGGCGCGCGACCAGCCCCCGCACCCTCACGAAGGCGAACCCATCCCCCCATGAGTGATCGCACCATCACGTCCGCGGACGCGGACGCCGGGGCCACGGCGACCGGCTCCCCCCAGACCTCCACCCACGTGGACGCCGGAGACGCCGGATACAGCAAGGACCTCAAGTCCCGGCACATCAACATGATCGCCATCGGTGGTGCGATCGGTACGGGACTCTTCCTCGGCGCCGGCGGCCGGCTCGCGGAAGCCGGCCCCTCCCTGGCGATCGCCTACGCCGTCTGCGGCGTCTTCGCCTTCTTCGTCGTCCGCGCACTCGGCGAACTGGTGCTCTACCGGCCCTCGTCCGGCGCCTTCGTCTCGTACGCCCGTGAGTTCATGGGCGAGAAGGGCGCCTACACGGCCGGCTGGCTGTACTTCCTGAACTGGTCCACCACCTGTGTGGCCGACATCACGGCCGCCGCGACCTACGCCCACTTCTGGTCGATGTTCAGCGACGTCCCACAGTGGATCCTGGCGCTCATCGCCCTCGCGGTCGTCCTCGCCGCGAACCTCATCTCGGTGAAGTATTTTGGCGAAACCGAGTTCTGGTTCGCGATCATCAAGGTCGCGGCCCTGCTCGCCTTCATGCTCGTCGGCATCTTCCTGCTGGTCACCCAGCAGGACGTGGGCGGTCACCAGCCCGGCTTCGGCACCGTCGCCGACAACGGCGGCATCTTCCCCGTCGGCATGCTCCCGATGCTGCTGGTGATCCAGGGCGTCGTCTTCGCCTACGCCTCCGTCGAGCTCTGCGGCGTCGCGGCCGGCGAGACCGCCAACCCGGCGAAGGTCATGCCCCGTGCCATCAACTCGATCATGTGGCGCGTCGGCATCTTCTACGTCGGCTCGGTCGTGCTGCTGGCGCTGCTGCTGCCGTACACCGCCTACTCCGGCGACGAGAGCCCCTTCGTCACCGTGATGGACAAGCTGGGCGTCCCGGGCGCCGCCGGCGTGATGAACCTGGTCGTGCTCACCGCCGCGCTCTCCAGCCTCAACGCCGGCCTGTACTCCACCGCGCGCATCCTGCGCTCCATGTCGATGGCCGGCTCCGCACCCCGCTTCACCGGTCGGATGAACAAGGGCCAGGTGCCGTACGGCGGCGTCCTGCTGACCGCCGCCTTCGGCGTCGCGGGCGTGGGCCTCAACTACGTCATGCCCGGCCAGGCGTTCGAGATCGTGCTCAACTTCGCCTCCATCGGCATCCTCGGCACCTGGAGCATGATCATGATCTGCTCCCTGCTGTTCTGGCGCCGTGCGAAGGAGGGCAAGCTCAGCCGGCCCTCCTACCAGCTGCCCTGGGCCCCGTACACCCAGATCGTCACGATCTGCTTCCTCGCCTGCGTCGTCGTGCTGATGTGGTGGGGTGGCGGCGTCGGCCGCACCACCGTGATGTTCCTGCCGCTGATCGCCGCGGCCCTGGTCGGCGGGTGGTACGTGGTCCGCGGCCGGGTGAACGCGATCGCGGCGGAGCGTGAACGATCCTGAGCCGGCGTCCGTGAGGTAGATCGAGCAGGGCTCGTGGAGTCGGCGGACTCCACGAGCCCTGCTCGCTGCCGTCAGCTGGATCAATGGGGTCCCCCCCCCACGCCCTTCGGGCGTAGGGGGAGGGGTCAGTGCCCGCCGTGACCTCCGCCGTGGTCGAACTTCAGCACCTCGGGCGGCAGCACGACGAAGGGCCGCATCATGCCCATGTCCTCGTGCTCCAGCAGATGGCAGTGGTACATGAACCGGCCGTACGCCCCGTCGAAGTGGCCCATCACCCGCACCAGCTCGGCCGACCTGACCTGGAAGACGTCCTTCCAGCCCCGCTCGTTCGGCGGCACCTCCCGGGGGCGTCCGGCATCGTGCGCGACCGGCCGCCGGGTGCCGCCGAGCGCCGGGTCGAAGCCCGAGACCTCGTACGACTCCCGGGCCAGCACCTGGAAGTCCGCCAGGTGGATGTGCATCGGGTGCACCGGCGCGCCCAGGTTGAGGAAGGACCACTGCTCGAACGCCCCCTCGCCGACGGTGAAGCCCAGGCCGTCGTTGAAGGTGCGGGAGATCCTCCGGTACGTCTTCAAGGCGCCGTCCGAGCCGCGGAGCTGGAGCGCGCCCGCGGCCGGGACGTGCGGATCGACGGTCGGCACCTCGACCATCTCCCATATCTCCGGGTGCCCTCCGCCGCCGACGGTCCCGGGCGGGGTGAGCACCACCAGCCGGTGCCCGTGGTGCAGATCGTCGTGGGCGTACCGCCGGAAGGAGCCCGAGAGCACCTTCGGCAGCACGAAGCCGCCGCGCGCATCGGGCCCGGGCCGTGCTTCCGGCCCGCCCCGCACCTCGGCGGGACGACCGCCGCGCTTGCCCACCCGGAACTCCATGACCTGCGGATACGGGATGTTGTCCGCCAGGTCCGCGACGCCCGAGGGCTGATTGCGCCCCTTGTTCACCAGCCGCAGCCGGCGCCCGGCCAGCTTCCGGAAGTCCACCAGCAGGTCGAACCGCTCGGCGGGCGCGACCGACAGCGGCGCACCGGCCGCGAAGTCCACCGGGACCGGGCGGGGCAGCAGCCCGCCGTCGCTGCCGATCTGGTGCACCACGCCCGGCACCGGCTGGTCGTCCTCGTCGACCAGGACCAGGTTGTAGATGCGCGCGTTCGACGCGTTCAGCAGCCGGAAGCGGTACCAGTCGGGGGCCACGTCCAGATGCGGCCAGATCGTGCCGTTCACCGTCGAGTACGGGCCGACGAAGGGCGTCGTCACCGGCCGGCCCGTCTCCGGGTGGCTGGGAACGACGATCACGGTCTTGTGCAGCAGCCGGCCGTTGAGCCGGCCGTCGTCGTCGGTGTCCAGATTGCGGTCGGCGAGGACCAGCGGCACCTCGCGGTCCCCGGCCGGCAGCCCGAGCGCGTCCTCCTCGTCGTCCCGCACCAGATAGGTGCCGACCAGGCCCGCGTACACGTTGAAGCGGGTGACGTGCATCGCGTGGTCGTGGTACCACCAGTGGACCGCCTGGTGGTCGTTCGGGTACTCGGACAGCTGGGCGTCGCCGAAGCCGACGGAATTGTCCGCCCAGCCGTCGTTCCCCCCGCCGGTCTGGGCGCCGTGCAGATGCGTCACCGACCAGGCCGGCAGCGCCGCCACGTCCTCGCTGGGCTTGACGCCGTCCCGCCCCGGGCGGTTGTGGGGGAGGGGCTGGCCCGCGGTGCGCGCCACCTCCACCGCGGTGACGGGGTACGTGCTGCCGCGCGGGATGCGGTTGGTCCAGGCGATCCGGACGCGCTGGCCGCGCCGCACCTCGATCGTCGGCCCGGGGAACTCGCCGTCGTACCCCCACACCAGGGTCGGCGGCAGCTCCGAGTGCAGTCGCACCCAGGCGGGGCGCAGGGCGACCTCGACCTCCTGGGTGACCTCGGTGACCGCCGGGCGCAGCATGCGCGGCACGGTCAGGGCGTCCACGAACGGCGTTAACTCCTGGCCGGCTTCCGTCGCTTCCCGTAGGTCCTCCTCCGTCGCTGCCGGTGCCCCGACGGTCTCCATCGTCTCCGTCATGTTCCATCCCCCGTTTCCTGACTTCTCACGAAACTCGCGCTCTTGGTGAGAACTGCTCTCACAGCAGATGACTTGTGGCCCTCTGCCGGAGTTTCTGATTCCGCCAAAGGTGGCGCGAAACGTTCGCTCACCGTCCGAAGTGCACCTGATGGCCCCGGTCCGCACCTCCTGCCCACCCGGTCCGCACTCGTCCGTAGATGGTCCGTACAGTCAGTCCGTGCGGCGCGTGCGGATCACCGCGACACGCCCGCGCGACGGTCCATAGTGGTGCTGGAACCCCAGCGCGAAGAAGGGCGGATGTCGATGTCTCAGCAGGTCCTCGGTGTGATCGCACCGGGCAAGGACGAGCCGGTGCGGGTGGAGACGATCGTGGTCCCCGACCCCGGCCCGGGCGAGGCCGTGGTGAAGGTGCAGGCGTGCGGCGTCTGCCACACGGACCTGCACTACAAGCAGGGCGGCATCAACGACGACTTCCCCTTCCTGCTCGGCCACGAAGCTGCCGGCGTGGTGGAGTCCGTCGGACCCGACGTCACCGACGTGGCCCCCGGCGACTTCGTCGTCCTCAACTGGCGTGCCGTCTGCGGGCACTGCCGGGCCTGTCTGCGCGGACGCCCCTGGTACTGCTTCGACACCCACAACGCCCGCCAGAAGATGACCCTCGCCGACAGCGGCAAGGAGCTGAGCCCCGCCCTCGGCATCGGTGCCTTCGCCGAGAAGACCCTGGTGGCCGCGGGCCAGTGCACCAAGGTCGACCCCGCCGTCGCCCCGTCCGTCGCCGGCCTCCTCGGCTGCGGCGTGATGGCCGGCATCGGCGCCGCCATCAACACCGGCGGCGTCACCCGCGGCGACACCGTGGCGGTCATCGGCTGCGGCGGCGTGGGGGACGCGGCCGTCGTGGGCGCCCGCCTCGCCGGCGCGGCCCGGATCATCGCCGTCGACATCGACGACCGCAAGCTGGAGACGGCGCAGACGATGGGCGCCACCCACACCGTCAACTCCCGCTCCACCGACCCCGTCGAGGCGATCCGCGAGCTGACCGGCGGCTTCGGCGCGGATGTCGTCATCGAGGCGGTCGGCCGCCCCGAGACGTACCGCCAGGCGTTCTACGCGCGCGACCTCGCCGGCACCGTGGTCCTCGTCGGCGTCCCCACCCCCGAGATGAAGCTGGAGCTGCCGCTGCTCGACGTCTTCGGCCGCGGTGGCGCGCTGAAGTCGTCCTGGTACGGCGACTGCCTGCCCTCCCGGGACTTCCCGATGCTCATCGACCTGCACCAGCAGGGCCGCATCGACCTCGGGGCGTTCGTCACCGAGACCATCGGCCTCGGCGACGTCGAGCAGGCGTTCGCCCGGATGCACGAGGGCGACGTGCTGCGTTCGGTCGTGGTCCTGTGAGCGCGCGCATCGACCACCTGGTCACCTCCGGCACCTTCTCCCTCGACGGCGGCACCTGGGACGTCGACAACAACGTCTGGATCGTCGGCGACGACGAGGAGGCGATCGTCATCGACGCCGCCCACGACGCCGCCGCCATCGAGACGGCGCTCGCCGGACGCACCCTGCGGGCGATCGTGTGCACCCACGCCCACGACGACCACATCGACGCGGCCCCCGCGCTCGCCGCCGCCACCGGCACGCCGATCCTGCTGCACCCCGACGACCTGCCGCTGTGGAAGCTGACCCACCCCGACCGCGCCCCCGACGGCGAACTCGCCGACGGCCAGCGGATCACCGTCGCCGGCACGGAACTGACCGTGCTGCACACCCCCGGCCACGCCCCGGGCGCGATCTGTCTGTACGCCCCCGACCTGGCCACCGTCTTCACCGGCGACACCCTCTTCGCCGGCGGCCCGGGCGCCACCGGCCGCTCCTTCAGCCACTTCCCCACGATCGTCGACTCGATCCGCGGCAAGCTGCTGACCCTGCCGCCGGCGACCGAGGTCCGCACCGGCCACGGCGACGGCACCACCATCGCCGCGGAGGCGCCCCACCTCGACGAGTGGATTCAGCGCGGCCACTGAGCCAGCGCCAGCCGGCTCTCGAAGCGGAACGGCTCACCGGTCACCGGATCGGTGAACGCCAACACGCGCGCGAGCAACTGGAGGGGCCGGGCGTAGTCGTCCGGCGCCGACTCCTGGACGACCGGATACAGCGGATCGTCCAGGAGCGGCACCCCCAGCGCGTTCATGTGCACCCGCAGCTGGTGCGTCCGCCCGGTCACCGGCACCAGCCGGTACCGCCCCAGCCCGCCCCGCCGCTCCACCAGCGCGATCCGACTCTCGCTGTTCGCCTCCCCGGCCACCTCCCGGGCCGTGAGCACCCCGCGCTCCTTCACGATCCGGCTCCGCACCGTCCGCGGCAGCTCGACCCCCGGGTCGTACGCCGCCACCCCCTCGTACTCCTTCACCACCCGTCGGTTCCGGAACAAGGTCTGGTACGCCCCCCGGTCCCGCGCGTGCACCACGCACAGCACGAGCCCCGCGGTCAGCCGGTCCAACCGGTGCGCCGGCTGCAACTCCGGCAGCCCCAGCTCCCGCCGCAACCGCGCCTGCACCGTCTCCCGCACGTGCTGCCCGCGCGGCGTGGTGGCGAGGAAGTGCGGCTTGTCCACGACCACGATCCGCTCGTCCCGCCACACCACCCCCACCTCGAACGGCACCCGCTCCTCGTCCCCGAACCCCCGGTGAAACCACAGATACCGCCCCGCCTCATAGGACTCACCCCCGTCCACACCCCCCTCAACCCCCACCACGCCCCCCGCGGCGAGCAACGCCGCCGCCCGCTCCACCCCGTACCGCGACGCCAGGTAGTCCCCCACGGTCCCCCAAGCTCCGTCGGGGTCCTGGGGCAGCCGCACCCGCACGGGATCGATCCCGTCACGCGGGGGCAGGGGGGATGCCGGCGGCTTCCTTCTCCGTGTCACGCCGGCGACACTACCGAGCGGACTTCCGCTCCGACGGCGTCGGTGCCGGGCGCGACGACGATGGTCACAGGGATCCCCACAGCAGCCGGAAAACCAAAAAACCCCAGGTTACCTGGGGTTTTCTTAAGTGTCCGAGGGGGGACTTGAACTCTTCCCTTGGGCACCAGCACTCTAAGCCCCTGACCAGGGGAAACGCTGGCAACGCGCCGTATTGCTTGACAGATTCTATGGGTCATGCGTTGCCAGCGTTTCCGCCCGTTTCGGACCGCTGCGGGTCACGCGCGGGTCATACGCGGGTCATGCGGTCCAGAGCCCACGCCGGGGCGTAGATACAAGAGCGCTCCCGCCACTCACGGCGGGAGCGCGCCCATTCCTGCTGAACCAGCTAACCAAGCTCACCACTCCTCAGCGCGTTGACGAAGGTGGACCACTGCACTGCACTGTAGGTCTGCTGCCCGGCCCCAAGGTCCTTGCTGTCCCGCACGGCCATCCCATACGTGCCGGCGGGCGCTACCTCGACGCAGTTGCCGTTGGCCGCGCTGTAGGAACTCTTCCGCCAGGGGCCGTGGGTTCGAGGGGTGCTCATGTTCCTTCTCCCTTTATTTCCTTCATGACCTGATGAATCAGGTCCAACGAGTCCGCGGGGTTCTTCGCCGCAGCCCTCAAGTGATCAAAGATCTCGCCGTAGGCGGTGCGCTCACCGGGCTCGTCCATGTAGAGAGTTCCCGTCTGGGTCTCGACGCACACGATGTCGGTCTCGCGCTCGCTGGGGAACTGGAGGACCACGAAGGCTCCAGCAAGACCAGCGTGGGCACCTGCACTGTGCGGCAGGACTTGGATGGTCACGTGCGGGAGGGCCGTCATCGTCTCCAGGTGCGCGAGCTGCTTCAGCATCACGGCGGCGCCTCCGACCGTCTGCCGGATTGCCGACTCACCGATGATCGCCCACAGGCGTGGCGGTTCGTCGCCCGTCAACTTCGCACTTCGGTCCAGCTTGATCTTGACCAAGCTCTGGATGTCCGCCGGAGGCAGGATCGCGGGATTGGCCCCGATGACCGCGTGAGCGTACTCAGGCGTCTGAAGGAGCCCCGGAAGAACGATCGGCTCGAAGTTACGGATCTCCTTCGCAGTCGCCTCCAGCTCGATGAAGTCGGCGTATTCCCGAGGCAACGAGTCGAGATACCGCTGCCACCACCCCGCCTTCCGCGCCTCCCTGGCCGCGGCAACGAAGTGGTCGACCTGGGCGGGGTCGTCCACCCCGTACACGTGCAACAAGGCTCGGAGGTCGTTGAGCGAGACCTTGTTTTCACCCGACTCGATGCGGCTCAGCTTCGGTCTGGAGAAGCCCATGTCCTGCGCGACGGCGTCAGCCTTGAGCCCCTTGGCCTCGCGCAGTTTGCGCAGGTCGGCGCCAAGTCGGCGACTCCGTACCGTACTCGCCATCCTTGGCTCCCCTCCGTCGACTGCACACAGTTTGCCCGACCTCGCCGGGTCGGGACCACTCAACCAAATCTGCACCAGTGCAGATTGAGCACTTGCCATGCGTACTGGCGCAGGTCTACCTTGTGCATGTCGGTAACACCTTGTGGTGACCACTTGACTCTCCGCTTCATCGCGGCAGCCGCGTGCCGTCTCGGAGGAGCGGCAGGGGGGAAATACACGTGCACTTATCCGCCTTCGGGGGGCGCGTTGCCTGACTCACCCAGCACCACTCCTGGACTTCGCATCCCCATCACGCGGGCCGCAGGCGAACTTTTCTGCCTGACATTCGGACCGCCTAACGACCCGAGGCGCGAACTGGTAAGTCCCGCCCAACTGATGACCTTGGTCACGGATGGCGCGGAAATCTTGGGAATGAGCGTTGGGCCACCGATCCAGCCCCGAGGAAGCTAGTCGGAGCTGATTCGGCCCCACCTTGCGGTATGGGAGGTTGGCTGGTGTCGTCTTTCGTCTGGCGAAGTTACAGCTTTCTCGCTAGTAGAGAAGCCCCTCGGTTCGCGCGGAAGTCTCTTCGTAACGCATTAGATGCGTGGGAATGCGATGTTGATGTCGCCGAGACGGCTGAACTCCTCGCCTCGGAAGTGGTCACCAACGTGATCCTCCACGCTAAGACCACGCGACGGGTACAGATCGACTTCGGCGTCGCCGAGGACGAGTTCACCTTCGCGGTTGTCGACAGCAACCCCATGCCGCCCCAGGCCCGACAGGGCTGTGACGAGCGCTCAACCAGTGGTCGCGGCCTGCCGCTGCTGATGGGCATGTCATCGGACTTCGGGTACCGGTCGGCCGGGGGTGGGAAGGTCGTCTTCTTCCGCCTCAAGGTTCAGCCGATCCCTGTACATGTGTTTCAGCGTGAACTGTGCAGCGCGTTCCCGCCCAGTCCGCACGTACGCCTTGCGTCACTCCGTGGGGGGCCGGATGCTGATTGATACAAGCTCCGTTCGCCAGTCGGGTTCCAACCAGCCGCACGCGCATCACTGCGAGGCGTTCGCCGTATTCCCGAGCGAGCAGAGTCAATTCTCTGAACTGACCTGGCTGGACCAGGCTCTCGTTCCCAGCACCTTCCAAGCGGTCGAATGGCTATGCAGCGCCCTCCAGTCCATTGCCCGCGATCTCCATGGGCCGGTTCAGCAGAAGGCGAGGCTCTGGCTCGACCTCCCGGAGGGCCGAAGCACCGCAGCGTCGCGGCTGTACTCCGGTGAGGGGTTCAAATTCGAGGCCCCGGATTCGAACGGCACGGTCTACTTCCTGTCGGTCTCGCCGGAATGCCGCTCGACCCGGCCGAGGAGATACGACGCATCGCACGCCCCCGTACCTCGTCGGGTCACCGACGACTTCTTTCTCCGCCCCGGCGTGAGCCCTGTCGCCCCGGAACCGGGGCGGGCTCGAAGCAGACCTGCCGGCCGGGGCGGTCTTCTGCCAGTCACCTTCGCCCGCGCGGCGCACACCGTGCCGTGGCGCCCCTGAGCACCCTGCCGAGTACGGCCGTCGACCGAATCCGTCATGAGGGCACGGACGCGTGATGACGCTGCCGATTCGGCAGGGCAAGAGCCCGCCCCCCCGCTCGATGCCGCCGAGGGGCCGGCCGCCCGTGACGGAGCGGCCTGCCCCGGCTCCCGCCGGGGGCGGTCCAGCACACCCCTTCCGGGGTGTGGACGAACACCGAGAGATCGGAGACCAACATGCCGAGCACCATCGACCCGGCCACGGAGACGGAGGACCGGGACTCCGAGGCGTCCCGCTGCGGGGGGCTGGTTCGGGCCCGCCGTGACATCCATGTGGCCCGCGACCGCAACAGTCTCCTCGGGGACGGCGGCGGAACCGGCCGCAGTGACGGCAACGACTAGCGAGGAAGCTCCCCTTGTCGCCTTTTAGCCTGGCGACGCACCTCGGCCAGGAGAACTTCCTGGCCGAGGTGCTGCATCGCCAACACCTCCACATCCCCGGCGCCATCAGCGCCCCTCAGCAAATGCTGACCTGGGACGGGGTCAACGAGATCATCGGCACCCATCGCCTGGAGCCGCCACGGATGCGGCTGACGATCCATGGCGAGCCGATCCCCCTGCACCGGTACGCCGAGGCCGTGACCACGAGCCGGAACACCGTGTGGCACAGGGTCCACCCCGCAAGGCTCCATACGTGCCTTGCAGAAGGCGCTTCTCTGGTCCTCGACTCGATGGACGAGATCTGCGGATCACTCGGCAGCGCCGCCATCGAGATGGAACGACTGCTCCGCACCCGAGTGCAGACCAACGTCTACGCCTCGTTAAAGCCGCTTCCCGGATTCAAGACCCACTGGGACGACCACGATGTCATCGTGATCCAACTCGACGGCAAGAAGCACTGGAAGATCTACGGGCCGACCAGGCCAGCCCCCTTGTTCCGGGACGCTGTCGACCCGGAGGAGCCGACCGGGGGCCCGCTGGAGGAGCTGACCCTTGAGCCCGGCGACCTCCTGTACCTACCGCGAGGGTGGTGGCATTCCGTCACGGCCACCGAGGGCGTTCCGTCCCTCCACGCCACCTTCGGCCTCATGCCCGCGACAGGGGCCCACCTTCTCGGTTGGATCACCGACGCACTTCGCGGAGAGGAGATCTTCCGTATGGACCTACCCATCCACCGGCCCGAGAGTGAGCAGAAGGAGCACGTACAGCGCCTCGCGGGCCGGGTCACCGAGTTCTTCGACGGAATTCAGTTGCTCCGGCGCTACGTGGAGAACCGCGACAGGACGGCGCTCAACCGACTGCGAACGAGCCTGCCCCACGTCTCGGAGATCCCGCGAGATCCCGGCCTTCGCGTTCAGCTCCTCACGGGCAGGCCCGTGCTGGACGAGTCGCGGCCGGACGGCGTGCTGTTCCGGGCCTGTAGCAAGGAATGGGACCTGGATCCCGCAGTCAGCCCTCTGCTGCATGCTCTGATCGACGCCGGGCCGGGGTCAATCTCCCTGGGCGAACTGGTGAAGGCATCAGGGCTCACCCTCTCGGGCGTGGTGGAAGTGGTCCAGAATCTCGTAGACGGCCAGGCCGCCGCAGTCGGGAGGGACCTGCCGTGATGGCGCGACTCGGACTCGGCACCTACCGCATCAAGCCGAACGCGGTCAGGCGCATGGTGGCCGTCGCGGGGGACAACCCTGACACGGCCTGGGTGGACACTGCTCCGAACTACCTCGACAACAGCGCGCACTCGCTCTTGAGGAACCCGCTCGGGCAGCCGGAGATCAGCGTCTCCACGAAGGTCGGGTACGTCGGCAAGTCGATGGCGGAAGCGGCCCAGAAGGACGGGTCACTCCCGACGTCGCTGGTCTCGGGCCACTGCCTCAACCCCGCCTACGTCGGGTGGCAATGCGATCGGAATCGTGCGGAGTTGGGCCGGGAGCAACTGGATCTGGTCTTTGCGCACAACCCGGAGATCAGCAACCTCGATCCGTATGACGCGCTGCGCGGCGCCTTCACGGCACTGGAGGAACAAGTCGCCGCGGGGCACATCAGCGCCTACGGGGTGGCGACCTGGAGCGGGTTCGACAGCGACCTGTTCAACGTTCCCGAGCTGGACAGCCTGGCGGCGGAGGTCGCCGGTACCCGCGATCACCACTGTCGGGCGATCCAGCTCCCGGTCTCCCTCGTCAACGCGGCCCCGATCGAGCAAGCGCTCACCGGGCAGGGCCCCGTGGCCGATGCGGCTCACCTGGGTTGGGAGGTCTACGCTTCGTCACCGCTCCACGGCGGTGCGCTGCCGGAGATCGTGACGCCCGAACTGAGGGACCTCATCGACCGGCGACTCAGTCCGGCCGAGGCCAGCATTCTCGTCGCTGGCTCCTGTCCCGGGGTGAGTAGAGTCCTCCTCTCCACTTCCAGCGTGACGCACTGGTACGAGGCCCGCGGTGCCCTCAACCAGCCGCTCACCGCTTCGACGCTAGCGAGGGTGCTCGATGTACTCGCCTCCGACTGACCCCCGGGTCGAGCTGAAGATGCGCAGTGCCTTCACTCGGTCCACCGCGAAGTTCGGTGTGACCGTCTCCGGTGATCTCACCTGGGGGTGGCTCGGCCGATCGCTCAGTGGCCGGGTGCACCACCCTCAGCAAGGCGACTGCTGGCTGAGGCTGCTCGGCGCCCCGCCGAGCAGGGCCACGGGCAAGCTGTGGGAGGGCACGAGGGTGGCCGCGGAACTGTTCGACGGACGAGTAAACAAACCGCGGATGATCGCATCTGCCACGCACGTACGGGACGGATACGCCTACCTTGCGGAACTGTCCGAGGCGGTCAACGAGCCCGTATGTTCCGACGAACCGGTGCTCAGACAGCCGCTGCAACTCCCGGGCAGATGGTGGGCCGCCCTGCGCAACGACCTCGACACCGTTGCGCGAAGCACCACGGACCGTGTCGCGGTCCGCCAGGAGTGGATCGACCGTTCGGTCCCCCGATTCCTCGGTATCGATGCCCCGCAGATCGAGGTCTGGACCGTGGCCCACGGCGATCTCCACCTGGCCAACATCACCATGACCACCCCCTTCCTGCTCGACTGGGAGGGGTTCGGACTGGCACCGCGAGGCTACGACGAGGCCCTGCTCGCCGCGTACGGCTGCCAGGTCCCGGGGTTCATCAGGAAGGTTTTTGAGGTCTTCCCCACGTTGCAGAGCGAGGACGGCCAAGCCGCCCTCCTGGTGGTGATCGCCGACCTGATGCAGTCAGTTTCCCGGGGCGATCACCCGGAGCTTGCTCCGGCGCTCCACGAGCTGGCCCGCACCTGCATCTGACGGACCGTCACATTCCGGTAAAACGGCGGTCTCCACCGACACCGGTCGTGCTGCCCACCCGGAGACATTCCCGGATGGTTGGCACGGCCGGGTTCCGCACCGCCAGCCGGGAACAGAACCGGCAGAACGAAAGCAGCCCCCATGGCCTCCTACACCTACGCCGGCCTCCCCGTCCCCTACATCACCCGATGGGAGCACGAGCGCACGATCTTCCCCGATCTGATCAACACGCCGGGGCGTGTCACGCGCCTCGGTTTCGCCGACGAATCGATGTACGACCGCGATAGCCACGACGTCCTGTGGCTGCGGCAGACCCTCCAGCCCGGCAAGGGGCGGGCCGTCTTCGAGGACGTCCACGCACTGCGGCAGCGGCGGGCGGTGCTCGACCTGCTGTGTCAGATCTGCGGAGTCCCCACGTACCAGGCCGAGCGGCAGCTCTGGGTCGTCGCGGGGGCGGGAGGAGTACCCATCCGCGAAGACGAGGTGACCTCCTCTCCGCCCGTGTGCCCGCCGTGCGCCCCCAAGGCCATCCAATACTGTCCGCGCCTCCGCCGGGGACACGCGGCTGCCTGGGTGCGAAGGCCGTACGGCTGGGGCGTAGAAGCCTTCCTCTTCGAGCCTGGCACTCTCCGGGCGATCAGCAAAGAACCCCAGCAGATCCGCTACGAGGACCCGATGGCGCCCTGGGCGGTCGCCTACCGCGCCCTCACCTCTTTGCGCGAGTGCACCCCGGTGGACATCAGAGAACTCGACACCTCGGGATGACTCCCGGCCCCGGACCGCGCAGAGCCGGCCGCGCGGAAGAGTAGCTACAGGCCGATACCCGACAGCTTCGACATGCGCGTGAGGGTCGGATTAGCCCGCCGGTGCAGTGACGAGAGCACGCGGAACACTTCCCTGCCCATGGGATGGATGCGCGCCATCTGCGGGGCGGTGTCCCACGCGATGCCCAGATGCTTCAACGCCCCGTCGCGGTCCCCGATGTCGAGCTGGGCGCGCGCCACGCTGATATAGGTCGGGGCCACCCGGGTAGCGGGAAGGCCCTCCAGCGCGGCAGGCAAGTCGTCCAGGAGTTCCAGCGCGTCCCGCGGCCGGCCGAGATCGACATATGTCGCCAACCTGTGCAGGACGGTGTTCTGCGGGCCGACCGTCAGGCCCAGCACCCAAGTATCGCGGCTGCCGAGCCCTTCCGCCGACGAGGCCGCCGAACGGATGTGGCGCGCGGCTTCCCGCCGAGCTTCCTTCTTGTCGGGAAGCCGTCCCGCCAGCGTCATGCCGCGCAGAGTGAGAACGTTGACCGCCGTATCCCGGGCCTGCCCGCTGAGAGCCCGCTCCGCCTCCGACACGGCGTGATCGATCACGTCGAGCCCCCGCTCGACGTCCCCGAAGTTCAGATAGGTGCCGGCGCGGTCCCGGGCCGCGACTGCGAGGGCCAGCGGGGTGGGCCGCTGCTCCACCGCCCACCGCTGCCGGGCGACCGCCAGCTCGGCGAGGTCCATCCACCGATACCGGGCCGCGATCCAGTAGACCGTGCTGTAGACCTGGCACAGTGCCGCCCACGCCGCATCGGTGTTGGCCGTCAGGGCGTTGGTCGTCGCGTTCCGAAGCAGTCCGGGGAGCGCTTCCAGAAGCTGAACGACCTTCACGTCCTTCCGGAACCCGTGCGCAAGGGCCATCTCCGCACCGAGCTGGCCCTCCGGGAGCCGTGTCCCGCCGGGAACGTCGTAGTCGCGCAGCGCGGCTCGCAGGTCGGTGAGCGACTGCGCCCCGGTCTCTGCGACAGTCGCCTTGCCCATGACCTCGGCCATGGTGATACCCATGGCCCGGCCGACCACGGCGGCCACCGCTGGCGTCAGAGTCCGGTCCCCCACCTCGATCTTGGCCAGCAGGGAGAGCGAGATGTTCGCCCGCTGCGCCAACTGCTTCTGCGTCAGGCACCGGGCCTTCCGCAGTAGGGCCAGGTTCTCACCGGGCGCGAGGCCGGTCGCGCCCCCGTCTGGGGTAGTACTCATGGGCTAAGTCTTCCTCACGAAGTCGCGGCTACTCTCCATGCTCGCAGGCGCCCAGGCCCCAAGAGCCCGGTGTGCATTTCCTGTGCAACTTACGCGTCCAGCAATGAGGTTGACTAAACGTCAGAGGCAGTCGGGAGACAACAGCAGGCGGGCGTGATGGTCCAGCTACTGACCTGGGAGCAGGGCGCGGCGGTTTACGACACCAAGGCGCAACTCGTCGGCAATGTCCATGAGCAGCACGGGCACGTCGTGACTATCAGACGCCCGTCCGGGTTCACCTGGAGTGCGCCCGCTGTGTTCCTGCGCATCGCAACCGATTGGGAGCGACACCAGCTCCAGGCGCTCGACGCACACCACGGCCGCGCAACCGGCCGCACCGCGCTGATCCTCTACCTCCGGCGTATCAACCGCGCTAGCGATCCCGCAGCACGGACGTCTCGAACTCCCGGCTCCCCGGATCGGCCCCGTGAGTAGCCAGTCCGGGGAGTCGGGTCACGACACCCGGTTCCAGCGCTCGGCCGGCTCCCTCACGCCGACCGGGAGGTACAGCCCCACCTGTACGCCGCTCGCGCCGGAACCGGGGCAGTTCCCCGCCCCCCGCTCGACGCCGCCACGGGCCCCGTTCGCCCTCACTCAGGGCGGGCGACCCGGCTCGCGCGGAAGGCGGGTTCCAGAGCACCACCCATTCCACAGAGAAAGGGCAAGGTCATGGAAACCACCAAGGAACTGCTCGTCACCCGCTTCGGCGGCGACGAGGACGACAGCGACGGCAAGGGCGGAAACGAAAGTGGCGGCTGCGGCGACGGGCAGGGCTGCGGCCGACGCTGATCCGCTAGTCTCCGCACACCAGTGAACGAAGGGCGGTCCCGTTCCCGGGGCCGCCCTTCTCGGGTTGGAGGAAAGATCGTTGGCATCACCAGTCCACCACCATGCTTACGTCTGGGTCGGCAGTGGTAGCGACTACGGGACGGATTCTCTGCGCAGACCGACGAACCCGCAGTTCAGCTCACTGTCCATCGCCCCCATCGAGCCCGCGAACTGGCTCCTCAAGTCCCCAAAGATGATCAGAGGGACTTTCACCGAAGAGGGGCCCGCCATCGCGTGGTACGAAGAAACGATCAGGAACTACGCCCCCCAGTTCGACTCGCACCATGCGAGGTCGGACGAGTCGATCGGGGTCTATCTCGCAGGCGCGCGGGACTCCCTCGCCAACCGGCGGGACGCAGTCGGCGGATGGTGGATCAACGGAGGATCGTCCTTCTGTTCGGTCCAACTCGTCGCCTGCCCGAACTTCTTCCGGCCTGAGCACGGATGCCCGCAGCCGCCGCAGTGAAGCCAGCCCCCTGAGCGGATGCCCCGGGCCCGCCGAGGGGGCGTCGACCCACGCAGAGCGGGGGCCGGGAACGGCCCCCGCTCTTTCAGCCCACCTTCTCGTCATCCTTGAGCTTGCCCGCTAGCGCCGCCTTGTCGTAGGCGGCCCGTACAGCGTTGGGGATACGGGCCCGCGGCGCGACCTTGTGCCCGGCCCGCTCCGCCCAAAGACGGATCTTATCCCGGTCCGCAGGGGTGGTCTTCGGTTCCTCGGCAGGCCGGACACCAATCCCTTCGAGGACCGTGATGAGCCCGGCCGCGGCCTCTTCCCTTTTCGAGGCCGCCTCGGCGAGATCCCTCTCGGCCGCCTCGTATGCCTCGAACAGCTTCTCCACCGTTCGCTGCTGCTCCTCATCGATTTCGACCAAACCCACGTAGGGCCGACCGAGGACCGATGCGAACTCCATCTTGATGACGGGCGTCAACTTCACGTGCGCACCCTCCTGACCTGACCGGTACTTAAGTCGAGCTAACCATACGCTCAAACCCTCTGCAAGCTGTATGGATGTCAACTTGTAAACATGATTTGAAAGTGTTCACTAATTTACCTCGAATGATTTCTGGAAAACATTTTCAGCATCATTTCCCAGCCAGACGACGCGGCTGATTCCGGCCGCCTCGACAAGGGTCCAGCAGGCGGGGCAGGGCTCTCTCGTGGAGTACAGGGTCGCTCCGCGAAGCTCATGCGGCGGGCACCTCCGGATCGCGTTCCGCTCGGCGTGGTCGCTGATGCAGTTGCTGTAATCACTGTCCCTGGGGCACTCCTCCAGAGACAGCTTGCCCCGGGGGCAGGCACCCCGTGACGCGCAGCCCGGCACACCGGCCGGGGCTCCGTTGTATCCGGTCTTGATGACCTCGTTGCGATGGTCGACCAGCAGGGCGCCAACCTGGGAGCGGACGCAGTCGGCTCGCGTGGATGCCCACTGCGCGCCCGCGAGGAAGTACGTGTCCCAGTCGGGCCGGGACGGCTTCGAGTTCAAGATGGTCTCCGTGTTGTGCAGCGCCGATCACGCGGCAACCGCGTATGTCTCGGGGTGCCGGCGGCGGTCGTCGGCCAGCGCCTGGTCGGGATGCTCCCGGTAGTAGTCGTCGTGCCGGGTGAGGGTGTCGACGCCCTTCATATAGAGGGATCCCCAGGACGTACCGCCGCGGTCCGGGTCGGTGGGGATCTCCAGCCCGCGCACCGTCTCCCGCATCAGCTCATCGGCCATCCGGGCGGCGGTGTCGGCATGCTCGGCCGGTACCGAGAACAGCACCTCGTCGTGGATCGGGAGGAGGAGATGGGGGGTGAGCCGGGCGTGATGGAGCCGGATGAGAGCCCGGCACGTGACGTCACGGCTACCGGACTGGACGAAGTAGTTGGTGCCCCGGAAAGCGAACCGCTTCTCCACATACAGGCGTCGGCCGGAAGGCGTGGTGACGTACCCGGCCCGGCGGGCCACGCTGGTCATCTCCTTCATGAAGCGGGCGACGCCCGGGTAGGTCTCCATGAAGATCTCCATGATGCGCTCGGCCTCGGCCTTCGAGATACCGGCCTGCTCCGCCAGAGCGCCGGGGCCGCCGCCGAACACGATCAGGAAGTTGGTCATCTTGCCGATCTTCCGGCTGACGCCCGCCGCGTCTGCGGTGATCTGGTGCAGATCCTCGCCGTCACGAAAGGCGTTGAGCATTCGGCGGTCGTTCGCGTAGGCGGCGAGGAACCGCAGTTCCATGTTGACGTAGTCGGTCGAGAGGATGATCTCGCCCTCGTTGGCGACGAAGCAGGCTCTGATCTCCCAGTCCCCGGCAGGAAGCGTCTGGGCGGGGATGCCCTGGATACTCTGGCGGGCCGTGCGCGCCTGGATGGAGTTGATCGACGGGTGCACCCGCCCGGAGGAGTCCACGGACTCCAGGAAGGAACGCAGCCACGTTGCGCGCTTCTTCCTCGCGGCCTTGGCCTGGTGAATCGTTTCTGCAAGCTCATCGCCCGCTTCCCTGCGGGCGTCGAGAAACCGTTTGTCGATCTTGCGGTTCCCGGTGGGAGTGCGGTCGAACCGGTGGACACCCCGGGCTTCGAAGGCATCGGCGCACTGCTCGGTACTCCAAGGGTTCCCGCACCCCAGCTCTTGGGCGCGCTGGGTCCAGCGGCTCTCTTCGAGCGCGAGTCGGGCCTCCAGGCGCAGGGTGTAGTCCCGGTCCAGCCGGATACCGGCCCGGCTCATCAACGCGCAGACCTCAGCCACCTTGTGCTCGAACTCGACCAGATTCATCGGCGGGATGCCGGGGCCGATCTCGGTCTTCCGATAGACCGTGCTGGGCAGCTTGGCGATGAGACGCCGACCGAGCCGGAAGGCGAGGACGGGGTCAAGTCCGGCGTACGCGAGAAAGCCGCCGTGGTCCCACGGGACCTTCTTCCACACCTCGGCCTTGGTGGCCTTGAGGGACTTGGCGATCTCCGTCATGGAGCCCTTGACCCGGGCTGCCACGCCGCTGTCGACATGGTGTTTTGTGAGCGCGGCAAGACTGTGCCCGACTCCGCCGTCCGCTTCCCCGCGGCTGTCCACGAGGTGCGCGACGATCTTCGTGTCCAGCACCTTGGGCCAGATCTCTTCCACCGTGAGATCGGTCGTGGCATCGAGGGCGAGCGCATCGTAGGTGCCGTGGTGGAAGATCAGTTTCTCTGCGTGGCGGATGGCTCCGACCGCTGCCGCCAGCAGCTCGGTGCCCAGCTCGACGGGCACGACGTAGCTCGTGTCCTCGGTACCGAACTGCACCAGCCGGAGACGGAAACTCTCGGACCACCAGTCCAGACCCGTGGTCTCCACGTCACAGCCGAGAGCGGCCCGGTGGCGTCGGACCCAGCGCACGAACTCCTCTATGTCCTGTGCGCGTTCGAGCACGTTGATGACAACCGGCGTGTCGGCAACCTTCACGCACATGCGGATCATCTGAAGTGGTTCTCCAAACCCCAAAAAAGAAGGGGCCCGCCGAAGCGGGCCCCTATGTATGTCAAGTGCTAGTGCGCGGTGAAGCGGCCTCGCTCGTCGCGGCGGGGAACCCTTCGCTGGAGCTTTCGAAAGTCCTCTTCGAGCTGGGCGTAGGCGTGTTCCAGGTCACGCTTCTCGGCGAGGAGACGGCTGTACGCGCCGCGC
Source organism: Streptomyces sp. NPDC048057 (assembly GCF_040653095.1). Taxonomy (NCBI): domain Bacteria; kingdom Bacillati; phylum Actinomycetota; class Actinomycetes; order Kitasatosporales; family Streptomycetaceae; genus Streptomyces; species Streptomyces sp. NPDC048057. The sequence goes on from NZ_JBEZNF010000003.1 coordinate 138,193, forward strand.
AGGCGGGGGTTGAGGAGGTACATGTCACTTCTCCGCGGTCGTGGGGTGGACGTGAATGGCCCTGGTGTGGCCGTGGTTGATGCGGTGACTGACGCCGCCCGCCTCGTAGATGAGGGTGGCTTCCCGTTCGTAGACGACTTCGCCGTGGAACTCGTCCACCGTGCTGTCGGGGTACTCAACGAAGATCGCAGCATCGGTCACTCGGTACCCCCGGAGACCATGCGGTCGATGAAGGCGACGGCGATCTCCTCGGCTACGCCCTCGCTGAAACCGGCGGCTCGGGCGTGCTTCTTCAGCTCGCCGCCCTTGGTGATGACCTGGGCGATCACCTCGGTGGCCTCGTTCATCTGTGCGTCCAAAATGTTGAAGCCTGCCTGCCGCAGGTACTCGGCGAACTCGTCGGGGTCGGGCAGGGTGCTAGACACGTGTCATCTCCAGGTGGACGCGATGGGACTTGAGTGCGCGGTCGAGCTGCTGGTGCAGTTTCTCGGCCGCTTCGAGGGTGAGGTGGACGGTTGTATCGGAGGTGGACGTCCCGTCGCCGCGATAGGTGCCGGTGACGGCCACGGTCGCCCTGCCGGCGGTGTCGATCCGCGGGTGGGCCTCGGCGTCTTGGTGGACGAGGGCCCGCTCCTCCCGGATCTCGGCAAGGCCCGCGAGCAGCCAGCCGGGCATGGCGTTGTTGAAGCTCACCGGCGCTCCCCCCTGGAGTCCTTGTTCTGGCGGGCTCCGAGGACGACCCCCGCTGAGAGTAGGAACAGGAAAGCGATGTTGGCGCCGACGAGGATGGCGATGAGGGTGTTCACGCGGCCTCCCCGAAGAAGCGCAGCAGCCGGTCAAGGGACTGTTCGCCCTTGATCTTGCGCTGGCCGTTGCAGATGGTCGGCGCGATGGTCACGCCCTCGGCGGCGAGGTCTTCAGGGGAGCGGGTCTGTGCGTTGATGAACAGGATGTCCTTCCCGGTCCGTTCGGCGGCGGTGATCGCCAGCGGCTTGGTCGCCTCGCACGGGCCGCAGTCGGGCAGGTAGTAGAACTTGATCAAGAGGTCTCCTTGGGGGTTATGAACCGGCTGGACACGTCGCAGCGCTCTCCGGCGACGAAAACGGCGGCGTCGAGTTCGTGTCCGTACCGGGAGAACAGGCCGCGGAGGATGCGGCGGACATGCTGGTCGTCGCGGGCGAACCGGAACTCGGCACCGTTGTTCCAGCCCCAGCGGGACGAGTACACGATGAAGCGGGGGAGGTGGGGGGTCTCGCTCACGGGGCCACCCGCCCGTGCTTGTCGAAGGCCGCGAACGCCTCGGGCGCGACCTCCCGCGCCAGCTCCTCCACCAGGCCAGCGGCCTGGTCGATCTCGTACAGGGGGTACGTCGGCACAGTCGTTGCCTCGGTGACCCGGCGCAGGGACAGGAAGTTCATGAGCGAGCGCGCGTTCACGGTCCAGTAGAACGAGGTGTAGAGCGACAGCGGGAGAACGTTGCGGGCGACCTCGCGGGCGACGCCAAGGGCGAGCTGGTCTTCGTACGCGGTCCACGCCGTCTCGGCGACCTGGCGGTGCGCGACACGCGAGTGCCGGGCCTGCGTGACGGTGCCCGGCTCGAACCGATACGCCCCGGGCTTGCCGAGCTGCGTCATCGGTCGGCCCTCGGCGGGCTCGTAGAAAACGGGCTCCAGGACCGTGTACCGGCCAGACACCTCATTGAAGCTGCTGACGCGGTGACGGAACCACTCGCGAGCCACGAACAAAGGCACGCCGATCTTGAACTGGAGCACGGCGGCCTCGAAGGGGCTGCCGTGGCGGTCCCTCATAAGGAAGTTGATCAGCCCGCCGTCCCTAACCGGGTCTCCGGTCTTGGAGCCGGAGGACACTCGGGCCGCGCGGACGATGCTGTGGTCTCCGCCCATGGCGTCGATCAGCTCGACGCCCATGTCTGATCGGAAACGGATCGTGCTCAATGTGAACCTCTCGACGGGGGCCCGGCACTCGGCCGGGCCCCGATACGGCGTCTGCCCCTACTTGGCCCGGTAGCTCCCGTCCTTCTGACGCCACAGGGGCGGGCACTGATCGGACTTCTGGACGCCCTGCGGGGCGCCGCAGAACTGAGCGGCCCAGGTCCCGCCGTCCTTGAAGTTGCGGCGGCCGTGCTCGCAGATGTACTCGCCCGCGTCTGCGGGCGTCGTCTGGTGCTGGACCTTGCCGCCCGCGAACTTCGGCTGCCCCTTCGGCGTCTCCGGCGCGATGTGCTGGGCCCGCATGTAGCCCGCGGCCTTGGCTGTCAGGTCGATCAGGCCCACATCCTGCATGGCGACCAGGAGGTCACGGCCGCGCTCGGCGGTCTCCACAGCCGTCGCCCCGTACACGGCCGGGGTCAGCCACTCGCCACTGAACTTGTCGCTCGCCTTGAGAGTGAAGCCGATCTTGAAGGGGTTCGGGGCGGCTGCCACGGCCGCTGGCACTTCCGAGTTGACGGTCCCCGGCACGGCGGGAGTCTCGGACGGAGCGGGATCGAACGGGTTGTACGTCATAGTTTCTCCTCGTCAGTATGTATGTGAAGTGGAAGGGCTGGTGGAGCTACTTGATCGGGCACGCTCCCTGGGCGCAGTCGACGTCGACCGCGTCCCCGGACTCCTTTGCCGTGGCGGCGGCGAACTCGGCCTCGTTGATCCGCTCGTAGGGCGCCTGGGCGTAACTCCCTTCGGGGAGCACGGTCGTGCCCTTGATATCGGGCAGGTACTTGAGCAGCGCTGCACGAAGCTGGTCCCGGCTCACCTTCGCGGGGTCGAAGTTGACAGTGAACGAGATGGCGGAATCCACGAACGCCCGCTGGTAGGCAGCCTGTACGGCGAGCATTTGCTCCACGGTCAGGTCGTCAGCGCTCTCCACCAGGTCCCCGGCCTCCCGCCAGCCCAGGCCCAAGTTGACGACTTCCTGAATCAGAGCGTCCTCGGTCGGGATGGTGACGACCTTGGTGAACGGGGCATAGAGGCAGTCTTCGACGTGATAGCCCCGCTCCTCATAAGCCTTGAGCTGCCCCACCTGCTTGGGGTCGATGGCCGAGTAGCGGATCCGGCGGCGGAACCACTTCCCGTAGATGGGGTGCAGCCCCTCGGACACACCGCTGAGCTTGGCCACCGAGCCGGTGGGGGCGATCGTCGTGAGCTTGACCGGTACCGGGATCCGCAGCTCACGGGCGTACTTTTCTGCGGTCTCCCTGACGTGCTGATACAGCTCCTTGAGCAGGTGCTCCATCCAGGAATCCGGGATCTCGGAGAACTTCAAACCGTTGAGCACCGCGTACCACTGCACCCCCATATGCCCCAGCCCGATGCGGCGGTCCCGCTCCATCACTTCCTTCTGCTTCGGATAGGTGATGTCGCCGTACGTTGCCCGGATCAGGTACCGCGTCATGAGGCGGTGAGCCTCGAACAGCCTGTCCTCGTCCTCGGGCCGCCACAGCGCACCGAGGTTGACATGCCCCAGGGTGCACGACCCCATTTCGGGGAGCGGCTGTTCGCCGCAGGGGTTGGTGGCCACGGTGGCGTTGGGTTCGTCCCGGTTGGACAGCTCCTCGTTCCAGAAGCCGGGCTCGCCGTTCACGTACATGGCGTCCAGCACGGCGTCGAAGACCTGCGCGGCGGACTCCGCAGCGTCATCACCGCGGCCGACCTCGCGCACGAAGTCGCCGTCAGTGATCACCGAGAGGTTCGTCGTCCACATCCCGCCGCTCTTCTTCGCGTTGATGAAGTCCATGATCTCGTGATCGGTCCAGTGCATCATCGACATGCGGGCGGAGCGGCGGTTACCTCCGGAGACCACGCACTCGGCAACAAGGTGGTCGATCTGCATAGCCTCCAGCCCCGACACCGGACGACGGGCGGAGCCAGCCGAGTTCATAACCCGCCCAACCTCGACCAAGAGCTTCACGAGCGGGAGAGGGCCGCTCGCGGTCCCACCGAAGGACCGCAGCACCGCCCCTGCCGGGCGGACCCGTGACACGTCGTAGACACGCTTGCGGTTCCTCACATCGGGACGGAGGAAGGTCTCGATGAGATCCACCAGTGCCGACGCCCAGCCCTCGCGGGAATCTTCCACGGTGTAGGCGCCGGGCCATCCGGCCGCGTACTCCGCAGACAGGTAGCCCGCTTCGGTGAGGGCCTGGTGGTCCTGGTGCTCGGGGGCACAGACGATGTGCACTTCCAGCTCCTGCTTCACCGTCTCTGCCGGCTGGGCGTCGCGGCCGTACCGAGAGCCGACACCTCCGCCCTCCATCAGCCGCATGAAGGTGAACTCGACATGATCGGCAAGACCGGCGGACCAGGGCGCGACGTGGCAGTTGTAGAGGAACTGACGGCCCGGGACTCCGGAGGCCCACAGGTGACGGCCGGCAGGAACGATTTCAAGACTGGTCAGCATCTCGACCAGAGCCTCGGCCTCGCCGGGCTCGATGTGTCGTTCGTCCACCAGCTCGATGTTGCCGCGCACGACACGCGCAACGGTCTGCGGCCAGGTCTCCAGCGTCCCGTCCGGGAGAGGACGGGCGTAGGTGCGCTGGTAGACCTCGCGGCCGGTCTGGGTCATCTTCACGCGGATACTCCTTGGTCTGGGTGTCCTGCTGATGTTCGTAGTCGTCCGCGTCGCGCAGATCCCCCCACGGGGTCAGCCAGCGGTCATCCGGCATAGGCCATCCCGCTGGTCAACCGAGCATGCGCGCTGCTGACGGCCCGACGACTGCCAGGACCGTCGTGGTCGGCGCGGGATACCGCGGCGCGCCCGTTCATCCGGAGCGTCAGGGCCTCGACAGCCCGGAACAGTTCCTTGCGCTCGCCGCCGTCGAGGGCGTCGCCATCGACGTAACGGCGGACGAGGATGCCCCTCTGAGCGGGGGTGAGCTGACGCATCCCGCGCTCCAGGTCGATCCGGTCGTCCACGGTCACGCGGACAGCGAAGTCGGACTTGGACCGGCGCCCGGTGGAGAGGGCGTTGAGCTGAGCCTCGAACATGCTGCTCCGCTCCTCGCGGCACAGGAGCCCACCAGCCAGCAGTTTGCGGACGTGGTCCGTGGTGTAGGTGAAGGTGCCGTGGAACTGCCGGTGCCGGGAGACCTCCCCGGCGGCGACCTGATTCGCCATGATGAGCAGGGCCCTGAACACAGGCCCGTTGCCGTGGACGTCGCCGGAGTCGAGCAGCTTGCGGGCGGCACCCTCGGACCGGATGAATCGCTCCATCACCCCCTGGGTGAGGTCGTCCGGCTCGACGGATCCGGGGAACTTGCGGGCCACGGCTCGCCCAGCCCTGACCGATGCCGTGTAGAGCTTGTCCCACTCGTCGGCGGTGATCTCGTGCATTCTCTTCTTTCTCTATGTATGACAAGCCCGGGAGCTGCGAGAGGTCACGCCGCGCGGACGAAGTGACCTTGCGCGTTGCGCGCGAGAGCCCCGTAGCGCTGGCCCTCGACCACGAACGAGCCGTCGTCCTCGACGGGGATCGCGTACGGCGTCGCGCCATACTGGCCGCCGTAGAGGACACCGAAGCCCCGCTGCCAGTTCGCGGGACCGCCCTGGAGATAGGTCATCTTGCGCGGATCGCAGAGGTGCCCGACCTCGAACCCGTAGGTCACCTTGAACTTGCCCCCGTAGCCGGTACTCGTCGGGCAGACGGCGAGCTTGTGGGTGTGCCCCATGACCAGCGACTTACCCGCCTTCACAGCCTTGGAGGCTGCGGTTCGGCCCGGGATGGGGCTCATGCCCTTGCTCTCATGTCCGTGGATCGCCACCCATCCGGGCGCGATCGGGTGATAGGCCGGCAGCAGCTCGACGCCGAAGCCGTCGAAGTCCAGGAGCTGATCGACATCGAAGTGCTTGGCGTCCGCGAGGGCCGGTGCGTTCTTCGCCAGATACGTCCGCGGCCGGAGGTCGTGGTTGCCTTCGAGCACTCCGACCGGCCCGTCGTAGACATCCCGCAGCGGGGCGAGGAACTTCCGCTTCGCATAGTCGGAGTCCCGCAGGACGTTGGTCTGGAACTCGGTCCGGGTTCCGGTGTTCCACCGGCTCGGCTCCGGGTAGTCCATCAGGTCGCCGATCTGGATCACGGCGTCCGGCTGGTAGTCCCCCACGAAGTTGATGACGTTCCGGAGGGCCCGCGAGTCCTCGTAGGGCATTTGCGTGTCGCTGATAACGACGATGCGTCGCATTACTTACTCCTCGCAATCTCTCGGTCGATGTAGAACCGCGCCTTCTGAAGGTCCTGAACTGTCTTGTCCGAGTCCTTCAACCCGGCTCTCCAGAGGTACTTGACGGCGTTTCCAAGATTGAAGTTCATGTGCTCCGTGACCTGGATGCACTCCACTCCGCTCGGGTGGCTGGTGTAGTGGGAGGGGTGGTTCACCGCATCCCGCTCCCCTTCGCCCATGTATGACAAGCCCGGTACCGCTCGACGTACCGACGTCCTGGACGTACGCCACTCCCTGTACGGGCGGCCCGGTTCGGGCCTGATGGCGAGCCTCATGATTTCCTGCGCCCGGGTCAGCGGACGGCCGTTGTCGTCCTTCACTTGCCCACCTTGTTGAGTACGGCCTCCGGCCCGAGGCTCCGGAAGGTCTTGTTCACGTCCAGCCCCTTGTCCATCGGGACGATCAGGCCGCTCGGAATACGGGCGGCCACCTGCTCGGCGAAGTTCCGGCCCGCGTCGTCGCCCTGGGCTAGGATCCAGACGCGCTTGTACCCGACGAACAGCTTGTCGAAGTGCCCCTTCCAGCCGTTGACGCCCGGGATCCCCACGGTCGGGATGCCGCACTGCGCGCTCGTCCAGGTGTCGGGCTCGCCTTCACAGACCGCGATCTCGTCGGAAGCCTCTTGAATCGCCAGCGTGTTGTAGATCCGGTGAGTGTCGCCGGCCATGCTCTGGACCTTGCCGTGACCTACATGGATCTCGTCGTCTCGGAAGGACCCGTCCTCGTGCTTCACGCACTCCGGGCGCACGCACCGGAACCGGATCGACATCACCGACCAGGCGCCGAGGGCTCCCCGGCGCAGGTACGGGATAGCGACGCATCCGCGGTACTGCTCAAGACCGCGCGGTACCGAACCGTCGCCGACGTACCCCAGACGAAACCTTTCCACCGTCGACGGGGCGAGGCCGCGATGGCTGACCAAATACTCTTCGGCCGGAGACCCGCCCACCTGGCTGTAGAAGACTTTCGTCGCGTCCATCAGCCAGCTCTTCCGCTCGTTGCTGAGCCTCACGGAAGGTGCACCTGTCTTTCTTCATGATGATCGAATAGGCCGAGCCTCTGAATCCGCAAGCCTGGCAACACACTGCGCCCTCGTCGTAGTTGACGCTCGCGCTCGGCGTATGCTCGACGTGCGCGGGGCACAGGCATGACACCCATCCCGGCCGGTAGACAGGCGGAACCCACTGCGGGTAGTAGCGGAGGAGGACCGCGCCGATCGGGCCGGGAACGGCGTCAGGACCGCGGCGCGCGAAGCGGGCCATGACCAGCCTCTCTGTAGCGCACCGTCACCGGGAACCGGCGATGAGCCTCGCTCATGAGGGACCAGGTCGGATCCAGGGCTCCTGATGGAACCCGGTCCAGCCGCTGGCTGACCCCCGACCGGGATGGACCAGTTGTTTCGTTCTGCATCATGCCCTCCGTATGAATGACAAGTCAGAGTCAGTAGGAAGCCGAGAACGGGTCACCGGATCGTTCTTCCTGAAACTTGAAGTGACGCTGGAAGGTCACATTTACCGGAGCCTCAGTCATCCCTTTGAGCAGGGTCGTCATGATGAGTGCGATCTCGTGAACCTTTTGGTCACACAGGCCCGCATCGACGCTAACGACGAAGCTTGCACGCGGTGTTGCCTTCATCTTCACTATGACTTCCGAATCGTATGTATGTCAAGTCGATTTGTTGTGGAAGCGCTTCCCGAGGATCTGGACCGCAGGCGGATTCTCCAGGTAGGCCGCCGCCGCGCGAGCGATGGCGGGATCATCGCGGAGACCTCTCGCCAGGAGCTGCCGATTGCATCGCGCACAGCACAGACCCCGCACGATGCCCGTCCTGTGGCAGTGGTCCACGTCGAGCCGCCGGGCCCGTGACTGCTGGCAGATGGCGCAGACTCCGCCCTGAGCCGACAGGAGGCGCTCGTACTCACCGGGGCCGAGGCCGTAGGTCGACTGGACCCGGGCCGCGTGCGCCGACTGGGAGCGTGTCTTCTTCTGGCAAGGCAGGCAGATCCGCCCGCGGGGGCCCGTGAAGAACCGCACGGCCCGGCACCGGCCGCAGCGGGAGCACAGCCGCGTGCTCGTTCTGCACGCCCCCATCAGTAGGTCACCGTCGAAAACGCCGTGTCCGTGATCTGCATGGTGTCGCCATCGAAGCCCAGCTCTACGAAGGTCTGCCCGCTCGGATCGCTCCGCCCGGCCCGGTCCTTCACCTTGCTCACCCCAAGGGTGTTGCCGTCTGGCTTGTGCAGCGTGAGCACTAGTGCCGGAACGCGGGTGATCTGCCCCTTTACCCCGGACATCGGAATCGGGGCGCCTCCATCGTTGTGCGGGCCCGTGGCGTGGTGCAGGCCGGCCACGTGGGCGCCGGTCGTCCTCGCCATGTCGCTGGCCCAGTCCATCAGGCTCTCCAGCCCGCCGAAGGGGTCGTCATCGTTCGCGCTGGTGCCTCCGCGGATATTCGTGATGTTGTCCAGGACGATCATGTGGGCGTCCTCGCCGTACAGCTCGTACCAGGCGGCAACGGTGTCCTCGATGTCATCGATCGTCGGTGAGGCGGCGTAATCGAACCGGACGGGCACATCCAACTGCCCGGCGTACGGGCTGATGTCGTTGCGGCGCACTGCGGCCGTCGACACCGCCATCGGAGTGCCGGTGAGGATCGAGATCGCCCGCGAGATCTGAATGTCCGCCGACGAGTCGGCCGAGAAGTAGATGGTCGGGATCGGACAGGCAGCCTTGAGGATCCTGGCCAGCGTGAAGGCCGACTTCCCGATGCCGCCGGCGGCCACGGTCAGCGAGAGCTGACCACGGAGGAAGCGGGTCCCCGCCTGCTCCAGGGCCTTGAAGGCCGGAGGCAGGGGCTCCCCGGAGTTCCCCCGCGCCCGAATCGATTGACTGAGCGTATACATATTCCTACCCGAGTATCTATATCCGCGATTGGCTGGGGGAAGTCGCCTGCTCCAGCACGGTCATTCGCCGCGTGAGCTGCTTCAGCTCCTCAACCAGGTCCGCGATGCGGTCATCCATGTCCGCCTGGAGGCAGACCAAGAGCCGAGCGTGTTCGGCATCCATGCCTCTTTGCGTCACGATCGCATCACCATCCGGACAGTGACGCCGGGCGACCGCGGCAGCCGAATCCGTATCGCAGTTAGACACCATCGCGGATGTGATGTGGTGAACGAAATCCCTGATCATATGCCCCCCTGGGCATTCCTTCCCGCCTCCGTTCATGACGGAAGACGGGCTCCATGGAGCCGAGTTGGTGTGCTCGGCTCGCCCCTCTGAATTATTGACGACCGGCGACCGGAACGACGTTTCCGGAACCGCAGTTCCGGAGGGCTCGTTCCGGAGGGCCCGTTCCCGAACGATCACTCCGGGTACTCGACAGTCGACCCCTTTCTCGTCCCTTTGCGATTCAAAGGCCACCCCTTTGCGATCAAGGAGGGAGCTGACGTACCGTCCCATCTGCTTATCCCGTAAACGAGAGGAACCAGGTGTCGCACGAGATCAATCCGCTGAATCCCCATACAGCGGAAGCACCTGACCCCACATCAGGGCTGCCGCGCTTCCTCCGGGCCTGGCGCGCGGCTGCGGGGCAGAAGATGGGGCAGAAGCGCCCCATGTCCCAAGCCCTCGTCGCAGCCCGCTGCGGGATGACCGACCGGTGGTACCGGGACCTCGAAAAGGGGTACGCGCCCCGTCCCGACCGTGACGTCATGGAGCGCCTGGCGGACGCCCTGCTCCTTGAGCCGGACCAGCGGCTGACCCTCTTCCTCTACACCATCGGGTGCAACCCCCCGGCCGGCGTCACCGCCGCCCCCGACTACGACAGCCCGGAGCACCGGGCCATCCAGCTCGTCCTCGACCAGCAGGATCCGCGGCCGGCCTACGTCTCCGACGCGGACTGGAACATCGTCGCGTTCAATCGCGCGATGGGCGAGTGGTGGCCCTGGACCACCGAGGACGGCGCCAACCTGATGCGCTGGGGACTCATCAACCCGCAGTCGCGTGGACAACTGGTGAGCTGGGACTCGCACGCCCGTGTCTACCTGAGCATGATCCGGCTGGAACTGGCCAGGAAGCGCCCAGGGAGCATCCTCCCGAAGATCCTGGAAGAAGCCCTCGAAGACCCGATCGTACGTGGCTTCTGGAACGAGGACACCACCGTCCTGGCGAACCGCGATGGACACCACTTCCGGCTTCGGCTTCCCCGTTTCCAGCAGGAAATCGACATCATCTCTCAGGTCTTCGTTCCTGCGAAGTACGACAACCTTCGGCTGGTACTCCTGACGTGGCCGGACGAGGACGAGAGCCCCTTCGGGTTCAACGTCCCACCTGCCACCTTCCTCATCTGACACGTCTCCAGCAAAGAATCACCGCCATGGCCCCCTACGTTTTCCCTTGTCGACTTCGCTGGTCAGACATGGACATGAACCGGCACATCAACAACGCGTTGCACTCCACGTTCCTGGAGGAAGCCCGGCTGTCAATGTTCGCCGACCTCGTCCCAGAAGATCCCCGCGTCCGGCTGGTCAACAACTTCGTTGTCGCCGAGCAGTCGATGAAGTTCACCAGACAGCTCGTCTACCGGCCGGAACCGATCTCCGTCGTCTTGTCGGTGAGTGAAGTCAGAGCTGCGGCCTTCACTCTCGAATGCGAGATTCGTGATGAGCAACACGCCTATCTGACGGCGAAAACGCTGATCGTGGCATTCGATCTGGCAATGAACAGCGTGCGGCGACTGACCGACAGCGAGCTTCGATCGCTGTCCCAGTACCAGCTCTAGATTGACGCGAATCGGCAACTCCGCTGGACTGGGCATCGCGCACATGTCTCCGGCGCGGGTGTGGGGGTGTAGTTTCCGGACTTCACCCCCTCATCCATTTCCCTAAACCGATCCACGACGGAGTCCCGGTCGACACCGAGCTTCCGAGCCCTGCTCGGTCGTCCCGTCTTCCCGGACCAGTAGTCCCCGATCCGGCACTCCACTCCGTACTCCAGCTCCAACGCGAGAGCGTAGGTGTCGAGCTGGAACGTGTCGTCCATCGTCGGCAGGACACCCGTTTTGATGTCCCGGACAACCGGACCATGCTTCGAGTGGTCGATGACCTGATCGATATACCCGACGACCGGCACGCCGTCGATCTCGATATCGAAGCGCTGCTCGATGGCCGGGACACCGTCCGGCGACTTCCAGACCACCTCGTCGGGGTGCTTCTCGTACCAGGCCACGTACCGCTCAACCTGCTCCCGGCCAAGATGCCACCGCCGTTCCAGGTCGGCGAACCCCGGATACGGCCCGCTGGCCTGCCAACCATCCTCGGCCGGCTCAGCCGCCAGGGCTGCATTCGCCATCCGGACATACACCCGCCCGAACACCTCCTGGGCCGCAGCGACGGACATGACCCGCTCACTCCGCTCCCACTCCTCGGCTGCCGCGTGCACCGCCACCCCCTGCGCCAGCCAGGCGGCCTGAAGCTCCGGCTCGCGGGCGATCCGCGTGAGGAAGTAGCCATAGGGACACTGTTCGTACTGCTTGACCTGAGATACCGAACGTGGCCGTGTCCGGTACGCCTCGGCGCGCGCCTCGACCGTCGTGGGCATCGGGAACTCCATTCCGTCGTATGTATGTCAAGTCGCAAGGGTGAAGCAGGCCCCCGAAGGGGCCTGGCTCCGCAGTGAGGTTGAGGCTCAACTCCGCCCCAGTGCTTCCTCGATCCTCTCCCAGCTCAGCACCCGGCGCTGTTCCTCGGTAGGCGTGCCGTGCGGGCGGACGACCATGTCGCCATCGGATTCCACTCGGTCATCGAGGCGCCATCCCCCGCAGTGCGCGAGCGATGTGCCGGTTTCCGCCGGGTCGTACACGATGACGTACTCGCGCGACAGGGTGCCCCACCAGCTCAGCAGTACATCCCGTCGTTCATCGCTCAGCCCCGTTGGCCCCGCGAGCACGTACTTGATGTGGTTCGTCAGGTTGTTGTAGAGCTGGCACTTGCGGTGCCGGTCCGCCACCGTGAACGGCCGGATCCGCGGGATTGCCGTACGGAACGGCTGAGCGAGTTGTGTCGCCTCACCCTTGATGTGGTGGTACACGCCCTGCCGAGTGATCCCGAACAGGTCCGCGATGTCCTGCACCGACAGTGTCGGCGTGTCGGTTCGCAGTCGCCTGATGGAGTCAGGGCTTGCGCCCTCCACGGCCATCCGCCGCAGGGAGGTGATCCTTGCCGCGGAGGCACCCTTCGCCTTGAGCTTTTCGAAGAGCGCTTCACGCTTCTCGTCTGCACTCTGGTTCATGGATCGACTCTATTCACTTGATATATGTGTGTCAAAAGACACCATTGCCACCCCTCCCCACTTTCCGACTTCTCCACGCCAATAGCGGAACTGCGACGTGCAGAGCAGCCCAGGCGTACGGGTGGATCCCGAAGGAGATAGCCGCGATTACTCCTGCGACTACGGCAGCCGCGGAAACGGTTCCCGCGTCGACGTTGTGGCGCGCGAAGTAGTACGCGACCACAATGCAGGCGGGAGCGGACCAGGCCAGTGCTTTCACTTGCCCTCTCACTTTCAAGCTACGCAACCCGGATATGTATGTCAAGTTGGGCGGGGAGGGGTTACCTCCCCGCCCTGACTACCCGTAGACGCGTGTCGAGAACTTCACCCAGAGCAGGGTGCCCCATGCCTCTTCGATCTGCGCAAGGGCACGGTCACGGTCATCGGGAGCCGAGATCGAGACGGCCGCCAGCTCGGTGCCTCCTGCGGAGTAGAGGACCGCACGATCCGCGCCCCGAGTCCAGCAGGCGAAGGACATGGAACCCGAGTCGTTGACCCGGTCCTGGAAGTACACGACGAGCTGGGCGAAGCCGGACTCGTACTGCCGGTCCAGGAACTCCGGCCCCCCGCTCATGGCTCCACCCGCTTGAGCACCGCACGGGCGGGGGCCCACCAGACACGGGACGCCAGGGTGCAGTTGAGCAGGACATCGCGGCTGTCCGCGTCCCAGACCTCGTAGCGTCCCTCACCGGTGTAGGAGACACCTGCCAGCACCACGGGTTCCGCCGGCGCCTTGCTCCGGATCCCTCCCCGGCCCCCGAAGTGGATCCGGAGCTGATGGTTCGACGGCCCGACCCCCGGGACCTCCCGCAGCGGAGTGTTCCGCCAGACTCCGGGATCGAACTCATCCTGCTTCTTCGATTCGGCTTCCATCCTGTTCCTGTTCCTGTTGGTCAACCCGCGCCAGTACACGGGTATGTCGTCTAGTACGTGAAGCCCAGGGGCCTTGATCTGGCCGGTGCACACACCGCAGTCGCATTCGTGACAGCAGCGGGGGCACAGCAGTACATCGCAATAGGGATCCGGCCCGTGATAGTGCCCCGGGTCCGGATCCGGGCACTCCCACGACTCGCATGTCCGGTCCAGATCGACGGGATGGACGAGATGATCCCGGGTCCCGGGGAGACCATGGACCAGGGCCTCCCCGGGGCACGAGAAGCGGGAGGCCAGGACGGCGCCCTCACTGGAGAACGCCGCCCGACACCTACGGCATTGGAGGCGGCCCTCCGGACGCCGCCTGACGGTGTGATTCACAGCCCGGATGCGATGAGCCTGGCGAAACGGGCCTGGTGCTCCTCCGGGACGAAGGGCATAGCGACCCCTACCACGTCCCAGGTCGTCGTGGTCTTGGCGGCCCGGTTGGGGACCTTGACCTCCCTCACGATCCGGAGGGCCTGGTCCCCGCTGTGACCTTCGAGGTGTACGCCCCGAGGCAGGTGAGCGGCCCAATCTGCGGGGATCAAGACGGGCTCACCGTTCACCCTGCCAACCTGCTGGAATCGGCCTCTGGCCATACACCCCCAGGCGGTCCAGCGGATCCGCTTCCACGTACCGGCCTGCTCGCCCGAAAGTTTCGCCATCTGCCGTTGTATTGCTGCCTGGTCCGGTCGGACACTCCCTGCGGTCGGCACTGCGGGGCGTGTGGCCTTCAGTTCATACATGCCGTCGCCATCCACGCCACGCGGCACTCGCACGGACAACTTGGACACGTCCCACAGCACACGGTTGTCGGTGACGTAGGGCCCGGCGAATCGGACGGCGCACGGACTGATCATGAGATCGAAGAGGCGACCACTCAACGCGGATCGCCCTTCGGCAGGGCAGCCGCGAAGCAGGCGTCATCACTCATGAGCGCATGTCGCTGCACCAGCTCGGCATTGCGCCCCATCAGTTCACGCAGCAGCGTGCTCACCTCCCGGTGCTCCTGGTCTAGGGCCGCGAGTCTCCGGGAACGCTGGTATCGGGCGAACTCGACAGCCTTCTCCTGGACGAGGACCGCATTCTGCCGGTGCAGCTCGACCAGGTCCCGCACGACGGTCCGGGTCGTGTCACGGGCGCCTGCTGGGGCTTCCTCGACTCCTCCGTGCTGGTTGGGCCGACACACCCGGAAGCTCTCCGTGTCGACGCTCCCCGGGCGCCAGACCAGCCCCCCATCCAGCGCCACTCCGTTGACGACCAGGCTGCCCTGGCCATCTCCGTGCCATGAGGGCTTCCCCCCGTAGGTGATGGAGAAGGCCGACGGAAGAAACTCCCACTTTCGTTGGATCGGTCTACCGCTCCGGGACCAGTCCCGCTCCACCACGGGCTCGTCGTAGTAAGGCAGAACCTGCACCCGGCCGGAGACGCGATTACCGGTCAGCTCGTACTCCGTGATCCACGGTTGAGACTCCGGCCCCTTTGTCCGCCGGGCACGGACGCCTCCCGGGAGCGTTCCGACGAGGGCGCCCTCCTCGCGTTCTTCCGTCACTTGATCTCCCTGACTCTCATGGTGTGGAACGGGTCGTTCAGCTCCCAGTCGCCGTGATCGGCGCAGTAGGCCGTGGATAGAAAACGCGGATTCCCGTAGCGCTCCATGTCGATCCACCTGGTTGCCGGGCCGTCGCAGCCCCACTGATTGCAGCCGACGACACCCCCCTCCAGCTTTGCGTAATGCTGCACGTTCCCCTTGGTTCCACCCTTTCTCATGTCGCCTGCTCCGCCCGCTTGAGAGTCATCGCAGGGAAACCGATACCTCCGCCATACATGCGCTGGGCGTTCCTGTCACGGGTGCGCAGAACGAAGTTCCGGCTGCCGTTCTCCCACTCGATGACCTCCACCACGCGGAAGTTGATGGGATGGCCCTTCTCGTCCGACATCACCCCGCCAGTCATGTTCCGGAGATACACGCGGTCCCCCTCCGAGTACTCGCTCACGCCTCCAACTCCTCGACCTCGGTGTCCGGGAGGACCGTCACGAAATTCTGTCGAGAAGGTGACGCCATCAGATCCTTGTCGACGTGCAGCCGTATCGCGTCGATCCGCTTCAAGTTCCACTGCGTCTTCACCAGCCGTGGGGCTCCAACGACGTACCCCTCACGGGTTACGTTCCAGCCCCGGGTGTCATGCCCAGTGACCCGGATGCGGTCGCCGATCTCCAACTTGCTTGCTTTCACCGGTACCAAACGTCCTTTCCTCTTTGATCCTTCTGCGTTACGTACTGCGTCCAGGTTTCGACCGTCCGCCCGTGAACCCCGAAGGGGGGCACGTCCCCGGCTACCCCCACCAGGGCGCCAGCCGGGAGGAGTGCGCGTCGAACTCCGCCCTGACCTCTTGCAGGCACTTCCAGCAGCGGCCAAGGGCTTCGTCACTGGCCACGTATCGCCGCCTTCGCTCTCTCCTCGAACAGCACTTCCGAAACGCCGAGGGCTGCCGCCCACGCCGGCCACGTCGTGTAGGAGGGGACCCGGTGGGCGTTCAGGACTCTGCTGACGTTGTAGACCGCCGTGCCCACCGCCGCACTCAGGTCGTTGACGGCACCCGACCGAGGGATGTCCAGCGGGTACCCGGCTCGCAGAGCCCGGCTCCGAACCCACCGGGCGAACTCCTCGTACTCTGCCGCATTGCGTATCACTTCAGATCAGCCCTTCTTGATTCGCACGTTCTCGATGGGGACAACTTCCAGGTCTCTGCATTCCTCGATGAATGTCTGGCGAGGAAGACCATAGTTCCGAGGCTTTATCACCACAGCGGTGATATGGGCCTTCTTCATAGGATTGGCGGAGTAGACGGCGCCCACAACAATGCCGTCGAAGATGTGCCGGTGCGCTCGATAAGCGACCTTCACGCCGTGCCGGATTCTCCGGCTGGATGGCGGGCTTCCCTTCATGTTCTCCGGCCCTTTCCGAACGCTTCCTCGCGCTCCTCGTCTGTGAACTCACTGATCAACTCGGCCATCTGATCGAGCTGTTCGCGTACCACGGCACACCAGGCCCCGGTCTCTCGATTGCACTCTCCGCACGAGGGGGCATCCATGTGCACCTGCTGTTCCCCACAGAGTCGGCGGAACTTTCTCACCTCGTCCGTCGAGGCTCGCCACGATGAAAGAACCTCTGGGTACAGGACCCGCGACCTGTTCACAATTCCCTCGCGGAGTTCGGCCGCATCTTCGGGGGTCCTGCTCGACGGAATCGGAGGCAAGCCCGCCCCTGCCGCCTGTGCATGTCGAAAATACTCGGCACGAGCCGCTGAAACCTCGGCGGTCGTGAAGTGGTCCCGGTGCAATTCCATCAGCCGTACTACCGCCATGCACCAAGCCGCCGCGTCCGCACCTACGCCACGAGTCTCGATCACCAATCCCACCACGTCCTTACCTCTTCCGGTGAATCCTCGTAATGCTCCCTGATCACATCATCCAATTTGCCTCCAGGAGCAGGGTGAAACATTTGGTAGACGATTGCGCATACTGTCAGACCCAGAAGGTCACGATCCCGATCGCCAAGGTCCAATCCGTCCAAGACGACGTCGGCCCCCTCGTTGACGGCTTGCTCGATACGCTCTTTCGTCAGCATCAGACACGACCCTCGTGATAGATGTCCCGCTCGATCCCTCTCAGGAGTCGCCAGGCGTCTTCCGCGCCGATCTCCACGGTGAATTCCTGATCAATCGCATCAGCGGTGTCGACATCAGGGGTGTCTACGACCCACTTCAACTCGATGCCTCGGCAGGTCGATTCCACGGACAGGGTGTGACGCCACTGTCCCTCCTTGCCCACCCAGAATTCACGGATACATCCCTCGTCAATTCCAGAGCCCTCTTCGACCACTACGGTCGCCAGCTCTCTCACACCCGCTCCAGTTCGCAATCCGGGACGATGCCCAGATCCCTCAGTACCTGATCGTGCATTCCGTTGTCAGCAACCCAAGTCCAGTCCTTCCCGACTGTTCCGGGATCGGACGTCCAGCACAGCATGTAGTTGGCGGATGCGGTGCGGGAATCAGAGCAGATCCGCTTGGCCTCCTCCCGCTGCACTTGCCAGAGCACACGCTTTAGCGAGGGTCGGGAATTCCGGCTGACGATGAACACATACACGAAATCGCTCTGGTCTTTCACATTCCGATTTGCCACTAGAGAACCATCTCTTCACGTTGCGCGAATGAAGCCATCTCTTCGAGGAGTTCCAGAGCCACCAGCTCGGAACGTGTTTCTCCGGCATTCCATTCGTACGCCCGAATGATGAACTTCGCTGCGGCTTCGGGGACTCGGCATACGTGGGCTTCGTTCTGGCAGTGCCCGCAGTACACGTCATCGTCCAGACCTATGGCATAGCCGCTTGGGGTGTTCCCAAGATCCATGCGACAGTCAGAGCACTCGACCGTGCCGGTCCAGTGGTTGACTCTCATTGCTCCTCCCATGCTGGCAACAGGCAACCAACTCGCGCGTCATTCCAGGCGAATTCTGTCGACGGACCGGGCTCGCCCTGGTCCTGCTCCAAGAGGCGGATTACGAGATCATCACCCAGGCATTTCGTCATGAGGTGCCTGTATGCCCTCATGAAAGCAGCACTATCGTCGGTACCTGCCGCCACAACCGTCCAGAGGCCCATTTCGGGATTGCCGGGAACGTCGAATGTGAAGGTGAAAGAGGCGCAACGGTAATGGGCGCCATCGAGCTTCTTTCCCGCATCCCATTTAGCGCAAGGGCGTATGAAGAATCCTTCCCGACTCTGCGGAAACTGCTCCGTTTTGAAGTGGGCCGCAGTCATGCCGCCACCGGCACTCGGGTTCTGATCTTGACTACGTCCGCAACATCGAAACCTGTCGAGTCATCGAAATATGAGGCGAGCTGATCTACATCCATCTCGTTCAACAGCTCCCGCGCAACCTCCCCGGCTTCTTCGCGGTCCTCCGCGTCGACCTCGATAACATAATTGACGGACTCCGTGAGCCAGACCCGATGCTTAGCCACGGAACCAGTCCTTTCCACCCGCGCCGTAGATGATTCGATGCACGGCGGAGTCCAATTCGCCATCCGCTTTCTCACCGCACTCGGAGCACGCGACCACGTAGTTACCCTCGGAGAAACCGAAAACCGAGAGGACCGGATTTCCGTCGCCGCCCTTGTCGATATTCAGCCATCCCATGGCGCTTGCCTCGATGACTCCAGTGCAGCCCTCGGCGGCACACACAAAGACACTCTCAGGTGTCTCGACCTCATTGACGTAAGGCACTGTATCTGCTTTCGATGAAGGGATTTCAGGGTGGACTGACAGTCCATGACCAGTCACCCCCGAAGGGGTGTCCGATCAAAGCTCGTCAGGCCGAGAAACGGTCAATCTGAAACGTCAGGACAACAGGGAAGTCGATATTCACGCTATGACCGGCGACTCCGGGAGCCCATTCCTGGCGCATCATGACCTGCCCCGCAAGGAAGTTGCTAGAAAAGGCTGCCGCCTGATGGACGCAAGGGAACTCCACATCCACCCGCCCATGCCGGTCCTCCCCGTGGAGTACTCCTTTATATTTCACTGCCACCGACTTGATTGCTTCCAGGCCCACAGGGCTACCCCATCCTCTTTTCGATGTACACCACTTTGGGTACCGCTTCTGTCGCGTAGCCCAGTTCCCGGAGTTCGCAGAGAACGGCCGTTCCAGCACCCCAGGCATGAAGTCGTGACCACCCCTCTGCGAGATACCAGCCCATGACCAGAGAATGAACCTGATCGTCGGACCGCACATAGAAGGTGTCGTCCTTGACAACAATCCGATAGGCCTCCATTAGCAATACACGACCTTCCCCGCCCCGCAGTCCCAGATGGATATCTCGCCCCGGGTGCGGCCAGCCTCCAGGGCCCGCCCCCGGTCGGCGATGTTCTCGGAGACATCGAGATAGAGAGTCCCGTCCTCCACCCATGAGCCGAACCACAAGGAATCGCTACCGGCGACCCGCAGGACGTGTTCAGCGACGAAGGATGCGATCACCGCAGTGGACCCGTCCCACCCCTTGATGACCCTTTCGCATCCCGGGGTCGCCACCATGAACCCGGTAACCGGATTCGCCCTACTGCGAGCCCACGTGAAACCCCCGCAGGTCATCGTCTCGTTTGCGACATGCTCTAGCGTCAGCACTTACAACCCCTCCCGTGCTCTATGTATGTAAAGTCTCAGGCCGCAAGAAGCGAGTCGATACGACCTCGGTGCGCCGTCGCGGCGGCGCTGATCGCAGATATCCCGAAGAAGGCTCCCGACACCTTGCGCTCAAGCCGGTCGAGAAGGAGGGCGGTAACCGCCTCGGCCCACGCCTGATCGGCGATCTCTTTGTCTACCCACTCCACATGGGCAAGCGTTGCACCGGAGTCCTGGCAGGTGTATCGAGCCATCTTGTAGGGCTCGCCCCATGCTGTTTCATGCCGCTCAATCATGATGTCGTGAGCGGGAACCCACCGGGAGATGCGGGCACTCAGTTCCATGAGGCCCCGGTCGCCGTAGATCAGCGTCCAGCTCTTCAGTCCGTCGTCGTGCTCATTCACAGTGCACCTTCAGGTCTATGTATGTCAAGTCAAAACTTGAGCGGAATGGTCGTCGAGGGATTCACCCTCTCGATGGTCCGCAGTGTCTGCCCTATTCGCTAGGCCGCTCCGTGCGGCTGTCGTTGCGTCGTTGGCGACAACCAGAACATTAGGCGCCGGTTCGTATGTATGACAAGTCGCAATGGTCTGATCGATAGGGGAGGGGGGTACTCATGGGTATCTATCGACGCAGAGAAACCGCAGGTCAGAACCGGTCACCCCTCCTTCTTTGTGCACTGGATCACAGTGCGGGCAACGGCCTGCATCCGCCCCGTTCGCACCCCCTGAGTACCGCCACCCGCTACCGCCACATAACCAGCGGGACGCACCGCGAACGGCCACCCGGACAAGCGGCGCCCGCCACTGGACGGCCCGGCATCCACGCACCGCGCCCGCACGCCACTACACGCCGGGTGCGACAGGGGTGCGCACGCGGCGCGGTATCCGCTGCCGCGCCTACCGCTGGTCAGTGCGCGTACTCGCGCACGCCTCGCGGACTACGGGCGACATGGGTGCAGGCGGGCCGAATGAGTGCGTGATCGAACGCGATGCGATCACTTCAGCCGTTCGATTGTTGAGCGTTTCAACTTCGACCTAAATCATTAAGGATCGAACGGTTCGAGCTGCAACATTTCAGTGCGGAAAAAATTTCGGAGTGAAGGGCATGGAGGGCGGGGGGTGCCTCCGATCGCACTCTCACCCCGACCGATGCGTCATAGAGGCTCACTTTCTGTACGAGTCCATGAACGTAGAGCAGCCTCGATATTCACTCTCCGTGCTTATGCATCCCCGACCGAAACGGCAACCTGGCCGCCCTGTGCCTCCGCCAGTACTTCCCCAGCTCAGCCGCGGAGCGACACCTTCGGACCCAGTCCGGGAGGCGAGTGAACCGGATCACATCTACGAGGTGTCGGCCGCGGCCCCGCTCGACGCGGCCCCTCTACCTAGGTGAGGGAGAGAGTGAGCCCGGCGAGCGAACGACCGAACCCGGACTCATCCAAGCCGCCCCCCAAGGGCGGCCTCTCATGGGACCTCAAGGCAGCCCTCCAAGGGGCTGCCTCGCAGGGGAAAAGAAACGGACTCATCCCTGTCGGTCGAGTCCGCAAAGAAAAGAAGGGACCCCTAGGGCCCCTTTCGGGAAACCAAAAAACAAAGAAAGTACCCCTGGGAGGTACCTTGCCCTGGACTCCTCCCACCTCCGGGTGGGACTCCTCTACGGCGTCGGCCTACCGAGGCGTCTGGGGCCGCCTTCGGTCGCTCGCCTGGCGGCGGGACTCCGGACTGTGCCAGCACTTCCGCTACGACACCGGCCTCCCGTGCCTCGCGGCCGGCGCGGCAGTCGACCACATCGTCCCGGTCTCTCAGGGCGGCCTCACCCGGCTCGACAACGCCCAGGTGCTCTGCCACCACCACCACGTTGAGAAGACCGCCCGGGAGGCTGCGGCGGGGCGGCGCAGGGCTCGCGCGGCCCGGAACCCCCCGGCCCGCGGTAAACGAATACCCGGCGGTCTCAACTAGCCCGTGTCCCACCTCACATCCTGCGCCCGCCTCACGAAGGCCGTTGCGGCCCCTCTTTATAGGTGAGGGAGAAACACCTCCTTCGCGGGCGAGGTCCGGATTGAGTTCGACAGACACTCGCTCATCAGTGAGCCCGTGAGGGCGATGCCGCGGTTGAGGCCCCCAGTTGAGCATCCCGCTCCTGGGGGCTTCCCGCCGACAGACGTAAGGACGGACATGGGCAAGACGCGCGCTGCGCTCTCCTTCGATGACCGGGCGGATCGTCTGCTGCGGGCCCAGGCCCGGCAGCGGCGCGAGGACCACCAGCTCGACCACGACGAACGTAGGCCCGGCAAGCCGGCGCTCTCCGCCGACGAGTTCTGGGGCTCGGCCCACGACCCCCAGGAGGGTGCCTGATGGCGCGCAACGGGCCCTCTGGTCCGGCACCGAAGCGCCCGGAGGAACGACGCCGACGCAACAAGAGCGGTGTCGAGGTCCAGGTCACGCCCCAGCACTACCGGAACGTCGCGGCTGCCCGTGACGGGCTGGACGAGACATGGCATCCGATTGCCCAGCAACTCTGGCGGTCCTTCGGGAACAGCCCGCAGGCGTTCTACTTCGAGCCCTCGGACTGGGCCCAGCTCCGATACGTCATCGAGGCGGCGCACGCGTCCCTCAGCCGTTACGAGGACCGGATGAGTGTGGACAGTCTCACCTCGGTCGTTCAGGCCCTGGAGGACTTCCTCACCACGGAGGCAACCCGGCGCCGCGTCCGCGTGGCCGTCGAGCCCGGCCCGATCGAGTGGCCGGAGCCCCCGGGGCACTGGGGCGACATCCCGTCGCGCTGGTTCCTGAGCCTGCGGGACAGCGGGCAGAGCGCGTTCTACACGCCGACCGATGTCGCCTTCGCGGTGTACGTCGCCGAGGCGATGCATCGGCATTTGGCCCCGGGGGTCCGCATGTCCGGGCGGATGCTCTCGACAGTGATCAAGGCGTGTTCCCTACTCCTCACGACGGAGGCCAGCCGGCGGATCGCGCGGATGGAGCTGACGACGGTGGAGTCCCGCGACATCGACACGCAAGTCACGGCCCTGATGGAGAAGTACGCGAGCGCGATCTAGGAGCACAGCAGTGGTGTGGGACGGAACCTTCGACTGGCGGCAAGACACCAGCGTCTACACCCGGTGCTGGTCCCTGTTCATCAGGCCGGACCGGGAGATCAGGGTCGCCACCGCTGCCGTACTCGACCACGGAACACAGCTCGTCCTGCACAACGACGGCTTCGCGCCGCCCTTCACGGAGTCGATCATCGCCGTCCGCGACCAGGGCGACGGAGAGAAAAACATCGCCGCTGCCAAGCAGCTCGGCGAGCGCTTGGTGAAGGCGCTCTACCAGTAAGGAGGGGCGTGGAAGCCGTCCTGACCATCCGGGACGACTACGTGCCCCAGTGCGGTCCCTGCAAGACCTTCGACGTCCGGATGTGCGAGCACCGCACCCTCGGCTGGGGCATCCTGCGCTGGGCCCGCGAGAACTTCCGGGAGGACTGGGAGTACACCCCTTCCCAGGTGCGGACCATTCTCCGCTGGTACGAGGTTGATGAGCACGGCAAGTTCGTCTGGACGACGGGCTGCCTCCAGCTCGCCAAGGGCACGGGCAAGGGGCCCTTCTTCGCCACCCTGGCGGCGATCGAGTTCCTGGGCCCGGTGCGCTTCAGTCACTTCGATGAGCAGGGCCGCGCGGTCGGCCGGCACGCCGACGAGCCCTGGGTGCAGCTCTACGCCGTCTCAATCGACCAGGTCAAGAACGTCACTCTGACGCTTCACAGCCTGTTCCACCCCGACGCAATGGCCCAGTACAACATCGACCCCGGCCAGGAGCGATACCACGCCCGGCACCCGGACGGCACTTTCTGTCTCCTGGAGGCGAAGACCGCCTCCTACCGGTCCGCGGAAGGCGGCCGGCCGTCGGCTCTGTTCATGGACGAGACGTGGCACTGGAACGAGAGCACGGGCGGCCATCACGTCTACACCACCGCCTCCGCCAACGCGGCCAAGGTCGGCGGCCGGATCCTGATGGCGACCAACGCGTACATTGTCGGCGAGGACAGCGTCGCAGAGCGCGTCCATACCGCATGGCAGCGGCAGCAGGACGGTAAGCAGCGCAGAACCGGTCTCTACTACGAGGCCCGGAGCGCTGACCCGGACTTCGACATCGAGGACGAGGCTTCCCTCCGCGCCGCCCTCAAGGCCGCTTACGGAGATGCCCACTGGGTCGACTTCGATGCCATCGTGGATCAGTGCTACTCGGGTGTCATCACCACCGATGAGATCCTGCGTAAATACTGCAATCTGGTCACAGCGTCCGAGGACGCCCTGATCGATCCGGTGGCCTGGGGCAAATGCCGGATCGACTCCGAGCTGCGTCCGGGCGACATGATCACATTGGGTCTGGACGGCGGCGAAGCCGACGACGCGACAGCTCTGGTAGCGACCCGTGTCAGGGACTCCTTCATCCAGCCCATCGGCATCTGGGAGAAGCCGGACGGCCCCGAGGGTAAATCCTGGCGAGTGGACAAGGACCAGGTCGCCGAGATGGTGGACTGGGCCTTTCGCACCTACCGCGTTCAAGCGTTCTTCAGCGATGTCGCGTTCTGGGAGACGTACGTGGCTGAGTGGTCGGAGAAGTACGGCCCGCGACTCCTGGTGAAGCCTTCCGGGCGGTCGCACGTCGCCTACGACATGCGAGGAAACCAACGTGAGATCACCGTGGCGAACATGTCTCTCGTGGGCGCCATCGAACAGCAGAAGGTCTACCACAGTGGGCACTTCGGCCTGAAGCGGCACGTAGAGAACACCAAGAAGCGGCACAACCAGTACGGGATCAGCTTCGGCAAAGCTTCCCGGGATTCGAAATACAAAGTGGACGGCTACGCTGCCGCCCTCCTCTCAATCATCGCCCGGACACGGCTGATGGAGTCCGGAAAGTACAAGGTGCCCAGCCCTGTAGCAACTCTCCGCACTGTGGGGGGTTTCTAGGAAAGGGCACTTACTACTTGACGAAGACGAACGAAGCGCTCTTTCCCAGCCAGATCACCGACTTCGCCGAGCGCATCACCTATGCGCTGAAGCAGATCGAGAAGGACTATAAGCCGCTCTCGCTCATCGACCGATACACGCGCGGATTGCACACCGCGCCATACGTCCCACGCAAGGCGAACCCCGAGTTCAAGGAACTCGTCAAACGGTCGATCCACAACCTGATCCCGCTTCTGGTGGACGCCCCGACGAACGCCCTGAGCGTGGAGGGATACCGTCGGCCCGACGTGACTGGCAACCCCGGCGAATGGAGACACTGGCAGCGCAACAGGATGGACCAGCGCCAGGCCCTCGTGCACCGTGCGGCGATCGAGACAGGCCAGTCATACGCCTCGGTGACACCGAGCCTGCTCGACCCGAAGGTCCCGGAGATCAGGGCCTACCACCCCATGCGCCTCTTCGCCGGATACGACGACCCCGTCTTCGACGCCTTCCCGATGTACGCGCTCTACATCGAGAACAACACGTACTCGGAAAAGGAACCGACCAGGGCCCGCTTCTGGGACGACCAGATGGTGTACGACCTAGTCCTCGGCGGCACGGAACCGGAGATCGCGAACAAGCGGGCCCACGGCCTCGGCGTCTGCCCGGTCGTGCGCTTCACGCCGAAAATGGACCTGACGGGGCGCGTCACGGGGATGGTCGAGGGGATCATCCCGTACCAGAACAAGTTGAACCAAATGTTCTTGTCCCTGCTGATAGCCCAGCACTACACCGGCTTCGCCATCCGGACAGCGACCGGCCTCAGCCCGGTTGAGCGCGTGGACGAGCACGGGATGCCGGTCCTGGACCAGGACGGCCAGCCCACGTTCGTGCCTCCGGTTCTCGACCCGTCCACGATGCTGGTGAGCCCCAGCCCGGAGACCCGCTTCGGGCAGCTACCGGCCGCCCCCACCGGGGAGTTCCTGGACGCTATCGAGCTGACGACGAGGCACATGTGCGCGGTCACGGAGACCCCACCGCACTACCTCCTGTCGGGCAAGCTGGCGAACCTCTCCGCGGACGCCCTCGCGGCGGCGGAGAGCGCGTTCCAGAGGAAGATCGACGAGATCCGGAACTCCTTCGGTGAGTCCTGGGAGCTGGTGCTCCGCCTCTGCGCGCTGGTCTCCGGCGATCAGACCGGGTACGAGGTCGAGGACGCACAGGTCCAGTGGGCCGACAAGGGCAACCGGTCCCTGGCGCAGGCTGTCGACGCGGGCCTCAAGTTGACTCAAATGGCGGTCCCGGTCGACATTGTCCTCACCAAGATCCCCGGATTTTCACAGCAGGACGTCGACCTCGTACGCGACCGCTTGGGAGAAGACCTCCTCACGCCCCAGGGGCAGGCGGCGATAGGGAAGCAGGACTTGAGCAGCGCCGAACAACCGCCGGACGAGGCGAAGGCCGCGGCGCTGGCCACCCCGGGCGGCAAGCCGAAGGGCTCCAAAAGGCCGGGATCGGGAAAGACCACTACCGGCCCCGGACGGACCGCACGGTCCAGGGGCAGGGTGAGAGCCGATGAGCCGGCAGCTTGATACGGAGAAGGCCCTCGACCTCTACCGGCAGGGCCAGGAACGGCTTGGGCTGCACGCCAAGACGGCGGCCTACACGGCAGTGATGAGCACCAAGCCGAGTGAGATCATGCGCGACCCCAACCTGTTCACGCGGGAGCTGCACGCGCAGCTCTCCGATCTGCGGGGCCGGTCCCGGAGTCTGGCTGTCGCCCTGTATCAGCTCCTCCGGCTGATCTGGACCGGCAGGATCCTGGACGACGGATACGGAACCCGTTGGTCCCGTGGCGACCTCTGGGACCGACTTCATGAAGGCGCGGGTCTGGAGAGGCCGCAGCGCGGCGGCGTGCCGGCCGAGGTCGACAGCGATCCAGCCCCGTGGACGCAGACCGCCCCGTTCGACCGGGACGACACCCGATCCCAGGTGACCGATGCCGTGATCGAGAAGGTCAAGAAGGCCCAGCGGCGCCCGCAGCGGAAATCCGCGGACGCTGATGTCCTGACGCTGGAGGCCCTGGACGAGCTGGACGGACTTCTCGAAGAGATCGCCAACACCGTCCGGGGCCATGCGCAGAAGCTCGTCGCGGACGGCGGACGGGAGACCATCGTGACCGCGGCCCAGCAAGATCGCCGTGCCCTGCGCTGGATGCGCGTTCCGGAGGCCGACGCGTGCGGGTTCTGCCTCATGGTCGCCTCCCGTGGCGCCGTGTACGCCTCCAAGAAGTCAGGAGGCGGCATCAAGGGCGGCGAGTTCCATCTCAACTGTCAGTGCGACACGGCTCCGATCTTCTCGAATCGGTACGAGTACCCCGACGCGGTGAAGCGGGCCCGGACGCTCTGGAAGGACTCCAAGGCCACCAGCGCGGCGGACTTCAGCACGTACATCGACCAGATCCGAAAGGGAGAAGAACCGTGAGCGAGGAAAACACCACAGCCCCCGCGGACGACGCGGAAACCGGAACCGAGGAAGCGGCTCCCGCCGAGGAGCCGCAGAGCGAGACGGAGACCCCGTCTGAGTCCGTCGAGGAGGCCAGGGAGCCGGACGACAGTCCGGCGCCGGACTTCCAGGAACGGTACGAGGCGCTGGCGGCACAGCTCGACGCCCTCACCGCGAAGCTCTCGGACGCGCCTGCCCACTCAGGAGCGGACGAGGCCCGCGACGAGCTGGCGGCAGCGACCGCACGCGTTGCCGACGTCGAGCGCCAGCTCCTACGCCAGACCGTCGCTCACCAGTTCTCACTCCCGGCGGAACTGGCGGACCGCCTTCAGGGGAACGACCACGAGTCGATCAGCGCAGACGCCAAGGCCCTGGCTGCGGTACTTCACACTCCCCGAGGACTCGGCAAGGGCGGCCTCAATCCGTCCGAGCCCGCCTTCGACGCCAAGCAACTGGTCCAGGCGTACCGCCGGGGTGTCAATGGCGGGCTCTGAAAACAGCCCTCCGACTTGACATACATAAGTCAGAGCTTGACAGCCGCACCGCCCCCTCTCGGCTGGGAGGGGGCTTTCTTTATGCCCTAGGAGCCCCACCCTGACTATCACGTCCCCCGCAGATCGCCAGTTCATCAACGCTGACAAGCTTGTCGCTGCATCCCTCGCCAATCTGGAGGCAGCCACTGTTCTGGCCGCCACCGTTCAGAAGCAGGCCAGCGAGCAGTTCGATGGCACGGTCGGACAGGCCGTCTCCATCCGCCGACCTTTCATGCTCGACGGCAACCAGGAAGGTCTTCTTCCCGGTGTCGGTGAGCGACCTGACGGCAAGATCGCAGTCGAGTCGAAGAAGGAGAGCGTCCTCAACATCACGCTCGACCAGCATGTCTACAGCGCCGTGCAGCTCACCGACGCGGAACTCTCCCTGGAGATCGCCGACTTCGCCTCGCAGGTCGCTCTCCCGCAGACGGACGCTGTGGTCAACCGGCTGGAGCGCATCGTGGCGTCGGCGCTGGAACAGTTCTCCCCGGCCGAGAAGACGACTGCGGGCAAGCTCGTCATCGAGCATGCCCCCGGTGATTACCTTGACATTGCCCAGAAGATCCGCTTTCAGATCTCCTTCATGGCCGCGGAGCTGACCGCCAACAACATCCCGGGCGGCGGTCGCTTCCTCGTCCTGGGCGCCAACGTCGCGGGCCTGCTGATGAACGACCCCAACCTCACCCGGGTCTCCGAAGCTGGCACCGACACCGCACTCCGTGAGGCCGTGATCGGCAAGCTCTACGGCTTCACGCTGATCCAGTCGAACCACATCGACCCGGACTCCCTGTACGCATACCACCCGTCCGCGGTCCAGCTCGTCACCCGGGCCCCAATCGTTCCGCCCAGCGTGACCTTCGGTGCCTCGCAGTCCCAGGCCGGCTATGCGCTCCGCTGGATCCGCGACTACATGTCCGAGACCGCCTCCGAGCGGAGCTTCTTCTCCGCCTACTGCGGCATCGCGGTTGTGGACGACACCTACCGCGACAAGCGGACCGGCAAGGTCCAGCCCGCCAAGAAGGTGATCCGCGGCATCAAGGCCAAGGTCGAGCTGAAGCCCACCACCGTGGCGGCAGCGCCGGCCACCGTCAAGTAACCCGACGAGGGGGCCTCTCCCTTCGGAGGGGCCCTCCTTCCGTTCCCGAGGAGGAGCCATGTGCGAGCCCCTGGGCACGCTCTCGGACCTTGAAGCCCGCATGGGCCAGCCCCTCGCGGTCCCCGCCGAGCAGGCGCAGGCGCGGGCAGCAATCACGGACGCTTCGGACATCGTCCGCGCGTACGGAAGTCCGCACTGGGGCTGCGCAGCGGGAGGACGTTCAGTCCCTGTGCCCCCGGCTGTCCGCGCGGTCACTCTGGCCATGGCCGAGCGCCGGATGCGGAACCCCGAGAACTACGTGAGCGAGGGTGCCGGCGAGTACCAGTACCGGTACGCCGAGCAGGGCGCGAACGGGTTCGCCCCGTCACGGGCGGAGGTCATGCTCATCGAGAAGCTGGCCAACAAGTACGGGGTCCGGACGCTCGACGTGATCCGCGCCGTCCAGATCAACAACCGGAACGCGTTCCCCTACGAGGAGAACGCCAGCTCCGTCATCAGCACCGAGTAGCAGGAGGTTCATGGGCATCATCGACCGACCTCCCGTCGAAGTGGTGGTGTACGAGTACGCCGAGGAGGACGACGGCTACGGCGGAACCGCGCCGGGCCGCGGCCGGGCACACCGGATACGGGTGTTCGCCCAGCCGATCGACGCCGACGACAACAGCTCCCAAGGCTGGTCGGAACCCGCGCGCTACAAGCTGATCGCACGTGATCTTCCCGGGTTCCGATGGTCCACCGTCGAGTTCGAGGGCCGCACCTGGAGTGTCAGCGAGTACCCGCGAATCCACCGCGGTTCGTCACGAACGGCGTTCGCCTCCGTTGTGATCGAGAGGAGGGGCGGCCATGGGCTACGTCGACAAGGACATCAATAGAATCGTGGCCGATCTCCCCGGTGTGACTGCGACCCTCAAGGAGGGCGCGGAACGCCAGAAGGCCAAGATCATGGCCAAGGCGACCGGACACGTCGAGACGGGATGGCTGATCAGCCACATCGACATACGCCGCCACAGCAGGGGCTATGCGATTGTCTTCACCGACCCCAACATCATCTCCATCAACTACGGCCACTGGCTCCGGGAGACCAAGCGCGGACCGACGATCCGCTGGGTCGACGGCATCCACATCATCGAGGAGGGGCTGAGCTGAGCTGACCTCCTTCCTTCTCCCTGATTCGGAAGCCATCGTCACCGAGGCCGTACAGCACTACTTGGAGCGCGACTTCGGCGTCCGGCCCTCGATCCATGTGATCATGCCGAACGACTGGTACGACCGGTTCCCTCTCGTCGTCATCCGGCGAAGCTCCGGTACAGCCCGTGTCCCGGCCCACCTGGACGCGGGTGTGTTCACCGTCCACGCCGTCCACTCCACCCGGCGGGACGCTTCACTCCTCGCCCGCCAGGTCCGAGCCGCCCTGCTGGCCGCCTGTGCGGAGCGATTCCGTTCACCTACCGAGCCGGGGCACCCGGGACTGTCCCACGCCCGGGAGGTCACCGGGCCTCTGTACTCGCCCGGCGATTCCCAGTTCGTACACCCGGACGTGCACCGGTTCGTGGCCTCGTACATGGTCTACACCCACCGGTGAGGGGTCCGCCCAAAGAATCCAAAAAACAAAGTAAGGGGCTCCCCGGGACGGGTGGGCCCCTTCTTCCGTTGGCCCGAGTCGGGCTGGAAGGAGGCTCTTTGCCTACCACCGAGGAACTGAAGCCCCTGCACTACGCGCTCGCGCCGAAGACCGGGTACGTCTACGTCGCTCCGGTGAACACCCCTCCGCCCAAGTTTCCCTTCGAGCCGGACGGCCGTGACATCGCCTTCACCTACAAGGAGGGGCTTACCGAGGTCGCCGCCAAGTGGGTGTCCATCGGCAATACGTCGCTGGAGAACGGGATCGAGATGTCGGTGGAGGGGGATGACCCGGAGACCCTGGGCACCTGGCAGGTGCCGGCACTGGAGGTGACCTCCCCTCCGAAGTCGTACTCGATGACGATCAACCTGGCGGACATCTCCCTGGAGACTCTGAAGCTCTACTACGGAGCGGGAGACTCCTCGGTGGTCGGCGGCCAGTTCGTCATCCCCAACACGGCCACCCCCGCGGACCGGGCCGTCTACATCATCGGCACGGACGGCAGGCACGCCGTGGCCTGGTACTACCCGTCCACGCGCATCATCGGCTCGGACTCCATCACGCTCGACCCTGCCGCGCTGACCGAGGTGCCGGTACGGGCATCCATCGTCGCGGGACGGGCCTACGCCGACCTGGACGTGGACAACAAGATCGTCCCGGGCTCGGAGAAGAACGGTCTCGGCCGGGTCTACCCGAAGGTCCGTCTCCCCGAGGTCATCTGACCTCAACAGCCCCGCAGGGCACCCCAGCCACCCCCAGGAGCGTTCCTCCCTTTCCGCTCCTGGGGGTCCATCACTTGACGTACATGAAAGGGAGGAAGTCATCATTGAAAGGGAGAAACATTGGCGATTCTAGACTTCAAGACCCTACTGGACGATGCCGCGAAGGCGCCGGCCGTCGAGCTGAAGGACCTCAAGGGCGGGGTGATCAAGCTCCGGCGTTTCGAGCATCTTCCCGGGTCCGATTTCAAGAACGTCCTCACGTACATCGACATCATCCAGGACGAGAAGGTTTCCGAAGGCGGAAAGATCGACGCCATGGACCGGTGCCTCATCGCCGCGGCAGACCGTAAGGACGCCTTCAAGGAGGCTCTGGAGCTGCTGCCGATGTCGGCCCGTAACACCGTCTTCACCGCCTGGATGGAGGACGGGGACACGGGAAACTCCTGAGTCTCCGGGCTGCTGTCGATGAGTACGGCGGCGAGATCGCCGCGGATCTGCTGCGGTTCTACGGTACTGACATCCGGGGACTGTTCACCGGCAGTCTTTCGCCGGGCTTCTGCCTCGCACTCATCGAACACCTCCCTCCGGAGTCCGCTTTCAAGGGCCGACTCCTCTCCGAAGGAGGCATCCACGACCCGGGATGGGACCGCAACTCGTTCCTTCTCGCGGACCTTCTGGACGCCATTCAGCTGCTGCACACGTCCTTCGTCCGCTCGAAGGTGAAGAACCCGCGCAGCATCCGGCAACCCGACCCCTACCGACGCCCCGGGGCTCCTGCGCATGTGCGGGAGAAGACCTACAACCCGTTCACCAACGCTCTCGATGACGACCTGCCGGAAGTCTCAGACGAGGACCGGGAACTGTACGGCTCATCCGCCCGGAGAACGTTCGCCATTCCCTCCGAGATCTTGACCCGATCGCCGCAGGACGGCAGCGGGGCCCCATTCAAGATCTCCTAGGAGGCCCATGGCCGACAGTCCCGGCGGCACGACCGTTGGATCGGTCAACATCCGCGTTGTCCCGGACACCAGCACCTTCAAGCGGACCGTCTCACGGCTCGTCGCCTGGTTTAACGGCAGGCAACTGAAGCTCGAAGTCGTCGCTGACACGACCAAGTTCGAGTCAGAACTCCGGGCCCTGTCCCGGGACCGCAGCATCCGCGTCCGTGTCGACGCGGACACCACGACCGCCCGCGCCAAGGTGGCCGCCGCGTCGAAGGACCGGAAGATGACCATCGACGCGGTCATCGAAGAGGACAAGCTCGCGGTCGGCGTAGACGACGCCAGCCTCAAGCGGCAGATCCGCCGGGCCCTTCAGACCGAGGAGATCACTCTCCGAGCAGAGGTGGACTCGGTCCGGGCCGAGCTGGATCTCGCCCGCCTCGTCAGCGATCGGACTGTTCAGGTACAGGCCGAGCTGGACGACGCGAAGGCCCGGATCCGTCTGGCAGCCCTGAGCGGAGAGAACCGGCACCGCCGCGTCTTCATCGAGGCCAATCTCGACGCGGCTCGCGCCCGTTCCGAGCTGCGAGTTCTAGAGCAGGGCCGTCAGGTCGACGTCAGCCCCGCTCTCAACGACTCGCGGGTGGCGGCGGTCGCGGCCCGGCTGGCGTGGCTGACGCACCGGCGTGAGGTGGTCATCACCACCAACATCCGCAACAACGGCCTGTACGTCGCGGCCCGCGCGTTCAACGCCCTGTGGCGAGTCGGTGGCGCGTCGCTCAACGTTCTGGCCGGCGCGATGCAGGGTGTCATCGGCGTCGCGGCCGTCCTCGCGGTCGGCGTTCTCAAGGTCGGCGCCTCGGCGACGGCCGCGGCAGCAGAGGGCACGGGCGCGTTCGCCGCGATGGCGGCCCGGGTCACCGGATCCCTGTCCGGGATGGCTGACTCGGCGGCTGGTTTCGCCAGCACGATGGGGCAGGCGTTTATCTCCGCCGTCTCGTCCCTGCCGCAACTCCTGATCACCCTGGCCCTGGTCACCGTTTCCCTCGGTGCAGTCACCTTTGCCGCCGGGGCCCTGATCGGCGTCGTCTCGGCTCTGGCCGCAGCACTGATGTCACTCGTCGGCGCCGCGGTCGGTGTGGTCGGCCTGCTCGGCGCCGTGGCCACCGCGATGGCTGCGGCCGGCGTCGCCGCCTTGGCCCTCGCCACGGTTCCGCTGCTGCCGATGGTTGGCGCGCTCGGCGTACTGCTTCTGGAGACCGACCGGGTCAAGCGCAAGTTCACCGAGTTGAAGTCGGTCCTCCGGTCCGAAGTGCTACCCGCGGCAAGCGGGATGCACGACGCCTTCAGCGCGGCGTTCGACGGGATCGTGAAGTGGATGGGCAGGATGGGCCCCCAGCTCAAAAAGTTCTTCGACGCTGGGGGTACGTACGTACAGCCGCTGGTCGACTCGCTGACCGGCTTTGTCGACGCGGTCCTGCCCCGTGTCACGAACGCCCTCCGTGACTCCGGGATGGTCGCGTTCGCCGATGCGCTCAGGGGCGCGTTTATCGGCCTCGGCCGCACCTTCGGTGACGCCGTCCTACTGCTGGCCTCCCACGGTGAGCAGTTCGGCACCGTGGTCCGGGAGATGGGCCGCGGGATCGATGTCGTGGTGATGGCCGTCGCCCGGTTCATGGTCTCCGTGACCAGTGGGGCGTCCTCGCTCGGCAAGCT
Source organism: Streptomyces sp. NPDC048057 (assembly GCF_040653095.1). NCBI lineage: Bacteria > Bacillati > Actinomycetota > Actinomycetes > Kitasatosporales > Streptomycetaceae > Streptomyces > Streptomyces sp. NPDC048057. Next base: position 171,939 of record NZ_JBEZNF010000003.1, read on the forward strand.
CGCGGACGGCATAGCCGGGTTCTTCGATGAACTCGGCAGCCGGATGGGGGAAGCCCTCAGCACGACCGAGTTCGACACCTTCATGACGCACGTCCAGAACGGGATCCGAGTCCTGGGCGAAGGGGTCGGCCGGTGGGTGCAGGAAGCGACCCGGCACGGCGAAGCCTTCGGGACCGCCTTCGAAGCCGTCGCTCAAGCCTTCTCGGATTCGGCAGAGCCGATGGCCCGCTTCATGGCTGCCGGTGCCCGTGTACTGCCGACCGTTCTCGATGGCATCAGCGCCGCGATGGGCACGGTCATGCCACCGCTTCAGCAGTTCATGACCGTCTGGGCCAGCGCGAGCCCGGCGATCATGCAGGCTATCGCCGACGTGGTCGCCCAGGTGCTGACGAACCTGTCCGACGCCTCGGTTGTTGCGGGGATCCAGCGCATGGTTGAAGTCTTCGGACAGCTCGCCATCGAGCTGACGAAGCCAGCGATGATCGATGCTTTGGTGAGTCTCGGTGTCAACTTCGCCAACCTCGCAGCGGCCGTAGGACCCGCGCTGATCGACGGGCTTGCCCGCTTCGTGGACCTGCTGACCCCGCTGGCGGCTGGCATGTCTGCGGCATCTCAGTTCATGACCGGTGACATGCCGGGTGCGATGGGGTCCCTCGGATCGGCCTGGGACTGGCTGAAGGGAAAGTTCACCTCCGACAACGAGGCGACCGCCGAGTCCACCCGGACGATGTACGACAGTGTGCGGGAGACCACGGCTGCGACTCTGCTGGCTATTCGACAGCAGGCTCTTACGACGACTCAGCAGGTGGCCCAGGCCCACGGGCAGATGCAGGCCGGCATCCTGACCAACTGGTCGAGCATCGGCGAGTACACGAACCTGATCAACAGCGGTATCGGGACGAGTGCGCAGAACGCGCAAGCCCGCGTGGATGTGGCGGCTGCTCAGGCCCAGGTGTCGTGGCAGACGCACATGAACACGATGGGCAGCAGCACCGCGACCATGTTCGACACCATGTCGACAGGGTCTGCTTCCACCGCGGATGCCGTCGCCCTCCAGGCCGAGCGCATGGCTCAGATGGCCACTCAGAGTGCCCAGAAGGGCAAGGAGGGCATCAAGTCCAACATGGAGGGCGCCGAAGCGGCCTCGAAGTCCGCGTACGACGGAATGTCGGCGTCCTCCCGCGCGACCTGGGACAAGATCGTGACCGACGCCAAGACCGGCACGTCGAACATGAACGTGACCTCCACTCAGGCGTGGAACGATCTGGCGAAGAAGATCGAGACCACACTCTCCACGGCGAAGTCGAGGATCGACGCGCACAGCAAGGAGGCGACGAAGGCCCTTGGCGCGGTCCCGAAGGACGCAGGCGACAAGTGGCCTACGTACGGGACGAAGGTGCAGGCCGAGGCAACGAGGGCGGCGAACGCCGTTCGTACCGCGGCCAACACCATGAAGTCTGCGCTGAACTCGGTTACCTCGCAGACCTACACGATCAATGTGCGGGTCGCCACGACGAAGACAGTGACCGAGATCAAGCAGGTTGCGACGCAGGCCAAGGCGTCCGCTACCGCCCGCAGCGCCCCCGCGCCCATGACGGCGTTCTCCGCGATGGCACCCCGAACGGCGGCAGCCTTCGACGCCGAGCGGTTCCGGGACGCCCTCCCGGAGGAAGCGACGTACGCCTCGTACCGATCCGGGGAGTCCCTGTCAGCGGCTCTCGATCGGATGCCGGACCGCCGAACCCCGGCCGCAGACAACCGGTCGGCCGGCCCCCAGGTGACGGTAAACGCCAACACCAACGCCGACCCCGTCGTCATTTCACGCGAGGTGGCGTGGCAGCTGAAGCGGATCACCCGCTGACCCTGATCGACGCTGCTCAAGGAGCCCCGGCCCGGGAGGCCGCTCCAAGGAATCAAAAAAACAAAGAAAGTCCGGGGGCCGCCACTGCGGCGGCCCCCGGTACGGGAGGCCCATGCGAGACAGCGCGCGAACAGACTCCTTCCCCGGGGATGAGTGGACACTGTGGTACCGCGGTGTCCTCCTGGGCGGCGACTCACCCCTCGTCCCGCTGGAGATCTCCGGTATCGGTGACATGCCGGAGATCAAGGACTACGACCTGGAACTAGTTGGAACACATGGCCGCTGGCCGGGCCGTGACTGGATGCGCGGGCGGACGATTCACCTTTCGTTCCGCGTTATCGCCAAGGACGCCCGCAGGCTCGCCGACTTGATGGGTGAGGTCAACGCCGCCTTCACCTACGGAGATGACGGAGGGGAGGAGGAGCTTCACTTCTGCATCCCCGGTATCGCCCAGGGCGTCCGGGCCAAGGTCCGCGGACGCGTACGCAAGCGGTCGTTGACGATCGACAGCAAGTACGCGGCCAGTCTCTCGCCGATTATTGACGTGCAGCTCGACTGCACGGACCCGTGGATCAGGGCCACCGGTACCTACCGCCGGGACATGACCGCGGGAAGCTGGGACAAGGGCGGTATCGACCTCACCTCCCCGGGTGCCGCTTTGCTCGACTTCACCCGGTCCGCGGAGGTGGAGATCCCGAACACGGCAAGGATGCGTGATCAGGCACCGGCCGTGGTCGCCAACGGCTCGATGTCGACTGCGGACATGTCCGTACGCATCAGCGGCCCCGCGCACGGCGGGGTGTGGGTGGAGTTCCGCAAGCCCCCCGCCGGGCTTGCGGCCTCGGAGCTGGCAGAGACGCAGGCGGCGCCCTCGGGCGACCTGGTGGGGAAGATCGGGATCACGAAGTACGGTCGGATCCCGCTGGAGCTGTCCCCGGCCGACGTCTTCGAGTTCGACACGAAAATGAAGAGGGCGTTCATCACCCAGCAGGGAAGGCGCACGGACGTGACAGCGGACCTCGCTTTCCGCCAGTGGTGCCGCCTCGATCCGGGGAGCACTGTCCTGTGCTACCTGATGTCCGGTCGCTCCGGGTCCAGCCCCGCTCAGCGGTCGTACGCGTTCGCCCCGAGCCCCCATCTCCGCGGCGAGGTCTCCTGGACGCTCGACAAGTTTATCTAGGGATGACACATGACTGATGTTGTAAATGTCAATTTCACCAACGGTGCGAAGTATGCGGCAGCGGATTTCCGGCGAATGTTCGGCAGCATCATGGACTTCACCAAGGGCATCGAAACCAGGGAATCATTCCTGGTCGACCCGCACGTGAGCGCCACTAACGCGGTTCTGATCGCGCCCGGCCGCGCCTGGGTGAAGGACAACAACGCGGACAACCGTCAGGGCCTGGTCTGGATCGAGCGCACCGAACCGCTTCAGTACACGCTCAACACGACGGCGAGCAGCGGCTTCATCGTCCTCACGGTGACCAGTCCCGAGTTTCACGGGCTGGGTAAGCCGGTCGATATCGTGCCGCAGATCGTCGCGTCCCTTACGGATGCCCCGGATGCCAGTCTGGTGGTGGCTCGCTTCTCGCGGCCGACGCCGAGCACCTGGGCGATCGAGGACTACCGCCTCCACTCGTCGACGGGGCAGTACCTGGTCACGAAGACCGGCCCCGCCCGCGATGGGCTCCCCCCGGCAGCGCCGACAACCGACGACGGCCGGCGCACGTTCTTCCGGCCGGGGACCCAGTACATGGACCTGCTGACCGGAGTGAGGTGGATGCTCCGCGGGGACTATGAGTGGCACCGCGACGGCTCGACCATCCGGCAGGGCACGGGCAGCGCGCCCGGGGACGCCTACGACGGGACGTTCTACATCCAGCGCACCCACACGCCGAATCCCAACACCGAATCCGCCAATTCGTTCGAGTTCTTCGAGCGTCAGGGCGGCCAGTGGCAGTCGATGGGCATCCTGTCGGGCGACAAGTGGTACGCGTCCTCGGCGTCCCCGTCCGAGAGTGAGGGGTCACCGGGTGACATGTACCTCCACACCAGCAGCGGGACGGTGTGGCAGAAGCAGTACCTCAGCCCGGCGACCGGGGAGTCCGGTGACGCTGTGTGGGTCGAGCTGGCCGGACTGATGGGTCCCGAGGGTCCCCGAGGCAGTACAGGCCCGATGGGCCCGGTCGGACCGCAGGGACTCAAGGGTGACCAGGGCCTGAAGGGCGAGAAGGGCGATCTGACGAGCCTGGAGGGCTACACCGGCAATATCCGGCTCACGGGTGCCGGCCGCCTCTACGTCGGCGAGCGGGATGTGGTCAACGAAATCACATCTGCGTCCGACCTCGGACGGCAGGCCGTCGAGAGGGCGACCGAGGCCACCTCGATCGCGTCCGCCACGAAGACCTCCGCCGATACCCTCACCGGCGAGGTCGCCAGAACGAAGACCGAGATATCCAAGCTGGCTACCCGCGTGAGCGGTATTGAGCAGGGAGCCCCGGCCTACTCGCGCGGTGTTTTCAAGAAGTTGACGGTCGGAAGTGCCTGGAAGGCAATCCCGCTGAAGAGCAAGTGGTACGGCACTGATGCCGATTTCGACTACCCGGCCGGTATCGCCAAGGCCCGTGTCAGCGGCTACTACCAGGTGATGTGCACGGTCAGCGGCAGCAGCAAGTATGCCCGGAGTGGTTCTTTCTTCGCCGAAATCAAGCGTAAGAGCGACGGGCACATTGTGAGCGGCCAGACGCATTCGACCCACGAGACCAGTGGCGATTGGCGGCTCTCCTGCTCCGGACTCGTCTACCTCACGGCAGGTGACGGCGTCTACGCATATGCCCGCTCGGTCGGCGGTGACGCCACCGTGCTGGATGACGTCAGCTCCGGTATCTCGCTGGTCCAGGTGACCTGACTCCTGGGAATCAGGAAGACGAAGAAAGTCGTGAAGGGCAGCTCCTTCGGGCGGAACGGAGGGGTTTGCGCACCTACGAGATCAGGATCTACCGGTGGACCCCTGCGGGTGATTGGCAGTACGACGACCCCGCTCACAAGCTGCACAAGACACACAGTCTCAAGGTGAAGGGCTTCCGGCCGACGATCGTCGCGAGCGGAGTACCGGCTGCGGACATCACCTACTCACGGCGGCTCGACTCGATTGGCCAGGCCCAGGTGACAATCCCGCTCGACGGGCCCGAGGAGTGGAGTCCCACCCTCAGCCGACTCGCGGACATCGAGCCCTATCGGTACTGCCTGGGCATCGTCCGCACCGACGAGGCCGCCGACGGCCGCACGACGAGCCAGCTCGTGTGGGCCGGGATCATCTGGAGTATGCGGATGGACCTGGAGACCCGCGTCCTCCAGCTTTCCGCGAGGGACTGGCTGTCCTTCTGGGAGAACCGCCACCACACCGGACGGATCACCAACATCGAGCAGGCGGAGATCATCCGGCAGGTCGTTCTCAGCGGCAATAGAAACTGGGGCATCAACACGGAGGTTGCCGCTGCGACCACCGGCCGTACCCGGGACTGGCAGGCCGGACCCGGCGAGTGGCGCGAGGTCGCCACCGACTTCTACGACATGGCTGACGACCTCAGCGGATTCTTTCTGACGGTGGACTCCGTGATCGTCAACGAGGGAACAGCAGGCGAGTACCTGCGGCACATCGTGCGGACCACCAAGGACCGCACACCGGTCTGGGCGACCGGGCGTGACGGTGCCCGCCTGCCGGCCCTCACTGATCGGGTCAACTGCGAGATACCCGAGATTTTCTTCGACGGCTCACAGATCACCAACGTCTCGTACGCCATCGGCCGGTCCGGGAACCTGCCGATCCGGCGAAGGAGAGACAACTTCCTCCTCCGCCGAGACGTGCCTGTACGGGATGTGGTGGGCCGTTACGACAGCCTCGGAGACACCAAGACGCTGGATTCCCGGGCGGAGACACAGCTCGCGTTCGGAGCCAAGGGGATACGCGTTCCCCGCGTCATCACCTATCCGAACGCCTACAGGGACCCCCACCGCTTGGACCCGAACCTCGGAATCAAGATCCAGGTCGAGGCCGACACCGGATTCCTCAACATCGAGGAACCCTTCGTCGTCACCGAGACGCGCGTGCAGGTCGAGGGGGACGGGTCCGACCGGTGCGAGCTGACGCTTGTCCAGGAGTCCCTGTTCCAGAAGGGGAAGTGGGAGTGACACATGGCCAATGAACGTGCCTACGCAGGCGGGCTTGACACCTCTCTCGCTCTCATCGAGAAGCGCCTCCGCACCCTGGAGTTCCCGCCCCCGGACGCGACGATCGACCGCTACCCGGTCGTCCAGGTCGCCGCCTCGCCCTACTTGGCCGCCTGGCAGCCGCTTCGGCACCAGCAGTTCAGCGGGAGCATGTCCGTCAACTATCCGACATCCGTCTCCGCGCACGGCTCGGTGGGTACACCGGGAGTCACCACGGCCGCCGCCCTCACCTCCGCCACGGCGAGCCGCGCGTTCGTGACCGGGGTGAAGAAGCCCAGCCTGAGCGTAGGCGCAAGCCTCGGAGGTTGGACCTCCCGGGCCCTGTCGTACAACATCACCGCCCACCAATGGAGGGCCCTGGTCAACTCGGACGGCTGGCGCCCCTGGTACATCGTCCAGGCCCACGGCAGCAGGACCGATCTCCTGAGATTGGAGTTCGAGTTCGCCGGGTCCCCGCACCACCAGATCGGTGTAGGCGTCACCCGCGAGCACGGGGCCTCGCCTCCCGAATGGCGATCGGACATCGCGGGCCGAGGTCCGAGCTTCCTCTTCAAGGCCGGAACCGCATCGAAGTTGCACCGCTTCGAGATGGAGTGGCAGCACATGAGCCTCGATGACGGTCTCCACCCGGACCAGCAGATTGACTCCAAGCGCTGGTTCGTGGTCTGGGCCAGGTCGATGAACAGTGACCTGCTCGGCGAGAGCGGGTCCGGTGCTGGTTCCCGTACACGCGATAAGGCGCAGATCAGGCCGCCGGATGTCGCCTTCAGCGTCTACCGGACCGCGTCCAACGCATCACTGCTCGACCTGAAACACGACCCCGCCAAGGGCACCCACCGCCAGGGCGACTGGGGAGCCCGGGTCTACAGCCTGAATCGAGAACCAGGCCCCGGATAGCGGGGCATGGAGGGAGCCTCTTTGGAAATTGTCAAGATCTTCGGCACGTACCTGAATCCCATGGGTGAGCCCCACCGGGGCCGCGTGCGTTTCATGATTCCGGATAAGCAGGTCTACCGACTCGATCAGACCCTCGTCGGTGGCTCGTCCCGGGTGACCGACCTCGATGCGACCGGCACATTTCACACTGAGGTGCTAGGCGGCCTCTCGTACGAGGTGATCGAGGAGATCGCGGGCTTGGCCGTCCGCCGGTACTTCGTGGATGTCCCCTCCGACCAGGAGGAGTGGAACATTAAAGATCTCCAGGACGTGTCCGACCCGAACCGGCCCACGGTGTTCTACACCGGTCCGGCAGGGCCTCCCGGAGAGCCTGGTCTCGACGGGGAGCCCGGCATCCCGGGCGAACGTGGCCCCCAGGGCAACAGGGGGGACACCGGAGCCCCCGGGCCGCAGGGCCCGCAGGGGGTTCCCGGTCCAGAAGGCCCCCCTGGATCGATCGCGGCGAACAGCGGTGCCCGCATTGACGGTGACCTCGTGGTGCGGGGGTCCACCGTCCTCCATCAGACCGTCGAAACGGTCCCCGCGCTGTCCGTGCACAACACCGCCGGTCACGCCGTCGCCAAGGTCGACCCGGCCGGCAACCTCGAAGTGGACGGCGGCTCCATCGTCCTGCGCGACACCGAGAGCCCGCCCCCCAGGCCCGTGCCCGGAACGGCCATCCTGTATTCGCAGGGCGGCGGCCTGCACGTCTTCGACAACGGTGGTGAAATCCGTCTCTCCGTCCTGTCCAGCAAGATGATGCAGAGCGAGCAGACCGATGCCGCCCACGAGGCGCGGATCGCCTCGGTCGAGCGGAAGACCATGGGTGTGCAGAACGCGGCCGGCGAGGTCCAGGTCGCCGCCCCCGCTGGGATTTACAAGGCTACCGGGGCGCCGTATCTCCAGGTGGGACGCCTCCCCGAAACCTCCTCGTACCGGAGCGCCACCGTACGCGTCATTTCGCAGCCCGGCGATGCCGTCTATCCATTCCAGGTCATCGACTCCAATTCGAGCATGGCGTTCGGAGTGAGCGGCGCCGGAAACACATTCATCGGCACGACGAACCTCCGTGACTGGATGACCCGCCAGGAAACGAAGATCGCTGCCATCGAGCAGAACCCCGGCGTTCCTGCGGACCTTGAGGCTTTCATGTCCGAGACCCGGGCCGCCGATGACGCTCTCCGAGTCAAAGACCATGGGCAGGACTCGTCCATCAGCGCCCTTGAAGCGGCGCTCGTCGCCCTGAAGGCCGAGGTGGCGAAGATCCCAAAATGATCGAGGGTCAGGCTCGGTCAAAGCCCGGCCCGTTCAAGACGAGCACGGCCGCCCCGGTGAAGTGGACGGCCTCGAAGCAGGACCGCATCAGCCTCAGCGGCGAGACGTCGTGGACCGCGAAGGTCACCGGCCGCTACTCGATCAGCTCACAGGTGGAGTGCTCCGGTATCTACAACGCTGGCATCCGTAGCGGGATCGACAACCACAGGGGGACCCAGACGATCCCGGTCGTCGGCGAGGTCTACACCGCGAACGCCGGGACGACCACGAAGTCCAAGGTCATGTCGAACAGCAACGTCTCCCTGGCCGCAGGGGACCAGATCCGAGTGTGGGCGCGCGTGAATATCTCCGGCGTCGACCCGAGTCATACAGGCAACGGAACTTTCTCCATGAAGTATCTGGGGAAGTAGCGGATCCAACGGATTCGAAGGGGGTGGAAATGCAGATTCTGGAAATTGTCATCGCCGTTTTCGGAGCGGGTGGACTCGCCTCTCTCGGTGTCGTCGTCAAGGCGGCCCAGTCGAAGAAGGAAAGCTTCAACCGGGCTCGGGCGCAGCACATTACCGATCTGGAGCGCTGGCGGCGGGAAGCCCAGGAGGCCCTTCGGCAGATGCAGGAGGTCGCCGACTACTGGCGGCGGGTGGCCGCCGACTTCGAGCACCAGCTCCGGGCTCTCGGTGTCACCCCGCAGACGACCGCGGTCAAGCCCGACGAGGACTGATCAGCGCTGCACAACCGGAACCGCCGACCGGGCGTCCGGATCAACCGCGAACCGAACCATCAAAACGTGGGCCGTCCCAGCCGGGGCGGCCTTCGGCATGCCCCACGGGGGCGAGAGAGGAGGCTGAGTGGCGAACACCGCACGGTCGATGATCGAGAGAGCGCGCACCCAGCTCGGATACCGCGAAGGACCGAACAACCGAACAAAGTATCCAGCCGAAGTTCCCGGACTCGGTTGGGCCCAGAACCAGCCGTGGTGCCAGACCTGGATCTCTTGGCTGGCGGTGAAGACCGGCAACACCGACGTGATACCGCTGACCGCGAGCTGCCTTGCGTGCACCAGCTACTTCAAGCAGCGCAAGCAGTTCCACCGGTCGCCCCGTCCCGGTGACCTGGTGATGTACGGCCCCTCGGGCGGTACGCACGTCGACCTGGTGACCGAGGTCTCCGGCAACCGGATCCGAGTGATCGGAGGAAACACCGGAGGCACCTTCGGCGGCGCCTACTACAACGGGAACGGCGTCTACGAGAAGTGGACGGAGGTCAGCAACCCCAAGATCCACGGGTTCGCTCGGCCGTCGTACAAGACGGCTCCCAACGACCAGACCACTGTGCTCCCCGGTGTTGGCGGGGGGCAGAAGCCCCCGGTCAAGGGGAAGTTCACGGTCAGGAAGGGCATGACCCTCCTCGGTGTCTGCGCCCTCCTCGGCGTCACCCTCGGAGAGCTGCTGACCGCTAACCCCGAGATCAAGAACCCCGACCTGATCCGCGAGGGCCAGGAGCTGAACATCCCGGACAAGAAGGGGACACCTGCCCCGAAGCCGACCTCCGCGCCCCGCCCGTCCACGCCGGAGCCGGACAAGAAGAAGACCGCGATCCCTCAGACGCCGGCACCGGCCAGGACGCAGCAGAACCCGATCGTGAAGCCGGAGACGGACGGTACGGACCGCCCGACGACCCGGTACACCGTCCAGCGCGGCGACTCCTTGTCGGGGATCGCCGTGAAGCACGGCATCACTCTGGCAACGCTGCTCGACCTCAACACCGATCGGTGGCCTGACCCGGACCTGATCCATTCCGGTCAGCACGTGCACCTCCCCGGCGATGTCCAGGTCCCGGACACGGTCAACAAGTCCGCGCCCTGCTCCTGCAAGGCGAACACGGCGCCGAAGCCGTCCAAGCCCGTACGGCCCGCCGCCCCGGCGACTCCGATCGTCACGGCCCCGCAGGCGGGAGCGGTGTCTCTTTCTGAGGTCATGCCCCTCAAGCCTCCGGTCGTCCAGCGCGGCTGGGACCGGCCTCTTACTGCGGCGGAGCAGGCGAACGCCCGCGTCATCTACGACCAGGCCCTCGTCGCCTTCGGCCGCCAGGACGGACCCCGGGCAGCCGTCATCGGTATCGCTACCGCCTACCAGGAGAGCCGTCTCCGGAACCTCCCGGGCGGGCATCTCGACTCGGCCGGACTGTTCCAGCAGCGGCCGTCCATGGGGTGGGGCACTCACGCCCAGGTGACCGATCCGGCCCGCGCGGCGGCCAAGTTCTTCTCCACGATGAAGCAGGTCGCTCCGGCTTGGAAGTCGATGCCGCTGTGGGAGGCGTCGCACAAGGTGCAGCAGTCGGGGTCGCCGATGGCGCCGGCAGCTTTCGAGCTGGCAGCGGCCAAGCTCGTCGTGGAGTTCTCCGGAGGGTCCAGCGGCCGGCACGCCAAACCGTACGACCCGGCGAAGGACCAGCCGATCACCCCGGCACCGCAGACACCTACCGAGACCGCCACCCCGTCCTCTGACTGGGTCATGCCCGTTTCGGCCGACCCCGGCACGGCGTTTGGCACGAAGGGCTCGATATGGGCCTCCGGTCAGCACACCGGCACCGACTTCCCCGCCCCGCAGGGCACGCCCGTCGTGGCGGCTGGCGTGGGCACGGTCGTTGAAGCGGGCTGGGCAGGCGCCTACGGACAGTCTGTGGTGATCGAGCACGACGGCGGCGTGCGAACGCGCTACGCGCACCTGTCCGCGATCGAGGTCAGCGTCGGCCAGACGGTCCGGGCCGGTGACGCGATCGGGGCAGTCGGCTCCACCGGCAACTCGACCGGCCCGCACCTGCATCTGGAATTCATCGTGAACGGCGTTGCCGTCGACCCGATGACCTACCTCCGCGGCTGACGGAACAGAAGGGAACATCATGCTCGACAAGCTCAAGGCGACCCCGGCGAAGACGCTCGGCCTCGTGAGTGCGCTCCTCGCGCTACTCGCCGTGTACGTCCCGGGCCTGCCCCAGGAAGCGATCCTCGGTGTCGTAGCCACCGCCCTACTCGGCGGCTATCAGGCCCAGAAGATCGAGAACCGCAAGACGGAAGAGGCCCTGGAAGAGACGCCCGATCTTGAGGGCTTCGACCGGCAGCTCGTGCTTCTCCTGAAGGAGAACGCGGCGCTGCGGAATCCTTCGACTTCCAGCGGCTCCACTCAGGAGACACCCAAGGTCGCTGACGTGGACCTCGACACGGGCACCTTCCAGGTGACCCGATAAAGAAAGCCCCCCGGCTGACGTGATGACTCGATCATCCTGTCAGGCCGGGGGGCTTTCTCTTGTTCACTCTGAAGGGGTCCGGTCCTTGGCCCGCCGAAAGCCCAGTCTGCGCAGCCAACGATGCGCGTGCTCCTGCTTCATCGTCACCACCACGGTTGAGACCGAGGAAGCGAGCAGGGCAAGCAGGGACAAGATCCAATCGTTACTCATGGCCGTGTCCCTCCCACGCAAATCCATGTACTGCTACCAGCAGAGAGTAGTGCCGCGACAAAGAGCATCAGTGACTGCTGCCCGACCACCGAGGCGATCTTGTCCGGTCCGTCCGCTGTGGAGGCGAGGAGAGCTGCCACGACGAGGACCAGCGCGTTGGCGACCGTGATCAACGCCAACCTGAACGACGCCGCCTTGAGGAGGTGCCCAATCGCCTGGCCCAGCGCTTGCGCGGTCAGCCCCATGGCCACGAGGTAGAGCTGGGCTTTGCTGGCCATCTCCAGGAAACCAGGCGCTTCGTACCCCACCGTCTGACGGCCGTTCAAGTACTGGATGGCCGTGGGAAGTACCGCGAAGATCACGGCGAAGACGAGCCACATTACGAACTGGAGGATCGCGTGCTTCTTGGCCTCCCGGCGGGCCCTCTCCTCTTCCTGCTGTGCCTGTGAACCGTCTACGGATGGTTCGTTGGCGGGGAGTTGAGGTGGTTCGGCCGTCGCGGGGGCGTTCCCGCCTTCAGCTGAAGGCGCTGCCGTTACGGTCATGCTTCTCTCCCGTGCGGCGGGTCGACAGTGAGGTTCCCTTTCTACAGCACGGGTCCGACAGCTACGCCACCATCTCGAACTCCGCCCCGCACTCGCCGCAGATCACCGGAGCTTCTTCGAGGGTCCGGTGCGCGGTCCAGATGTACCGGTCGGGGCAGCCGCAAGCCGCCTTCGGCTTGGTGTTCTTCGACTTCGGCTTCGCCTCGTCAGCGGGCGCGATCACCAGCTCCCGCCACGCCGCCCGGCCCGCACGCAGCGCCCTGATGGTGGACGCGTACCGAGTGGCGGTCTCCGGTTTCATCGTGACGGCAGAGAACCCGCGCGTCGTGTCGGGGGCCCGCCCGTCAGGCCAACCGAGCCCCAGCTCCATGGCGAGCTGGACGAACTTCTGGTTGTGATACTGCCCCCTTCGGCTGGTGTTCTTGACGCCCCGCTCGTACCCGATGCCGTGTGCGGCTTCATGGAGGAGGGTCGTCATGGTCTCTTCCGGTTCCCGGTTAAGGGCCTCGCCCGAGATGAACAGTTCGTGCACCCGGCCGTTTTCGGTGAGCCACTGGTTCGCATGGAAGTGACCCCAGGTGACATTGGCCCCGTCGGCTCCCTTGCCGATGATGAAGATGACGCCAGGTACATCGGGGTGGCGCTTGCGAATGTCTCGCCATGCCTTCTCCAGGGTGTGAACGATGAGACTGCCGGGTTCCTTCTTGGTGCTCATGGAGCCTTTCTTTGGATTATGAATGTCAAGTGGCAGGCTGAAGAGAGGGTGGAACCGCCGAGCGGTGTCCACCCTTCACTCTTGATGGCAGGGGCTAGCGGGTGAGGCCCGTAGCGCTCTCGTAGACCTTCACGAAGATGCCGAGATCACTTTCGTCGCGGATGTGTCGGGCTTCGCGGTAGCGGTCTGCGAGCCAAGTCCCCCGATTCTCGAAGTGCTCCCAGAGGAGTTCCATAGTCCTCTGGTGGTCTTCTCGGCTGCTCTCGTAGTCGTGGCGGGCGATGCGGCCAATCTGTTCCAGTAGCGCGTCCCAGTTCTGTTCGTCGGTGCGCTCTGCGCGGGCCCTGACGGTTCGAGCGAGCACGGGATCCTGTTTGCTGGTGTTGTCGTCGTTCACTTGTTTGCGTTGTCTCCGGATGTCCTGGCTTTGCCAACTGTCGCCGTGTTGGTCGCGGGTGCATGGTCGGAGTGGTAGACGCGTTCCGATGGACGTCCACCCGTGCTGGGGAGCTTGACGATGACCGCCCCCAGGTCGTTGGCGAACGACTCGATCTCGGCCTTCTTGCGGCGGTACCCCAAGATCTCCTGTTGGAGGACGCTTTTGCCCACGCCCTCCTCGCCGGCGGCCTTGAGGGCGTCGTGCATGATCTGCTTGTCCCGGGCCTCGCGCGCTTCTGCGGACTGGGCTGGGGACCGGCCCCCGGGAGTGTGGGATGCGAGGACGAAACGGGCCGATTCGATGGCGTAGTCCACGACAGCCTTGGCTGCCTTGAGGTCGCCCAGCGAGACCAGGGAACGGCCGTTCATGAGTGCGTAGGTCCCTGCTACCCGGACGAGGTGAGGCAGGCGCCGCTGGGTGAACTGCTTCATAGTCTCGGAGTCGCCGGAGGCGTCCGCGTACTGCGGGTAGACCTCCTTCCGGTAGAAGATCTGTGCCTCCTTGCTGAACTCCACGACAGCGCCCTGCGATCCCGCCTTGAACGCCGCAGTCCGCAGCCGGTCGGCGAACTCGGCCAGCTCCTCGTCCCACCCCTCCGGTTCCTCCGGCCACGGGATCTCGTGCGGCTTGTGTACGAAGATCGGCAGGAACCTGTTCCAGGTGCCACCCGCCATCTCCGAACTCTTCTGCCGGTCGGCGAACTCCTGCGGTGTCACATGACCCAGCACGGTGATGTGAGGGTTGCTGGCAACCTCGGCGTCCATCGAGTGGATGTTGAGGCTCTTACCGTCCCAGGCATCCCGCAGGACCGGCCCCAGGGTGCTGCCCTGGGTCTTCTGCATGATCGTGGCGAACTCGGAACTCTGGACCAGGAGGCGCTTGTCCTCGACCCCGTAGTCCACCTTCTGACCGTTCTCCTCGCGCCGGGCGATCTCATCGCCGTCCATCCCGTCGCGTACCGAGTAGATCAGCCCTTCACCGGAAGACAGTGACGAGGTGGTGTTGGACTTGAAGAAGTCGGAGGAGACGCGCCGCATAACTTCCATGGCGCGGTCGGCTGCGGTCCCCTTGCGGCCGTCTCCGGTTTCGCCGATCAGGATGTGCCACACGTTGATGTGCTGCTTCACCGGTCCGCGTGCGACGCGGTCATGTCCGACCATGCACGAGAAGGCGCTGAGCATGGTGACGAGGATGCCCGCCGGATCCGCTTCGACATCGGAGCTGACGTAGTCCAGGATCTCCCCGGCGATGCCGTGGTGGGCGGCCCGGTCCAGCCAGGGGCGTCCGGCCGGCCCCTCCACAGGGGTCCGGTAGGGGAGTTCTTCCAGTTCGGCGTCTACGGGATCGACGTCCGCGTCTCCCTTCTCGATTTCGTTCGGGATGGCGTTGTCAACGCTCACCGGCGCCCCTTCCGCTTGTTCCTTCATTTCTTGCAGGAGGAGAGCATAGTCCGCGGTCTGGAGGGTCCTGTCCGACACTGAGGTGTTTGACCTAACCCACGCCTGCACGTCTTCGATGAAGTGTTCGAGTTCGGTCAAATTCATCGCCAGGCCAACCCTGCCGACGCCGAGGACATCGGCATTGAGGGTCTTCCGGATGGTTGCCGTGGAGCGCTGCGAAGGCATCTGCCTCCCCCTTTGAATGTGAACTCTGGGTGAACTGGGACAAGCGTGCGAAACGGGACGTTTGGGTCGTCGGCGAAGAGGTGCGTGATCACCCCCAGGAATCAAAAAAACAAAGAAAGCTACCCCGGGCGGGTGCCGTGCGCCCTCAGTCGTCGCGGTCGAGCCATCGTTCGAGGTCATTGGGTCGACAGCGGAGGCTCTGCCCTACCTTCCGGAAGGGGATCTCCTCCGCCTTCCAGTTGCCGTACACCCACGACCGGGGCTTCTTCAGGTACTCGGCGACGTCTTCGATCGTCATAAGTGGTGCTCGCACGGGTCTCCTTGCTGGCGAGTGGGGCGCATTTCGGCCCGCTGCTGTCCGGCGTGCCATCAGTCTTACTCATTCCGAACTCATTGCGCCAGGTTCCGAATGGTGGCCCTCGTCACAGTTCGGAACTTGCTGCATCTTGTTCCGATCCTGCTAGTATCTGCACCGTGAGCACACCAACACCACAAGAACCCGGTCAGCAGTGGCGGCGCGAAGGCGCCGAGCTGGTCTGGCACCGCACGTACGGCCCCTGGCTCGTCACCGCACACTGTCCCGTGGCCGCGCCCTTCACCGGCCCCTCCGAACTGTCGATCCGCCTCACGGTCGGCGGGAGCGGCGAGGAGATCACACGCGCCATGGCGGAGGCTCTGGAGACGGACGGCATCCCGGCCAGCCTGCTCCGCCAAATCCCACTCGCCGAGATCAAGGCCGGCGCCCGTGCCGCCCTCGCCCAACAGGGCGACCGGGCGATGAACACCCCCTACCCGGTGCCCGCCCGCTGCCGCACCGAAGAGGACTACGCCCTCTTGGTCGGGGAGCTAACCCGGATGCACGCGACGGGCACCACCGCCCCGCAGGGCGAACTCGCCGCCCGGCTCGGAATCAGCAAGGGCACCATGTCCGACCGCATCAGGAGGGCCAAGGAGATGGGCCTCTGGGACGGGGGCCTCACCGAGAAAGCATCGGCCGTCCTGGCGGCATGGCGGAATCACAACGACGAGGAAGGCAACTAGCAGTTGGCACGACGCGGTAATGGTCTCGGCGGCACGCCCATCGAGATCAAGAGGGAGGGGCGCCCGAACACCTGGGGTGTAAGGACACCGCGCCACATCAACCCGGCAACCGGGAAGGAAGACCGGTACTGGATAGGCCGGGACTTCAAGAACAAGACCGCAGCGGAGAAGGCGCTGCGCAAGTGGCACACCGACCGCGAAGAGGGCAATCTCGCCCCCCGCTCGGACATGACCATGGGGCAGCTCCTGGATGGCTGGCTCGCCAAGCACCGCGGGGAGGGCACTACCAAAGAGGGGTACGAACCGAAGATCCGTCTCCACATCAAGCCCCACATCGGAACCGAGAAGGTCGCGGAGATGACGGACGACCGCCTTGACGATCTTTACAAGCTGCTGGAGTCGACGCCTATCGAGGCCAACGACGGCAAGCCGCTCGGTCCCAAGAGCGTCCGCCACATTCACAACATCATCTCGGCTGCACTCGATTCCGTTACCGGACCGAAGAAGCTGCTCACGGCCAACCCCGCGCATACGGCCAACCCGCCGACTGAGCGGCAGATCAAGGCGGCCACGCCGGACTTCCCCACCCTCAACGACAGCGAGACCGCGCACTTCCTCAAGAAGATCTGGACGCCGTGCGGCAACCGAGCCTGCGACGGCGGACTGACCCACCACTGCCTCCGGGACGCCCCGCTGTGGACGGCATACGCGGCGACCTCGTGCCGCCGCAGCGAGGTGCTGGGGTGGAAGTGGTCGCTCATCCGCTGGGACGAATGCGCCATCGAACTGGCCTGGGTCGTGATTGAGGAGGGCAACACCTATCGGTTGCGGAAGCTGACGAAGGACGGCGACGACGGCGCTCTGATCTACGTCGACCAAGCCCTGATGAACGTCCTGAAGTGGCAGCAGGAGCGCCAGCAGGCAGAGAAGGATCGTCTCGGTGATCTCTGGGTGGATCATGACCTGGTGTTCGCCCGGGACGGCTTCAAGCTGTACCGCGGAGAGGCTGGCGGGCCGCAGGATCCTGAGAAGGTTTCTGCCCGGTGGCGGACCGCTCGAACTCGTCTGGGTCTCCCGAAGGACTTCCGCCTGCACGACTGGCGGGCCTCGAAGATCACGAATGATCTTGATGCCCACGAGAACCCGGTAGAGGTCTCTGCCAACGCGCGGCATCACTCGCCGGGCTACACGATGACCCGGTACGGCCGTCGCCGTGCCGAGGGAGCGAAGAAGCTGGCCGCGTCGAGCGCCGGCAGGATCAACCTGGGTGGGCTGGTCTAAAAACTCGCTGGTGCGCGGGTCACGCTGCGGGTCACGCGGCTACCCTGCAAAGCAAAAAACCCCAGGTCAACTGGGGTCTTAGCTGGTGTCCGAGGGGGGACTTGAACCCCCACGCCCGATAAAGGGCACTAGCACCTCAAGCTAGCGCGTCTGCCATTCCGCCACCCGGACCAGGTGTCTGCCGCTCGGCCTGGGCCGTTCCGACGTGGAAAACCATAGCAAACATTCGGGGCGCCGGATCACGCTCCGGCCCCCGCCCGCCGGCCCGCGGAACCGGTGGGGGAATCGAGGGGCGACGACCCTTGGGGGAGCGGGCGGGGCGGGGCAGGATGAGGGGGAGCACCAGCACGACAGCGGGAGGAAGCACGTGAGCGAGCCGAACACGGTCCGTAACGTCTCGGGCGAGGACGAGGTCGTCGATCTGTGCCGGGAGCTGATCCGGATCGACACCAGCAACTACGGGGACCACTCGGGCCCGGGCGAGCGCGCGGCGGCCGAGTACGTCGCGGAGAAGCTCGCGGAGGTGGGGCTCGAACCGAAGATCGTGGAGTCGCACCGGGGGCGCGCCTCCACCGTGGCGCGGATCGAGGGGGAGGACCCGTCCCGGCCCGCCCTGCTCATCCACGGGCACACCGACGTCGTCCCCGCGAACGCCGAGGACTGGACGCACCACCCGTTCTCCGGGGAGATCGCGGACGGCTGCGTGTGGGGCCGGGGCGCGGTCGACATGAAGGACATGGACGCGATGACGCTGGCCGTGGTGCGCGACCGGATGCGCAGCGGGCGCAAGCCCCCGCGCGACGTCGTGCTGGCCTTCGTCGCCGACGAGGAGGCGGGGGGCGCGTACGGCGCCCGCTACCTCGTCGACAAGCACCCGGACTTCTTCGAGGGCGTCTCGGAGGCGATCGGCGAGGTCGGCGGCTTCTCGTTCACCGTGAACGAGAAGCTGCGGCTGTATCTGGTGGAGACCGCCCAGAAGGGCATGCACTGGATGCGGCTGACCGTCGACGGCACCGCGGGCCACGGCTCGATGACCAACGACGACAACGCGATCACCGAGCTGTGCGAGGCGGTGGGGCGGCTCGGGCGGCACCGCTGGCCGGTGCGGATGACGAAGACCGTGCGGTCCTTCCTGGACGAGCTGTCCGACGCGCTCGGGACCCCGCTCGACCCCGAGGACATGGACGCCACGCTCGCCAAGCTCGGCGGCATCGCCAAGATGATCGGCGCGACCCTGCACAACTCGGCCGCGCCCACCATGCTCGGCGCCGGGTACAAGGTGAACGTCATCCCCGGACAGGCGGTCGCGCACGTCGACGGGCGTTTCCTGCCGGGGTACGAGGACGAGTTCCTGACCGAGCTGGACCGGCTGCTCGGGCCGCGGGTGCGGCGCGAGGACGTGCACGCCGACAAGGCGCTGGAGACCAGCTTCGACGGGGACCTGGTGGACGCCATGCAGTCGGCGCTGCGGGCCGAGGACCCCATCGCGCGGGCCGTGCCGTACATGCTCTCCGGCGGTACGGACGCGAAGTCCTTCGACGACCTCGGCATCCGCTGCTTCGGCTTCGCGCCGCTGCAACTGCCGCCGGAGCTGGACTTCGCGGGGATGTTCCACGGCGTGGACGAGCGCGTGCCGGTCGACGGGCTGAAGTTCGGCGTGCGCGTGCTCGACCGCTTCCTCGACCAGTGCTGACCCGGCCCGGTCGGCCCGCGCGTCGGTCCCGCATTCGTTCCTGTGTGCGCGGCTGACTGGAAAGAGTGAAAGCCTCCTTCGTCTCGTAGCCCTCGGTGAGCCCTCCTCGTTACAGCTGTTGCGGTCCGCGGCTGGGACCGCATTGCCTACGAGGAGGAATCATGATCAAGAAGGTCGTCGCTGCCGCAGCAGTCACTGGTGGTCTGGTGCTCGCCGGCGCGGGTGTGGCCACGGCCGACGCGGGTGCTCAGGGTGCCGCCGTGAACTCTCCCGGTGTGCTCTCGGGCAACGTCGTCCAGGTCCCGATTCACATCCCGGTGAACGCCTGTGGCAACACCATCAACGTCATCGGGCTGCTGAACCCCACCTTCGGCAACACCTGCATCAACGGCTGACTGAAGTGACTCGACCCCCGCGGGTTCGAGGGTGAACCCGGGCGGTCCCGGAGCGCGCAGCACGCGTTCCGGGACCGCCCGGCCTTTCCCCCCGGGCGATCGGCCCGGAGGAGATCCCGTACGAGCGAAGAAGGCAGGAAACACCTATGAGACAGGTCACTCGGAAGGGCCTGATCACCATGGCTGCGGCGGGCGGGGCTCTCGCGCTCGGCGGGAGCTACGCCCAGGCGGACTCGGGGGCGTACGGAGCCGCCACCAACTCCCCGGGCGTCGCCTCCGGCAACAACGTCCAGGTCCCGGTCAACGTGCCCGTGAACGCCTGCGGCAACTCCGTCGACGTCGTGGGGCTGCTCAACCCGGCGTTCGGCAACGAGTGCGCCAACACCTCCGCCAAGCCCAAGCCCGTGTCGAACCCCGCGCCGGCCGCGCCCCACCCCGGCACGGCGACGCCGGTCGGCGGCGGTTCGCAGACCGGTGGCGGCGCCCACGCCGGCGGCGGCACGGCGAACTCGCCCGGCGTCGGCTCCGGCAACAACGTCCAGGTCCCCGTCGACGTCCCCGTGAACGCCTGCGGCAACACCGTCGACGTGGTCAGCCTGCTCAACCCGGCCTTCGGCAACGACTGCGCCAACGACAGCTCGATCACCCGGCCGCACGTCCCCGCGCAGCCCGGCGAGCCCAGCAAGCCGCCGACCCCGAGCAAGCCCACCACCCCGGCCACCCCCACGACCCCGCCGACCGCGGTGAAGGGGACCGACCGCGAGCCCAACCGGCCCGTGGCGCACTCCGCCGACCGTCCCGTCGAGACCCTGGCGCAGACCGGTGCCGACTCCCTCGGCCTGATCATCCCGGTGGGCGCCGGGATGCTCCTCGCGGGCGCAGTGCTCTACCGACGGGCGCGCGCCTGAACGCGTGCCCCGGGCACGCGCCGTACGCCCCCGACTGACTCCGGCCGCCCCTTCCTGTCGCGCTCAGGCCGCGCCGCCCGCCGGCCGCACCGCGAAGGGGCGGCACGATCGAGCGGGCCCCGCCGAGGCAGGGCCCGCTTCGCGCTGATCACCACGTGGCGCGCAGCTGACGGATGATGCGTCGACGCAGCCGCACCCTGCGGCTGCCGTCCCTCAGCAGCGTCAGTCGGTCCAACTCCCAGTGTCCGTACTCGGCATGGTCGGTCAGCAGACGGGTCGTCTCCTTGCGGGGAACCCCGCGCGGGACGTACACATCGACAAATTCGTATTCCGGCATCGCATCTATTGTGCGGGCACGGGCCCAGGACGGATAGCGTCTGCACTATGTCTGATGCTGCGCAGCCCACCGCCGCCGAGGTACGTGCCGCCGCCGAGGCGGTCAAGGCCGCCCTCGACCGCCACCTCGCGGCTGTCGAGAACCGCACCGGAGAGGACGACCCGGCCGTCTACGAAGCGTTCAACTCCCTCGCGATGGCGGCGGAGGCGTACGACGAGCACCTCTACGACCGCTACGACGAAGTCACGCCCTTCGAGATCCCGGGGGTGGACGACGCGCTCCCGCCGTACGCGGGCCCCGAGAACCCCAACGCCCTCAGCGTGCTCATCCGCCGGGACTACGCCGTCGTCGAACCGCAGCGGCTGCTCTCGCAGGCACAGCGCCTCGCCGACCTCGACGCCGGCGACCCGGAGCGGGCGCAGGCCGTGGGCGCCAGCCTCCACGCGGCGCTCGGGGTGCTCTTCGGGGAGTACGAACCGGACGAGATCGCCTCCCGGCACAAGGAGTTCGGCCTGGAGGAGGGGGACTCCACGCTCTGGGTGTCCGCCGCCGACGAACTGGCCGAGCCGGGCGAGTGGCTCAGCGCTCCCTTCGAGGCGGACACGCAGCGGGTGGTCTGCCGCTTCGACGTCAGCTCCGTCTTCGACGAGGACGACCTGGGGGAGGAACTGGACGAGGTGCGCCGGTAGGGCGTGTCCGGTGCGGTGAACGGGCCCCGTACCCCTGCTTCGGCAAGGGGGTACGGGGCCCGGGCCGTCACGTCAGCGGGGCTCTCGCCGGACCGTTGACCGGGGTGGCGTCACCTCAGCCGCGGTGCGTCAGCAGCGCCGTGGCGATCGCGACCTGCGCCGGCTCCAGGGCGGACTTGCCGTCCTGGACGTCCCACAGGCCGTTCTGCAGGACGCGGCCGAGGGTCCAGCCCAGCGCCCGTCGCCGGTCCGTGTCGACGGCCTCCGTCAGCACGTCGAAGCGGCGCAGCACCGCGCGCGTGACGTCACCGGACGCCACCACGTCGTCCCACCGGTCGTCCAGTGCGGGCAGCAGGTCGAACCCGGGATCGCCGGCGAGCGGTTCGGGGTCGATGGCGAGCCACGGCTCCCGCTCCCCGGCCAGCACGTTGCCGCTGTGCATGTCCCAGTGGAGCAGTCGGTCCCCGGCGTCGTCGACCAATTCGCGGACGGTGGCCGCGCAGGTCTCCAACAGCTTCCGCTCGACGGGGTCGTGCAGCGCCGGGGCGGCCTGCGGGGTCGCCTCGACCATCGCGGCGGCGATGTCGGACAGCCGGCGCACGCCCTGCGGCGCGGGGACCGCGGTGAGCCGCGCCATCAGTTCGGCGAGCACCTTCAGGGCCGTCTCGCCGTCGGTGAGCGACGACAGGGGACGGGTCGCGTCGAGGCGCTCCAACAACTGGGTCGCGGACGTCTCGTCGTGTTGCAGCAGTCGTACGATGCCGTCGCCGCGCCACGTCCGCAGCCCGTCGGCGACGCCGACGGTCTCCTCCCGGAGCTGTTGGAGCTTCAGGGCGGCGGGTGTGCCGTCGGCCTGGAGCACGGGCAACACCAGGGAGGCCATGCCGTGGGCCGCCGTGCCGTCGAGGCGCAGCTCCCAGCGCTCCAGGAAGCTGTGGCCGAGCCGCGGCAACCCGGCGAGCCAGCGCTGCCTCTCGGGGTTGCCGGCGCCGTAGGTGGCGACGAACGTCTCGGGGACGTCGATCGTCGTCGGTGCGTGCATGAAAAGGGTCTCCTTCGCAGGAACGTCGTCGCACAGCGCGGTTCGGCTGGCGATGCGGGGCGAAGGAGTGGCGGGGGTGCCCGGATGTCGGGCAGGCGTCAATTCATCGGTTCACCGTAACGAACGCGATCACGACGCGCCTGCGATTTATCGGGCGGGGACGCTGCGGACACCCCCCTGGGCGGGTCCGGAAGGCCCCGCGTGGCCCTTCCGGAAGTGCGGCGGCGTGGCGGGCGCCGTCCGGCCGACGGGGCTTCGGGACGGGCAGGGCCTACGACGGCTGGGCCAGCAGGCCCTCCAGGAGGGAGCGCAGGCGGGTCGTACGGGGCTGGCCGGGGGCCGTGGCGACGGCCTGCGGCAGGGCCCGGTCGACGCCGTGGACCACGGAGAGGTGGCGCTCGGCGCGGCCGAAGGCCGTGTACACCCACGGGCGGGTCAGGGCGCCGGCGGTATCGCCGGGCAGCACCACGACCACGGCCGGCCAGCGCAGCGCCGCCGCCTGATGGGCGGTGAGGGCCCAGCCGTGGCGCACCGCGGACTCCACGCGCTCCTTGGGCACGGTCACCGCGGTGCCCGAGCAGTCCAGGTGGAGGCCCCGGGCGTCCGCGGAGACGACCGTGCCGGGCAGGGTGCGGCCGGGGGCGGGGACGTACGCCACCCGGTCGCCCGGGTCGAAGCCGCCGAAGCGGCCCGGGCCCGGATTCAGCCGCTCCTTGAGGGCGGTGTTGAGCGCGCGGGTGCCGGCGGGGCCCTGGTGGGCCACGGTGACCACCTGGGTCTGTTCGGTGGGGACGCCGATGGCGCGGGGCACGGAGTCCGCGACGAGCTGGACCGTGCGGTGCACGGCCTCGCCGGGGTCGCGCACGGGCACGATGACGACTTCCTTCTCCGGCGCCGCCACCTCCGTCAGCTCGCCGATGCCGATGCCGGAGACCAACTCGCCGATCGGGCCCGCGTCCGGAACGCGGGAGGCGACCTTGGGGCACACCCCGGCGGCCAGCAGATCGGCGAAGACCTGGCCGGCGCCGGCCGGGCCGAGCTGACCCGGGTCGCCGCTGAGCAGCAGCCGGGCGCCGTCGGGCAGGGACTCGACGAGGGCCGCGGCGCCCTCCACGTCCAGCCGGGGCGCGTCCAGCACGACGAGCAGGTCCAGCGCGAGGGCACCCTCCTCGTCACGGCCCGGACCGGCGCTCCCGGACAGCAGGGCGGCGACGGTGACCGCGGCGGGGCCCAGGGCGCGGGCGGCCTGCTCGCTGTGGACGGCGACGAGGGCCCGCAGCCCGAGCCCCGCGGCGGTCGCGGCGACGGCGACCGGCTCCGCGCGGGCCGCCTCGCCGCCGGTGTGCGCCACCAGGCCGTGGGCGGCGATCGCACGGGTCAGCTCGGTGGCTTCGGGGGTGGCTTCCCAGCGCTCGTCGGCGCCGGCCTTGGCGATCCGGGCGAGCCCGTCGGCCAGGCTCTCCTCGGCGAGCGCGTACCGGTCCAGCCCGAGCAACAGCGGGGCCGCCGCCCCGGCGGTGCCGTCAGCGGTGTCCCCCTCGTCGGAGGCTTCGCCGGCGTCGCCGCCCTGTTCGTCACCCTGTTCGCCGGAGGGCGCGGCGTCGTCCTGGAACGCGAGTACGGCGCCGTCGGCGACGGCCTGCCGCAGCGCTTCGTCGGGCGCGGGGACCGACCGCTCGGCGAGCCCGGCCAGCACGGCGGAGGCGTCCAGCGCGGTGTGTCCGTGCAGCGCCGCGCGCTCCAACTGCCAGGCGATCAACGCGGCCGTACGCCGCTCGTCGCCCGGTCCGCACGCGTCGCCGAGGAGGGCGCGCGCGAAGCCGTCGGCCTGCTCGGGACGTACGCCGGGCACGCTCAGCAACTGCCAGGGGTCCTCGCGGAGCACCTCGGCGGCCTGCTCGCCCAGCTCCGCCACGGCGCGCGCGGCCACCTCCTGCGGTGCGCCGCCCGCGGCGAGCACGGACCGCACCGCCGCGACGGCCTCCGGCGCCGGGGCGGCGGGCGCCTGCGCCTGCTGGGGAACGGCCGCGGCGCCGCTCGACGGCGCGGGCTCGGCACGCCGCTCGGCCGGACTCGGCGCGGCGGGGGCAGCAGGGCGCGCCGGGGCGGTGTAGAAGGCGCTGGACTTCTCGCCGCTCTCCACGGCCCGTACCGCCGCGAGCAGGTCGGCGGCCGTGCCCGTCAGCTTCGTACCGCTGTCGACCGGGCCGGACTTGTGGGCCTTGCGCTCTTGGATGCGGGCCCTCAGCTCCCGCTGCGCCGCCAGTTCGGCCTGGGCCTCCGACAGCTCCGGGGCGGCGTCAGTCGTGCCGTCGACGTCAGCCCTGTCCTCAGCGTCGGTCGTGCCCTCGGCATCCGCTGCGTCCCCGGCGTCCCCGGCGTCCGTGTCGGTTGCGACGGGGGCGTCGGCGGCCGGCGGCTCGGTCTCGGGCGCGGGCTCGGTGTCGGCCGGGGACGGTCCCCGGGAAGACGCAGTCACAGCGTGCTCCAGTCCTGGTCGGGATAGCGGTGCACGGGCGCCGACACGTCGTCGAGCGCCTGGCAGATCTCGTCGGGAAGCGTAAGCGTCTCCACTGACAAAGCGGTCGTGAGCTGCTGTGCGTTGCGCGCGCCGACGATGGGGGCGACCACGCCGGGGCGGTCCCTGACCCAGGCGAGCGCCACGTGCAGCGCGGAGGTGGCGAGCCCGTCGGCGGCGGTGACCACGGCGTCCACCACGCCGGCGGCCGCCTCGTCCAGATACGGATCGACGAAGGCGCCCAGCCGCTCGGACGCTCCCCGGGAGTCCGACGGCACACCCGTCCGGTACTTCCCCGTCAGCACGCCGCGGCCCAGGGGCGAGGACGGCAGCAGCCCCACCCCGAGGTCCAGCGCCGCGGGCAGCACCTCGCGCTCCACACCGCGTTGGAGGAGCGAGTACTCCATCTGGGTGCTGGCGAGCCGGGTGCGGGTGCCCGGGGCGGCCAACTGCCAGGTCGCGGCCTTCGCGAGCTGCCATCCGCAGAAGTTCGACACGCCGGCGTACCGCGCCCGGCCGCTGCTGACGGCGATGTCCAGCGCCTGGAGGGTCTCCTCCAGCGGGGTCTGCGGATCGAAGGCGTGCACCTGCCACAGGTCGACGTAGTCCGTGCCGAGGCGCTGGAGGGAGTCGTCGAGCGCGGCGAGCAGATGCCCGCGCGAGCCGTCGAAGCGCCGGTCGGGGTCGGGGACGCCGCCCGCCTTCGTCGCGATCACCAGATCGCGCCGGGGCACCAGGCGCTCCACCAACTGCCCCAGCACGTACTCGGCATCGCCGCCGCCGTACACGTCGGCGGTGTCGACGAGCGTGCCGCCCGCCTCCCAGAACGCCTTCAGCTGATCGGCGGCGTCGTGCTCATCGGTGTCCCGGCCCCAGGTCAGGGTGCCGAGTCCGATCCGGGACACGCGCAGGCCGGTGCGGCCGAGATGCCTCTGCTCCATGAGGGCTGAGATTACTGGCCAAGGGCACACGCCGAGAGAGCCTGTGGACAACCGTCGTGGCGCACACCACCACCGGGCACCCCGCACTGCCCCTGACGCCGTGGGGCAGCGCGCGCTAGAGTCCCCCGGACAAGCGACGTTACTGATCGGTAAGGGGAGTGGTTATGCGGCTCGGCATCAACCTCGGTTACTGGGGCGCGGGCATGGACGGCGACAACCTGGCCGTCGCCCAGGAGGCCGACAGGCTCGGCTACGACGTCTGCTGGGCCGCGGAGGCGTACGGCTCCGACGCCCCCACCGTGCTGAGCTGGGTCGCCGCCCGCACCGAACGCATCGACGTGGGCTCCGCGATCATGCAGATCCCGGCCCGCCAGCCCGCCATGACGGCGATGACCGCCGCCACCCTCGACTCGCTGTCCGGCGGTCGCTTCCGGCTCGGCCTCGGCGTCTCCGGCCCGCAGGTCTCCGAGGGCTGGTACGGCGTGAAGTTCGACAAGCCGCTCTCCCGCACCCGCGAGTACGTCGAGATCGTCCGCAAGGCGATGGCCCGCGAGCGGCTGACCCACGAGGGCGAGCACTGGACCCTCCCGCTCCCCGGCGGCCCCGGCAAGCCGATCAAGCTCACCGTCCACCCCCAGCGCGAGCACATCCCGCTCTACATCGCCGCCATCGGCCCCAAGAACCTGGAGCAGACCGGTGAGATCGCCGACGGCGCGCTGCTGATCTTCCCCTCGGCCGCCCACCTGGAGGAGACCGCCCTGCGACCGCTGCGCGCGGGCCGCGAGAAGGCCGGCAAGACCATGGAGGGCTTCGACGTCTGCCCCACCGTCCCGCTCGCCCTCGGCGACGACGTCGCGGCCCTCGCCGACACCTTCCGCCCGTACACCGCCCTGTACGTCGGCGGCATGGGCAGCCGGAAGCAGAACTTCTACAACCAGCTCGCCCAGCGCATGGGGTACGAGAAGGAGGCCGCCGAGATCCAGGACAAGTACCTGGCCGGGGACAAGGACGGCGCCGCCGCGGCCGTACCGCAGCAGCTGATCGACTCCACCACCCTGCTCGGACCGGTGGAGCGGATCGCCGAGGGGATGCGGGCCTACGCGGACGCCGGCGTCACCACCCTCACCCTCGCCCCCGCCGGCTTCACGCTCGACGAGCGGATCGCCGGACTCCGCGCGGGCACCGAGGCACTGGAGCGCGCCGGGCTGGCCTAGGGCCTTTCTTTCGGATCAGGCTGGATCAGGGTGGGGGTGCCCCCACGCCCTCCACGCCCTCCGGGCGTAGGGGGAGGGGTCTGGTGCCGTGGATCTCAAGGCGGAGGATGGGGGTACTCCCCCACGGCTACGCGTGGGGGCGCCCCCACCCGGGCCGCTAGGCCCAGGGGGAGAGTCAATGCGGTGGGGGTACCACCGTGCCCGCAGGGCACAGGGGGCTATTGGCGACCGACGACAACGCGGAGTGGGGTCACCTCCCGGGCCGAAGGCCCAGGGGGAGAGGCACCAGGGCACGCGAGCCCAGCAAGACCCGTAAGACAGGCCCTAGCCGCGGCGGACGACGGCAGGGCTCGCCCGAAGCGATCGGGCAAGCCCTGTGGTCCGTGGCCGTGGTGGGGGCTCGGGGGCACCTCCCCGCCACGGCCGTCACGCGTACAACGCCCGTGCTCCCGCACCGGTTACTGCTTCCCGCAGGGGCACGGGTGAGCGACCGCCTGGAGCACGCCGTACCCCGTTCGGCGGATCCGCCCGACCTGAGCTGTTGCCACCTCGGCCGCACCGCACTTGACTCGTTCTTTGCGGATGCCTTCAGGAGGTGCCAGTCATGCTCTCGGCCCGAAGCCTGTTCCAGGAAATCATCGACAACGACGACTCCTACCAACTCTTCTGCTCCATCGCGGCCAGCGGCGAGGCCCAGGGCGGTTGGGAGAACGCCCGGATCGCCGCCCTGGTGCCCCCCGAACTCCAGGAGCTGGGCCCCAGGATCACCCGCCACGGCGCCGACGAGGACAAGCACGGCCGGATCTTCAACGCCCTCCTGAAGAAGCGCGGGCTCGAACCCGTCCCCGTACCGCCGGAGGCCGACTACACCATGCTCCTGGAGGGCCGGGGCATCGGACTGGCACACGAGAAGCTGGGCCGCGACGAACCCCTGAGCGAAGAGGACATCGTCGTGTACCTCTCCCACAGCAGGGTCACCGAACAGCGCGCGGCCGACCAGATGGACATGCTGCTCACCTTCTTCGGGGACCACCCCGAGGTCGGCAAGGCCATCAAGATGATCTCCAACGACGAGACCAACCACCTCGCGTACTGCCACGAGGAACTGCTGCGCCTCGCCGCTGCCGGACACGGCCGCACCATCCACCGCGTACTGCGCCAGTGCGCACTTGCGGAGATCGCGATCTACCGCGACGTCAGCCTCGCCGTGATGGCCCACATGGGCCGGCTGCTGGGCTGGCCGCGGTCCAAGTCGGCCGTGCTCGCCACCGGCATCCGCGGGCTGTACGCGTACGAGCGGCTGGGCGGCTGGCGGCGCATGGTCAGCCTGGCGATGCCGGAGCGCCGCGGCGCGTTGGACGGACCCGCGACCGCGGCCCCGGCGATCTGACGGCCCCGCACCGGCCGCGGACCGCCGGCCGGTGCGCTCAGAGCCAGCCGCGGCGCTTGAAGAGCCGGTGCAGGCCCCACACCACCACGGCCATCAGCACCAGGACGGTCGGATAGCCGCCCACCCACCTCAGCTCCGGCATGTGGTGGAAGTTCATCCCGTAGATGCCCGCGACCATCGTGGGCACCGCGGCCATCGCCGCCCACGCCGAGATCTTCCGCATGTCGTCGTTCTGCCGCACCCCCTGCTGCGCCAGATGGGCCGCCAGGATGTCCGACAGCAGCCGGTCCAACGCCTCGACCTGTTCGTTCGCCCGCGTCAGATGGTCCTCGACGTCCCGGAAGAAGGGCCGGGAGCGCTCGTGGACGAACGGCACGCCGGTGCCCGCCAGCCGGGACATCGGGCCCACCAGCGGCCCGCTGGCCCGCCGGAACTCCAGCAGCTGCCGCTTGAACTGGTAGATCCGCGCAGCCGTCGGCCGGCCCGAACCGCCGTCCCCGCCGGGCGAGAAGACCTCCGTCTCCAACTCCTCCAGGTCCAACTGGAGCTCCCCGGCGACCTCGATGTAGTCGTCGACGACCGCGTCGCTCACCGCGTACAGCACCGCCGTCGGACCGTGCGCCAACACCTTGGGGTCGCCCTCCAGCCGGCGGCGCACCGCCGCCAACGGCGCCCCCGAGCCGTGGCGGACGGTCACCACGAAGCAGTCGCCCATGAAGAGCATCAGCTCGCCCGTGGTGACGACGTCGGCCTCCGGCTCGTACACCACCGGCTTCAGGACCACGAACAGCGAGTCGTCGTACACCTCCAGCTTGGGGCGCTGATGGGCCCGCAGCGCGTCCTCCACGGCCAGCGGATGGAGCCCGAAGGCGTCCCGCACCAGGTCGAACTCGCCCTCCGTCGGCTCGTGGACCCCCACCCACAAGAAGGCGTCGCCGCTGGCCCGGGCCGCGGCCAGGGCGGCGGAGAAGTCGTCGGGGGCCGCCACGCGGCGGCCCTTGCGGTAGACGGCGCAGTCCACGATCACGGCGTGCTCCCTTCCCCGCGCGCGCTCCGCGCACACGTGTCGTCGGCCGGGCGGGCCCCGTGCGTCCCACGCGTCGGCCCCGTGCGCCTACCCTGGCGGGCATGGCCACGCTGATCCTCGTACGTCACGGACGTTCCACCGCCAACACCGCGGCGGTGCTCGCCGGCCGCACCCCCGGGGTCCACCTCGACGAGCGCGGCGGCGCGCAGGCGGCGGGCCTTCCCGGGCGGCTCGCCGGAGTGCCGCTCGCCCTCGCGGTCAGCAGCCCGCTGGAGCGCTGCCGCGAGACCCTGCAACCCCTCCTCGACTCCCGGCCCGGGCTCGACCTGCGCGTCGACGAGCGGATCGGGGAGTGCGACTACGGCGACTGGTCCGGGCGCAAGCTGGCGGAACTCGCCGGCGAACCCCTGATGGAGGTCGTCCAGCACCACCCGTCGGCCGCCGCCTTCCCCGGCGGGGAGTCCCTGCGCGGCATGCAGCAGCGCGCCGTGGAGGCCGTGCGCGACTGGAACGACCGGGTGGACGCCGAGCACGGCGAGGACGCCCGCTATCTGATGTGCTCGCACGGGGACGTCATCAAGTCCGTCGTCGCCGACGCCCTCGGCCTTCACCTCGACCTCTTCCAACGCATCCACGTCGAGCCCTGCTCCGTCACCGTCGTCCGCTACACCCGCACCCGGCCCTTCCTGGCCCGCCTCGGGGACACCGGGGACCTCGGTCCGCTGGTGCCGAACCCGGCGGGCGAGGCCCCGGCCGGAGCCGGCGCGGAGGGCGACGCGGTCGTCGGAGGCGGCGCGGGCGCCCCGTGATCGTCGGGCGCAGTAGGGTTGGACGGGCCCGGCCCGATCCGTAAGACAGGCCCTAGTGCCTGAACGGCAGCAGAGTCCACCCCACATTTCCCCGTGGGCGTTCCCGAATCTTGAGGGAGTCAGAGCGTGTCCCGTCAGGTGTTCCTCTACGACCCGCCGGACCGGTTCGTCGCCGGTACGGTCGGGCTCCCCGGACGCCGTACGTTCTTCCTCCAGGCGTCCGCCGGAGGGCGCGTCACCAGCGTCGCGCTGGAGAAGACGCAGGTCGCAGCACTTGCGGAGCGAATCGACGAACTGCTCGACGAAGTCGTGCGCCGCACCGGGGGCAACGCCCCGGTGCCCGCGGTCGCCCCCACCGACATCGCCGACACCGCGCCGCTGGACGTGCCGGTCGAGGAGGAGTTCCGCGTCGGCACCATGGCCCTGGCCTGGGACGGCGAGGAACAGCGCATGATCGTCGAGGCGCAGGCGCTGGTCGAGTTGGACGCCGACTCCGAGGAGGACCTGGCCGAGGCCGAGGAGCGGCTGCTCCAGGACGAGGAGAACGGCCCGCCGATGCTGCGCGTCCGCCTCAGCGGGGCCCAGGCGCGCGCCTTCGCCAAGCGGGCCCTGGACGTGGTGAACGCGGGCCGCCCGCCGTGCCCGCTGTGCAGCCTCCCGCTCGACCCGGAAGGACACGTATGTCCGCGCCAGAACGGATACCGCAGGGGAGCGTGACCGGCCCCGACCTGCTGACCTTGCTCACCGACGGCGAGCTGACCGTGCGCGGCCGGATCCGTGAGGCGTCCAACGCCGCGCTGCTGTGCACGGTCGCCCACGAGGGCCGGGAAGCCTCCTGCATCTACAAGCCCGTCGCCGGCGAGCGCCCGCTGTGGGACTTCCCCGACGGCACCCTCGCCCAGCGCGAGGTGGCCGCGTACGAGGTCTCCGAAGCGCTGGGCTGGGGGCTCGTACCGCCGACCGTGCTGCGCGACGGCCCCTACGGCGAGGGCATGGTGCAGCTCTGGATCGACGCCGACCCCGGGGCCGAACTGCTCGCCCTGGTCGAGGGCGAGGAGCCGGGCGAGGGGTGGAAGGCGATCGGCTTCGCCGAGGTCGGCGAGGGCCGCACCGCGCTCCTGGTGCACGCGGACGACGAACGGCTGCGGCGGCTCGCCGTCCTCGACGCGGTGATCAACAACGGCGACCGCAAGGGCGGACACCTGCTGCCCGCGCCCGACGGCGCGCTGTACGCCATCGACCACGGCGTCACCTTCAACGCGGACGCCAAGCTGCGCACCCTGCTGTGGGGCTGGGCGGGGGAGCCGCTGCCCGCCGACGCCCTCGCGGCCCTGGAGGAGCTGGCGAGGGCGCTGACGCCGGGGCGGCAGCTCGCCACCCGACTGGGGGAACTGCTCACCCCGGCCGAGGTCGACGCGATCCGCGCCCGGGTGGAGCGACTGCGCGACAGCGGACGGCACCCCGCGCCCTCGGGGGAGTGGCCGGCCATTCCCTGGCCCCCGATGTGATGTCCCCCGCCCCCGGTTAGGGCCTCTCGTTTGGATCGGGCTGGATCAGGGTGGGGGTGCCCCCACGCCCTCCGGGCGTAGGGGAGGGGTCTGGTGTCGTGGATCTCAAGGCGGAGGAGGGAGTCAATGCGGTGGGGGTACCACCGTGCCCGCAGGGCACAGGGGGCTATTGGCGACCGACGAGAACGCGGCGTGGGGGTACCTCCCGGGCCGTAGGCCCAGGGGGAATGGTGCCAGGGCACGCGAGCCCAGCAAGATCCAAACGAAAGACCCTAGGTCCCGACACCGCCCCGGCCTGCGGCGAGGGCCCGCGGGGCGGGGCCGGAGCCAAGTCGTTGTACCCCACACGCGCACATGGACGTGGCCTACGGTTAGGCTCGAAGGCATGCATGCCTGGCCCGCTTCTGAGGTCCCCGCCCTGCCCGGCAAGGGCCGCGACCTCCGGATCCACTCCACCGCGGACGAGGGTCCCGTCACCCTCGTCCCCGGCCCCGTCGCCCGTATCTACGTCTGCGGCATCACGCCGTACGACGCGACCCACCTGGGTCACGCGGCGACCTACAACGCGTTCGACCTCGTGCAGCGCGTGTGGCTCGACACCAAGCGGCAGGTTCACTACGTCCAGAACGTCACCGACATCGACGATCCGCTCCTGGAGCGCGCGGTGCGGGACGGCGAGGACTGGACCCTCCTCGCGGAGCGCGAGACCGCGCTCTTCCGCGAGGACATGACCGCCCTGCGGATGCTGCCGCCGCAGCACTACATCGGTGCGGTGGAGTCGATACCCGGCATCGTTCCGCTGGTGGAACGACTGCGCGACGCCGGCGCCGCCTACGAACTCGACGGCGACACCTACTTCTCCGTCGAGAGCGACCCCCACTTCGGCGAGGTCTCGCACCTGGACGCGGAAACGATGCGGCTGCTCTCCGCCGAGCGCGGCGGCGACCCCGAGCGCCCCGGCAAGAAGAACCCCCTCGACCCGCTGCTGTGGCTGGCCGCCCGCGACGGCGAGCCCCACTGGGACGGCGGCAGCCTCGGCCCCGGCCGCCCCGGCTGGCACATCGAGTGCGTGGCCATCGCCCTGGAACACCTCGGCATGGGCTTCGACGTGCAGGGCGGCGGCTCCGACCTGGCGTTCCCGCACCACGAGATGGGCGCGTCGCACGCCCACGCCGTCACCGGCGAGCACCCCTTCGCCAAGGCGTACGTCCACGCCGGCATGGTGGCGCTGGACGGCGAGAAGATGTCCAAGTCCCGGGGCAACCTGGTCTTCGTCTCCGCGCTGCGGCGCGACGGCGTCGACCCGGCGGCCATCCGGCTGGCGCTGCTCGCCCACCACTACCGGGCGGACTGGGAGTGGACGGACGAGGACCTGACGGGCGCGGTGGCGCGGCTCGACCGCTGGCGCGCCGCGGTCTCGCGCCCCGACGGGCCGTCTGCCGACGACCTGTTGGAAGAGGTCCGGGAGGCGCTCGCGAACGACCTCGACGCCCCCGCCGCGCTCGCCGCGGTGGACCGCTGGGCGGAGCGCCAGCAGTCCGAGGGCGGTACGGACGAGGGCGCGCCCGGGCTGGTGTCCCGCACCGTGGACGCCCTGTTGGGCGTGGCGCTCTGACGACGCGTTGACGGCCCTCTTCCCGAGGGCCGTGGCCGAACCGGGTCGCCGGGGGTGTGTCGCCCCCGGCGACCCGCTGACTTTCGGTCAGCGCGGGGTGTGACGTCCACGGGTGTGGCAGGTTGTCGGTGTTCCTTGGGACATCGACCGGAAGGACGCTCCATGCAACGCTCCTTCGCGCGAAGAGGGGTCCTGGGCGCTGCCGCCGCCCTCGGCGGCGCGGCCCTCCTCGCACCGCTCGCTCCGGCCGCCGCGGCGGCGGGGACCGCCCGCGCCCCGTGGCCCACCCGCTTTCCGCTGCCCCGCGGCTTCCGGCCCGAGGGCATCGCGATCGGCGCCAGCCCGTACGCCTACTTCGGCTCGCTCGCCGACGGCTCCGTCTACCGGGTCGCCCTCGCCACCGGCCGCGGCCGGATCGTCGCCCCGCCGCTCGGGCCGGAACACAACGTCGTGGGGCTCAAGATCGACCGCCGCGAGCGTCAACTCTTCCTCTGCGGCGGCTGGAACCGGGAGATCCGCGTCGTCGACGCCAGGACGGGCGGCCCGCTCGCCGCGTACACCGGCCTCGGCGCCCCGGACACCGGGATCAACGACGTGGTGCTCGCTCCCGGCGCCGCCTGGTTCACGGACTCCTTTAACGCCCATCTGTTCCGGCTGCCGCTCGACCGGCACGACGAACCGACCGGCCCCGTCGAGACGGTGGCGCTGACCGGGGAGTGGGAGCAGGGCCCGGGCTTCACCACCAACGGGATCTCCCGCACCCCCGACGGCCGCGCCCTGCTGGTGGCGAACACCGTCATCGACGGCGGCGGGCTGGTGCGGGTGGACCCGGGGACCGGGCGCTGCCGCCGCGTCGACCTCGACGGGCTGCGACTGCCCTTCGCCGACGGGCTGTTGTTGCTGGGGCGGCTCCTCTACGTGGTGCAGCAGCAGCTCAACACGGTCAACGTGGTGCGGCTGGACGACGCCGGTACGCGGGGGACGGAGGTCGCCCGGATCACGGACGCGCGCTTCAGGATCCCGACGACCGCCGCGGCGTACGGGAACCGGATCTATCTGCCGAACGCCCGCTTCGACGTCGAGCCGACGCCGGACACCGAGTACGACGTGGTCGCGGTGCGACGCGTACGGGACTGAACAGACGGGAAGGGGCGGCGCCCGCACTGCCGGGCACCGCCCCTTCCTTCTCGCCTCACGCGTCGGCGCCGTGCCTCACTCGTCGGCGTCCGACTCGCGGGACCGACCCGACCCTCCTGATTCGCCGGACCGACCCGACTCGCCCGACTCCCCGGACCTGTCGGCCGGTCCCGGTCCCTCGGAACCTTCGGCTCTCTCGTCCCCGTCGGACTCCGCGGTCGAGTCCGCGTCCGCAGCGCCCTGGTCGTCGTCGGACCGGCCCTGCTCCGGCTCGTCCCGCTCGGGCCGCCCCGCCTTCGGCGGTCGGTTCGCCCCGCCGGTCACGTCCCGCAGCCCCGAGGTGTCCCTCAGGTACGGAGCGCCGGGGCCGCCCGCCGTCGGGCCGCCCTCACCGCCGTCCGCGACGATGCCGGGGCCCGTGCCCGGTCCGCCGTCCCGCCGCCGCAGATAGCGCTCGAACTCGCGCGCGATGGCCTCGCCCGACGCCTCCGGCAGCTCCGCGGTGTCCCGGGCCTCCTCCAGCGTCTGCACGTACTCCGCCACCTCGCTGTCCTCGGCGGCCAGTTGGTCCACGCCGAGCTGCCACGCCCGGGCGTCCTCCGGCAGTTCGCCCAGCGGGATGTGCAGCTCGATCAGGTCTTCCAGGCGGTTGAGCAGCGCCAGCGTCGCCTTGGGGTTCGGCGGCTGCGACACGTAGTGCGGCACCGCCGCCCACAGGCTCACCGCGGGAACGCCCGCGTGCGTGCACGCCTCCTGGAGGATGCCGACGATCCCGGTGGGGCCCTCGTAGCGGGTCTCCTCCAGATTCATCGTCCGGGCGAGGTCCGGATCGGAGGTGATGCCGCTGACCGGCACCGGGCGGGTGTGCGGGGTGTCACCGAGCAGTGCGCCCAGGATCACCACCATCTCCACGCCCAACTCGTGGGCGATGCCCAGGATCTCGTTGCAGAACGAACGCCACCGCATGGACGGCTCGATGCCGCGCACCAGGACCAGGTCCCGCGGTTTGTCGCCGCCGACCCGCACCACCGAGAGCCGGGTCGTGGGCCAGGTGATCTTCCGTGCTCCGCCGTCCAGGAACACCGTGGGCCGGTTGACCTGGAAGTCGTAGTAGTCCTCGGCGTCGAGCGCCGCGAACACCTCCCCCTTCCACTCCCGCTCCAGGTGTGCGACCGCGGTGGAGGCTGCGTCGCCGGCGTCGTTCCAGCCCTCGAACGCGGCCACCATGACCGGGTCGATCAGCTCGGGTACCCCCTCGAGCTCGACCACCCAGTGCCTCCTTCCTACGTCTTCTTCCGTACGCCCCAACCTTACGGCTTGCGGGCCGGGCCGCCGCAGTCCCGTGCACGCCAGGGTGAACTTCGGCTGATCTTGAGCAACGATGGAACCAACGCGGATTCATCCGAGCTGTCGCCTTGGAAGTCCGCCCCGACTCCGGTGAATTCGGTCGTACCTCTGGACTCCCCATGCGCTGCGGCGCTATACATCGGACGATCAAGAGGTCGGATCACCCCGGGATCCCTGTGGCGTCGCGCTGCGCGAGCGACCGGAGCCAGGAGCGGACGGGCCGGCCGGGGTGACCGGGGCCTCGTCACCCCGGGTCATGGCGAGGAGCGCAGCCACTGCTCCACGCTGGCGACGTGCACCGTGGCCCAGGAGCGGGCCGCCTCCGCGTCGCCGTCGCGCAGCGCTTCGAGTATGGCGCGGTGCTCGTGGAGCGTACGGCTGACCGCGTCCTGCTGGGTCAGTCCCCGCCAGATCCTGGCCCGGGTGGTCGGCCCGGAGAGCCCGTCCAGGAGGGAGCACAGGACGGAGTTGCCCGACCACTGGACGATCCCGCGGTGGAATGCGAGATCGGCGGCGACCAAGTCCTCGACGGAGGGCGCCGGCCCCAAGGCGTCCAGCTGCGAGCCGAGTTCGTCCAACCCGGCGTCGGTGATCCGGCCCGCGGCGAGCGCGGTGGCGGCCGGCTCCAGGATGCGGCGCACCGCCAGGAACTCCAGCACGGTGTCGTCCCGGTGGAAGTCGACGACGAAACTCAGCGCTTCCAGCAGGAGTTGGGGATCGAGGCTGGTGACGTACGTCCCGTCACCCTGGCGGACGTCGAGGATCCGGATCAGCGAGAGCGCGCGCACGGCCTCCCGCAGGGAGTTGCGCGACAGCCCCAACTCGGCGGCCAGCTCGCTCTCCTTGGGGAGCCGGTCCCCGGGGCGCAGCGCACCGGAGACGATCATGCCCTTGATCTTTTCGATCGCCTCGTCGGTGACGGCCATGTCGGCCTCCTCGCCCCTTGAGTCATCGGAGGTCTGATGGTGTCCGAGAGTACAACGTGGGCGGCTCCGTCGGAGCCGCCCACGTCTCCCGTGGGGGGAGGGTGTGCCGGCGGCGTCAGGCCCGCTTCTCCAGCAGGTCCTCCACCTTGCCGCGGACCTCGTCGGTCGCCAGGCCCCGGATGGTCAGGGTGGTGCGGCGGCGCAGCACGTCGTCCGCGGTCTCGGCCCACTCGTGGTCGCGGGCGTACACGACCTGTGCCCAGATCTCGGGTGCGTCCGGGTGGACCCGCTCGGCCAGCGCCGGGTCGTCGTTCGCCAGCCGGGCGATGTCGAAGGCGAGCGAGCCGTAGTGGGTGGCGAGGTGGCGGGCGGTGTCCGCGGCCATCCGCGGCCCCGGTGCCGGGCCGTCGACCAGCAGCCGGTGCTCGACGGCCCGCGGGTTGGCTATGCCGGGCAGCGGGAGCTTCTTCGGCAGCGTGGAGATCGGCTCCATGTCCTCGCCCAGCGGACCGCCGGGCAGGGCGGCGAGCTTGGTCATCACGGTGCGGCCGATGTGGCGGAAGGTGGTCCACTTGCCGCCGGCCACCGACAGCATCCCGCCGCGGCCCTCGCTGACCACGGTCTCCCGCTTGGCCTTGGAGGTGTCGCCGGGGCCGCCCGGCAGCACCCGCAGGCCCGCGAAGGAGTAGGTGATCAGATCGCGGGAGAGCTGCTGGTCGCGGATGGAGTACGCGGCCTCGTCGAGGATCTGCGTGACGTCCGCCTCGTTGACCGCGACCTCGCCCGGATCGCCCTCGTACTCCTCGTCCGTCGTGCCCAGCAGGAGCATGTCCTCCCAGGGCAGGGCGAAGGTGATGCGGTACTTGTCGATCGGGGTGGCGAGCGCCGCCCGCCACGGCGAGGTGCGCTTGAGCACCAGGTGGGCGCCCTTGGACAGGCGGATCGAGGGGGCCGCCTGCGGGTCCTCCATCCGCCGCAGGTGGTCCACCCAGGGCCCGGTCGCGTTCAGCACCAGCCGGGCACCGACGCCGAACTCGGCGCCGTCGAGCCGGTCCTTGAGCTCCGCGCCCGTCACCCGGCCCTTGGTGAACCGCAACCCGGTGACCTCGGCGTGGTTGAGCACGGTGGCGCCCGCCGCGACGGCCGCGCGGACCGTCATCAGCGCCATGCGGGCGTCGTTCATCTGGTCGTCCCCGTAGACGGCGACGGCCTTCAGGTCCTCGGTGCGCAGCTCCGGCACGTCGCGCCGGGCCTTCGCCGGGCTGATGACGTGGCCGACGCCGTCCCCGAAGGCGGAGAGCGCGGAGTACGCGAAGACGCCCGCGCCCAGCTTCGCGGCGCCGTGCGGACCGCCCTTGTACACGGGCAGGTAGAAGGTGAGCGGGTTGGAGAGGTGGGGGGCCACCTCGCGGGAGACCGCGCGCCGCTCGAAGTGGTTCTCCGCGACCAGCTTCACCGCGCCGGTCTGCAAGTAGCGCAGTCCGCCGTGGAGCAGCTTGGAGGAGGCGGAGGAGGTGGCGCCGGCGAAGTCGCCGGCGTCCACCAGGGCCACCCGCAGCCCGGCCTGCGCGGCGTGCCAGGCGGTGGAGATGCCCAGGATGCCGCCGCCGATCACCAGGAGGTCGTAGGTCGCCTGGGCAAGCTGCTCCCGGGTCTCGGCGCGGCTCGGCAGCGAACCGGCGGCCGGGTGCGTCCCAAGAGCCGGGACGCTCTGCAGGGTGGTCATGTCGCTTACTCCTCGTGCTCGATCCAGCCCATGGTCCGCTCTACGGCCTTGAGCCAGTTCTTGTACTCGCGCTCACGCCGGTCGGCGTCCATGCGCGGGGTCCATTCGGCGGCCCGGCGCCAGTTGGCGCGCAGCGCGTCCGTGTCCGGCCAGAAGCCGACGGCGAGGCCGGCGGCGTAGGCCGCGCCGAGGCAGGTCGTCTCGGCGA
This sequence comes from Streptomyces sp. NPDC048057, assembly GCF_040653095.1. Taxonomy (NCBI): domain Bacteria; kingdom Bacillati; phylum Actinomycetota; class Actinomycetes; order Kitasatosporales; family Streptomycetaceae; genus Streptomyces; species Streptomyces sp. NPDC048057. Next base: position 210,773 of record NZ_JBEZNF010000003.1, read on the forward strand.
CCATGGGGCGCACCACGGGTGCGTCCAGGACGTCGGCGAGCGTCTGCATCAGCAGGTTGTTGGAGGTCATGCCGCCGTCGACCTTGAGCGCGGCCAGTTCGACGCCGGAGTCCTTCGTCATCGCGTCGGTGATCTCGCGGGTCTGCCAGGCGGTGGCCTCCAGCACCGCGCGGGCGATGTGCGCCTTGGTGACGTAGCGGGTCAGCCCGGCGATCACGCCGCGGGCGTCGGAGCGCCAGTACGGGGCGAAGAGTCCGGAGAACGCGGGGACGACGTAGGCGCCGCCGTTGTCGTCCACCGACAGGGCCAGGGTCTCGATCTCGGCGGCCGAGTTGATCAGGCCCAGCTGGTCGCGCATCCACTGCACCAGCGAACCGGTGACGGCGATGGAGCCCTCCAGCGCGTACACCGGCTCCTGCTCCCCGATGCGGTAGCCGACGGTGGTCAGCAGCCCGTTGTAGGAGTTCACCGGGGTGCCGCCGGTGTTCATCAGCATGAAGGTGCCGGTGCCGTACGTGGACTTGGCCTCGCCCTCGGAGAAGCAGGTCTGGCCGAAGAGGGCGGCCTGCTGGTCGCCGAGCGCGGAGGCGACGGGCACCCCGTCGAGGACTCCGCCCTTGGCGGTGCCGTACACCTCGGAGGACGAGCGGATCTCGGGCAGTAGCGCCGCCGGCACCTCCATGGAGGCGAGGATCTTGTCGTCCCAGGTCATGGTGTGCAGGTTCATCAGCATGGTGCGCGAGGCGTTGGTGACGTCGGTGACGTGGACGCCGCCGTCGACCCCGCCGGTCAGGTTCCAGATGACCCAGGAGTCCATGGTGCCGAAGTGGATCTCGCCGCGCTCGGCGCGCTCGCGCAGGCCCTCGACGTTGTCGAGCAGCCAGCGCACCTTGGGACCGGCGAAGTAGCTGGCGAGCGGCAGGCCGGTCTCGCGGCGGAAGCGGTCCTGGCCGACGTTGCGACCGAGCTCCTTGCACAGGGCGTCGGTGCGGGTGTCCTGCCAGACGATGGCGTTGTGGACCGGCTCGCCGGTCTTCTTGTCCCACAGCAGCGTGGTCTCGCGCTGGTTGGTGATGCCGATCGCCTTGACGTCGTCACGGGTGATGCCCGCCTTGGCGAGGGCGCCGGCCACGACCTCCTGGACGTTGGCCCAGATCTCGACGGCGTTGTGTTCGACCCAGCCCGGCTTGGGGAAGATCTGCTCGTGCTCCTTCTGGTCGACGGAGACGATCCGGCCGTCCCGGTCGAAGACGATGCAGCGGCTGGAGGTGGTGCCCTGGTCGATGGCGGCGATGAAGGGGCCGGCTGTGTGCGTGTCGGTCACGGGAAGCTCCTGCTCGAAGGTGGGTGGATGACGGGGCCCGCTCGCCCGGTGTCAGACGAACGCGAGGTCGTAGATACCCGCTGCGAGGGCTCCGCCCGCCAGCGGTCCGACGACGGGGATCCAGGCGTAGCCCCAGTCGGAGCGGCCCTTGTTGGGCAGCGGAAGCAGGGAGTGGACGATGCGGGGGCCGAGGTCGCGCGCCGGGTTGATGGCGTAGCCGGTCGGGCCGCCGAGGGAGAGGCCGATGCCGACCACGACGAAGGCGGTGATCAGTCCGCCGAGGACGCTCAGGCCCTTGCCGCTGTCGTTGAGGCCCTGGGTGAGCACGGCCAGCACCAGCACGGCGGTGCCCAGGATCTCGGTGGCGAGGTTCTGCCAGACGACGCGGACCTCGGGGCCGGTGGAGAAGATGCCGAGCACCGGGCCGGCCTTGGTGCCGCCGTGCGGTCCTTCGATGGGCTTCTCGTCGACGTCGCCGACGATCTCGGGGTCCCGCAGGTGGGACATGAACTGCCCGTAGTACGCGACCACGACCAGCGCGGCGCCGATCATCGCGCCGAGCAGCTGTCCGGCGATGTACGTGGGGACGTCCGACCAGCTGTCGTCCTTGATGGCGATGCCCAGGGTGACCGCGGGGTTGAGGTGGGCCCCGGAGAGCGGGCCGGTCATGTACACGGCCGTCATGACGGCGAAGCCCCACCCGAAGGTGATGGCCAGCCATCCCGCGCCGCGCGCCTTGGAGTTCTTCAGACTGACGGCGGCGACGACACCGCCGCCGAGCAGGATGAGTACGGCGGTACCGATGATTTCGCCGATGAAGATGTCGGAGCTGGACACCGTGACTCCTTTGTCCTTAGTCCAGGAATGGCGAACCCCGGTTCCTCCGGTGGTTCGTGCCCTCGGCGGGGGCCGAGGGTGTTCCGGTCCTTGGCGCAGTGACACTCTAACGCGATTTTCCGTTAGGCGTTCGACAATGCCGACCGTTGAACGGCAGTTTTCCTGTACGTCAACATGCCGTCAAGGTCTGTGGCTCAAGAAGCTCGGGAAACCTCGGAGGGGCCCGTGCGTACTGGCTCGACGTCCTCGTTGCTGGATGCATGGTGCTCCGATGATGCACCCAATATGTCCGAGCTGCCCGATTCCGTAGGCCGGCAGTCGGGCACGGCCGGCGTCGGGGCGGGTACCCGGATGGACGTCGGGGGGTGCGCCGGGTGTGCGGAACGGGGTGTACGCGCGGGGCGTGTGAACGGGGCGCGTACGGGCGGGCGTACGAGGGTGCGGGCAGGCGGGCTCGCGGGCGGCCTACGGGTCAGAACCGCCCGGCGCCCAGGTCCCGCGAGACCGCCCGGGCGCACTCCCGTACCGCCGTGATCAGCTCGGGCCGCAGCTCCCGGCCCTCCTCGCCCGCCGTGCAGATCCGCTCCACCGAGCCCGTGATGGCGACCGCGCCCACCGGCATCCGCCGCCGGTCGTGGACGGGGGCCGCGACCGCGGCGACGCCCTCCCAGGTCTCCTCCACGTCCGCCCCCCAGCCGCGGGCACGGGTGAGGGCGAGGACCCCCTCGAAGTCCGCCAGGGACGTCAGCGTCGCGGGGGTGAACGCCTTGCGCTCCGCCTCCACCGCCTCCGAGTGCGCCACCGGGTCGTACGCCGCCAGCACCTTCCCCAACGCCGTGGAGTGCAGCGGCTGCATCGCCCCCACCTCCAGCACCTGGCGGCTGTCGTCCGGGCGGAAGACGTGGTGGACGATCAGCACCCCGTGCTGGTGCAGCACGCCCAAGTGGACGCTCTCGCCGCTGGAGCGGGCCAGGTCGTCGGTCCACACCAGGGCGCGGGCGCGCAGCTCGTGCACGTCGAGGTAGCTGTTGCCGAGCCGCAGCAGCTCGGCGCCGAGCTGGTAACGGCCGGAGGCCGGGTCCTGTTCGACGAAGCCCTCGGCCTGGAGGGTGCGCAGGATGCCGTGGGCGGTGCCCTTCGCCAGATCGAGCGACGAGGCGATGTCCGACAGGCCCAGTCGGCGCTCGCCGCCGGCGAGCAGCCGCAGCATCGCCGCCGCCCGCTCAAGCGACTGGATGTTCTTCGCCATCGGATCGGCCCTCTCCGCTGCTGTTCGACAATGCTGAACACTATCGGCCGATGCCGACCTTGCCCGCTGCCGAGTGAGTATCCCGCGCCCGGAAGTTTCACAGGAACCCCACGAACCTGGGACATGTTCGCCCCGAGCGCCCCCTGAACGGCGACGATCACCCGGCTCCCGGCCCGCGGGTCCGCCGCCGACCCCATCACAACTTCTGATGGTCCCGTTCTCCGGGGCGCATCACCCCAGGTGGCGCGAGCCGTCCGAGGCGTCCGGGAGATGGACCACCCCTCTCCTCAGACGCCGTACCCGGTTACCCTGACTCCGTGCGCGCCCCACCGGGCGGTGCAAAGCCGACAGCCGTCGCATCCCAGGGAGCCCGTCCATGGCCTCGTCGCCCACCCCTTCCGCACCCTCCGCCGACATCCGGACCCGGGTCGCCGCGCTTCGCGAGGCCCTGGCCACGCGGGTCGTCGTCGCCGACGGAGCGATGGGCACCATGCTCCAGGCGCAGGACCCCAGCCTCGAAGACTTCCAGGACCTCGAAGGCTGCAACGAGATCCTCAACGTCACCCGCCCCGACATCGTCCGTTCGGTGCACTCCGCCTACTTCGACGCCGGCGTCGACTGCGTCGAGACGAACACCTTCGGCGCCAACCACTCCGCGCTCACCGAGTACGAGATCCCGGACCGGATCCACGAGCTGTCCGAGGCGGGCGCCCGCGTCGCCCGCGAGGTCGCCGACGAGTACACCGCCGCCACCGGGCAGCAGCGCTGGGTGCTGGGTTCCATCGGCCCGGGCACCAAGCTGCCGACCCTCGGTCACATCGGATACGCCCCGCTCCGCGACGGCTTCCAGGCGAACGCCGAGGGCCTGATCGCCGGCGGCGCGGACGCGCTGCTCGTGGAGACCACCCAGGACCTGCTCCAGACAAAATCGTCGATCCTCGGCGCCCGGCGCGCCATGGCCGCGGTCGGCGTCGAGGTGCCGCTGCTGTGCTCGATGGCGTTCGAGACCACCGGCACGATGCTGCTCGGCTCGGAGATCGGCGCGGCGCTGACCGCGCTGGAGCCGCTGGGCATCGACATGATCGGGCTGAACTGCTCCACCGGCCCGGCCGAGATGAGCGAGCACCTGCGCTATCTGGCTCGCCACTCCCGCATCCCGCTGCTGTGCATGCCGAACGCCGGTCTGCCCGTGCTCGGCAAGGACGGCGCGTACTTCCCGCTGGACGCCGAGGGGCTGGCGGACGCCCAGGAGACCTTCGTCCAGGAGTACGGCCTCTCCCTGATCGGCGGCTGCTGCGGTACGACCCCGGAGCACCTGCGCCAGGTGGTGGAGCGGGTGCGCGACCTCACGCCGCCCGAGCGCGAGCCGCGCCCCGAGCCCGGCGCCGCCTCCCTCTACCAGACGGTGCCGTTCCGTCAGGACACCTCGTACATGGCGATCGGGGAGCGGACGAACGCCAACGGCTCGAAGAAGTTCCGCGAGGCCATGCTGGCCGCCCGCTGGGACGACTGCGTGGAGATGGCCCGCGACCAGATCCGCGAGGGCGCCCACATGCTCGACCTCTGCGTGGACTACGTGGGCCGCGACGGCGTCGCCGACATGGCGGAGCTGGCCGGTCGGTTCGCCACCGCCTCCACCCTGCCGATCGTGCTGGACTCCACCGAGGTCGACGTCATCCGCGCCGGCCTGGAGAAGCTCGGCGGCCGGGCCGTGATCAACTCCGTCAACTACGAGGACGGCGACGGCCCGGACTCGCGCTTCGCCCAGGTCACCCGACTGGCCCAGGAGCACGGCGCCGCCCTGATCGCGCTCACCATCGACGAGGAGGGCCAGGCCCGTACCGTCGAGACCAAGGTCGCCATCGCCGAACGGCTGATCGACGACCTCACGGGCAACTGGGGCATCCACGAGTCGGACATCCTCATCGACACCCTGACCTTCACCATCTGCACCGGTCAGGAGGAGTCCCGCAAGGACGGCATCGCCACCATCGAGGCCATCCGCGAGCTGAAGCGGCGCCACCCCGACGTCCAGACCACGCTGGGGCTCTCCAACATCTCCTTCGGCCTCAACCCGGCCGCCCGGATCCTGCTGAACTCGGTCTTCCTCGACGAGTGCGTCAAGGCCGGCCTGGACTCCGCGATCGTCCACGCGTCAAAGATCCTGCCGATCGCCCGCTTCGACGACGAGCAGGTCAACACCGCCCTGGACCTGATCTACGACCGCCGCGCCGAGGACTACGACCCGCTCCAGCGGCTCATGGAGCTGTTCGAGGGCGTCGACACCAAGTCGCTGAAAGCCGGCAAGACCGAAGAACTGCTGGCCCTGCCCCTGGAGGAGCGGCTCCAACGGCGGATCATCGACGGCGAGAAGAAGGGCCTGGAAGCCGACCTCGACGCGGCGCTGGCCGAGCGGTCCGCGCTCGACATCGTCAACGAGACCCTCCTGGAGGGCATGAAGGTCGTCGGCGAGCTGTTCGGCTCCGGCCAGATGCAGCTGCCCTTCGTGCTCCAGTCCGCCGAGGTCATGAAGAACGCGGTCGCGTACCTGGAACCGCACATGGAGAAGTCCGACGCCGAGGGCAAGGGCACGATCGTGCTGGCCACCGTGCGCGGCGACGTCCACGACATCGGCAAGAACCTCGTCGACATCATCCTCTCCAACAACGGCTACAACGTGGTCAACCTGGGCATCAAGCAGCCCGTCTCCGCGATCCTGGAGGCCGCCGAAGAGCACAAGGCCGATGTGATCGGCATGTCCGGCCTGCTGGTGAAGTCCACGGTGATCATGAAGGAGAACCTGGAGGAGATGAACCAGCGGAAGATCGCGGCCGACTACCCCGTGATCCTCGGCGGCGCCGCCCTCACCCGCGCCTACGTCGAGCAGGACCTCCACGAGATCTACGAAGGAGAGGTCCGCTACGCCCGGGACGCCTTCGAGGGGCTGCGCCTGATGGACGCCCTGATCGGCGTCAAGCGCGGCGTCCCCGGGGCCAAGCTGCCCGAGCTGAAGCAGCGCCGGGTGCGGCCCGCCGCGGCCGTCGCGGTCCAGGAGCAGGCCGAGGAGGGCTCGGCGCGCTCCGACGTGGCCGTCGACAACCCCGTACCCGAGCCGCCGTTCTGGGGCACCCGGGTGATCAAGGGCATCCAGCTCAAGGAGTACGCCTCCTGGGTCGACGAGGGCGCGCTCTTCAAGGGGCAGTGGGGGCTCAAGCAGTCCCGCGCCGGTGACGGCCCCAGCTACGAGGAACTGGTCGAGAACGAGGGCCGGCCCCGGCTGCGCGGTCTGCTCGACCAACTGCACACCCGCAACATGCTGGAAGCCGCCGTCGTCTACGGCTACTTCCCCTGCGTCTCCAAGGGCGACGACCTGATCGTCCTGCATGAGGACGGCTCCGAGCGGACCCGCTTCTCCTTCCCGCGCCAGCGGCGCGGGCGGCGGCTGTGCCTCGCGGACTTCTTCCGCCCGGAGGAGTCCGGCGAGGTCGACGTGGTCGGACTCCAGGTCGTCACCGTCGGTTCGAAGATCGGCGAGGCGACGGCGGAGCTGTTCGCCGCCGACTCCTACCGCGACTACCTGGAGCTGCACGGGCTCTCCGTCCAGCTCGCCGAGGCGCTGGCCGAGTACTGGCACGCCCGGGTCCGCGCCGAACTCGGCTTCGCCGGCGAGGACCCCTCGGACGTGACGGACATGTTCGCGCTGAAGTACCGCGGCGCGCGGTTCTCGCTGGGCTACGGGGCCTGCCCCGACCTGGAGGACCGGGCGAAGATCGCGGACCTGCTGGAGCCCGAGCGGATCGGGGTGCGGCTGTCCGAGGAGTTCCAGCTCCACCCGGAGCAGTCCACCGACGCGATCGTGATCCACCACCCGGAGGCCAAGTACTTCAACGCTCGGTAGTCCGTTCATCACACCGTCAACGGGTGTCGGTGGGCAATTGCCAGCACGTTTGTCCGACGAGTCGTAAACTGGTCGGTCCAACGCAGGCCGGTCGCCAGTCCCAGCGGGGAAGCCGTGGGGAAGGGGCGGCCGGCCTTCTCGTCCCTTCCGGAGGTGTGCCGATGACCAGCACGATCCCCACGTCCCCCACCCAGACGGCGGACGGCGCGGCCCTCCAGGCCGTTCTGCTGGACATGGACGGCACCCTGGTCGACACCGAGGGCTTCTGGTGGGACGCCGAGGTACGGGTCTTCGCCGAACTGGGGCACGAGCTGGACGAGGCGTGGCGCGAGGTGGTCGTGGGCGGCCCGATGACGCGCAGCGCGGGCTATCTGATCGAGGTCACCGGCGCCGCCATCGCCCTCCCCGAGCTGACCGTGCTGCTCAACGACGCCTTCGAGAAGCGCATCAGCGAGGGCGTGCCGCTGATGCCGGGGGTGCAGCGGCTGCTGGCCGAGCTCGCCGCCCAGCAGGTCCCCACCGCCCTGGTCTCCGCCTCGCACCGCCGCATCATCGACCGGGTGCTGGACGCCGTGCCGCACGACTTCGCGCTCTCCGTCGCCGGGGACGAGGTCCCGCGCACCAAGCCGCACCCCGATCCGTATCTGCTGGCCGCCCGGGGCCTGGGCTTCGAGCCGGCCCGCTGCGCCGTCATCGAGGACACGGCGACCGGGGTCGCCTCCGCCGAGGCCGCCGGCTGCCCGGTGGTCGCCGTGCCCTCCGTGGCCCCCATCGCGCCGGCTCAGGGCCGGGTGGTGGTGGACTCCCTGGAGGCCGTCGACCTGGCCTTCCTGCGCCGCTTCACGGCCTCGGCGAACTGAGGCGCAGGCCGGCCCGACCCTGCGCGCTACTGTCCTTGCATCATGAATGCAAGAAACGATTAGGTCGTTCTGATTTCGGAGCATTCTTTTCGGTAATCCGGGTTGGTTGAATCCGGGTCCAATTTCCCCGGGTCGTTGCATTAGATTTTTCGCGTGACGTTCGTCACTCAGTGTGTCCTGGGCGGGGGTGTCGACGGGGAGCATTTCGCCCTTACGAAACATTCCGCAGGGCCTTCGTCGACTCACAGACATGAACGATCACTGAGCGAAATCGCCCCAACTGCGGGCCGGTCAAACGCACCTGACACATCCGACTACTGTCTTCGCGGGTCTTCGCACCCGTAGTACCCAGTGCCGGATGAGGAGAACGTCCAGGATGAACCGTAAGACTTTGGCGCTGCCGGCCGTGGTCGGGCTGCTCGCGCCCGTGCTCGTCGCCTGCGGCGATTCGGGGGGCGACGCCAAGGGCGGCGGCACCATCGTCGTCGGCACCACGGACCAACTCGCCGCGGGCAAGGACAGCCCGGCGCCGCTCGACCCGGCGTACGCGTACGACACCGGCGCCTGGAACGTGCTCCGCCAGACGGTCCAGACGCTGATGCACGCGCCCCGCGGCGGCGGCCAGCCCGTCCCCGAGGCCGCCAAGAGCTGCGGCTTCACGGACAAGTCCAGCGAGAGCTACCGCTGCAAGCTGCGCAGCGGGCTCACCTTCGCCGACGGCACCCCGATCACCGCGGAGGACGTGAAGTTCTCCCTGGAGCGGGTGCAGACCATCAAGGCGGACAACGGCACGGCCACCCTCCTGTCGACCGTCGACACCATCGAGACCAAGGGCGACGACGAGGTGGTCTTCCACCTGGCGTCCCCGGACGCGACCTTCCCGTACAAGCTCTCCACGCCGGCCGCCGGCATCGTCAACAAGAAGCAGTACGACGGCAAGAAGCTGCGCGAGGGCTTCCAGGTGGACGGCTCGGGCCCGTACACCATGAAGGCCGAATCCACCGACTCCAAGCTCACCAAGGTGGTCTTCACCCGGAACGAGTCGTACACCGGCGACGTCAAGGTGCGGAACAAGAAGGTCGAGTTGCGCGTCTTCCCGGACGCCGACGCCATGGGCGAGGCGCTGGAGAAGGGCGACATCGACGTGATGACCCGGGAGATGTCCCCGAGTCAGATCAAGGCCATGGAGGAGAAGCCCAAGAAGGGCATCGAGCTCATCGAGATGCCGGGGCTGTCGATCCGCTACCTCGCCTTCAACACCGACCACCCCTCGGTGAAGAACAAGGCGGTGCGACAGGCCATGGCGGCCGTCGTCGACCGTGGCCAGATCGCCGGACAGGTCTACGGGGCCACCGCGCAGCCGCTGTACTCGCTCATCCCGGCGAACATCGGCGCGCACAAGAACTCCTTCTACAACCAGTACGGCGAGCCCAGCGTCGCGAAGGCCGCGAACATCCTGGAGAAGGCGAACATCAAGGCCCCGGTGGAGCTGAAGCTGCACTACACCACCGACCGCTACGGCGCCGGCACCGCCCGGGAGTTCGAGCTCCTGCGGGACCAGCTGAACGCCTCCAAGCTCTTCTCCGTCACCATCGAGGGCGCGGAGTGGTCCTCCTTCCGCACCGCCCAGAAGCGCGGTGACTACCCCGTGTACGGCATGGGTTGGTTCCCGGACTTCCCCGACCCGGACAACTACGTCGCCCCGTTCCTGGAGAAGGGCAACTTCCTCAACTCGCCCTACGTCAGCGCCGAGGCGCGGGCCCTCATCCCGCAGTCCCGCCGCCAGGCCGACCGGGGAGCCGCGTCGAAGGAGTTCACCCAGATGCAGGACATCGTCGCCACCGACGTGCCGGTGCTGCCGCTGTGGCAGGGCAAGCAGCACGTCGCCGTGCGCTCCGGCATCCAGGGCGGCGACACGCTGCTGAACGCCAGCTCCGACCTCCAGCTCTGGGAGCTGAGCACCGGCAACTGAGCGCCGCTGCGTTCGCCCGTACCCAGGGCACGAGCACATGGAGAAGCGGCGGCGGGCCCCGGCCCGCCGCCGCTTCTCCATGTGCCACAAGGCCCGTCGGGCCGGCGGCTACTGCGCGCCGGGACGGACCAGACCGCTCTCGTACGCGTACACCGCGGCCTGCACCCGGTCGCGCAGCCCCAGCTTCGTCAGCACATGGCCCACGTGCGTCTTCACCGTGGTCTCGCTGACGAACAGGTCCGCGGCGATCTCCGCATTGGACAGGCCGCGCGCCACCAGCTTCAACACCTCGACCTCGCGGTCGGTGAGCGTGTGCAGCGTGTCCGGCACCGGCTCGTCACCGGACGGCAGATGGCCCGCGTACTTGTCGAGCAGCCGCCGGGTGATGCTGGGGGCGAGCATCGCCTCGCCCGCCGCGACCACCCGGATCGCCTGCACCAACTCGTTCGCCGGGGCGTCCTTCAGCAGGAAGCCGCTCGCCCCGGCACGCAACGCCTCCACCACGTACTCGTCGAGATCGAACGTCGTCAGCACCAACACCTTCGCCGGACCGTCCCGGCCGGGGCCGGTGATCTGGCGGGTCGCCTCCACCCCGTCCATCCGCGGCATGCGGATGTCCATCAGCACCACGTCGGGCTGGAGCGCCCGCACCTGGTCGAGTGCCTGGAGGCCGTCGCCGGCTTCGCCGACGACCGCGATGTCCTGCTCCGCTTCCAGAATCATCCGGAAGCCGGTGCGCAGCAACGGCTGGTCGTCGACCAGCAGGACGCGGATAGCCACAGGAACTCCTCACATTGGGTCAGGGGCCATTCTGCCCTGACCACCGTCGGCCGACGCGTCCGGGGAAACGCTCAGCGGATAGACCGGGGGAGTCCCGCCGAATTCGGGGCAGAACGCCTGGTGGTCGCACCAGCCGCACAGCTTGGTGGGCCGCGGGCGCCAGTCGCCCGACTCCGTCGCCAGCCGGATCGCCTCCCACAGCGCCAGCAGCTTGCGCTCCACCCGCTCCAGATCGCTCGGGACCGGGTCGTAGGTCACCACGTCGCCGCTGCCCAGGTACACCAGCTGGAGCCGGCGCGGCACCACCTTCTTCAGCCGCCAGATCACCAGCGCGTAGAACTTCATCTGGAACAGCGCGCCCTCGCTGTACTCGGGGCGGGGGGCCTTGCCGGTCTTGTAGTCGACGATCCGGACCTCGCCGGTCGGCGCCACATCCACCCGGTCGATCACTCCGCGCAGCCGCAGCCCCGAATCCAGCTCCGCCTCCACGAACATCTCCCGCTCCGCCGGCTCCAGGCGCGTCGGGTCCTCCAGCGAGAACCAGCGCTCCACCAGCGCCTCCGCCTCGCCCAGCCAGCGGGCCAGCCGATCGCCCCCCTCGTCCGCGGCGAACAGCTCGCCCAGCTCGGGACGGCCCTCCAGCAGCCGGTCCCACTGGCCCGGCACCAACGACTTCGCCTTCGGCGGCGTACGCTCCGCCGCCGGCGCGTCGAACAGGCGCTCAAGCACCGCGTGCACCAGCGTGCCCCGGGTGGCGGCCTCGCTCGGCTTCTCCGGCAGCCTGTCGATCACCCGGAACCGGTACAACAGAGGGCACTGCATGAAGTCGCTCGCCCGTGACGGCGACAACGACATCGGCACAGCACCCGCCCCCGGTGCCCTCTGGACCTGTTCACTCGTCCTCATGACGCAGACCCTACGGCCCGCCACTGACAGCGAGCGCAATACCATCGACGTCAGAGGAGACAGCACTGCATGATCGAAGGACCGACCCTCCTGCGACCTCGCGACGAAGGGACCCCGTGAACGAGGACCACTCCAGCAGCGAGCGCTCGCGCGCGTCATCGTCCGCGGGCGGCACGCCCCCGGACGACGGCAAGAAGCGCCGGCGCCCCGACGGCCCCGGAGGCGGCATCCTCATGGGCCGCCCCTTCGGCGTGCCCGTGTACGTCGCACCCAGCTGGTTCCTCGTCGCCGCACTGATCACCTGGGTCTTCGGCGGCCAGCTCAACCGCGTGCTCCCCGAGCTCGGCGGGCTGAGCTATCTCGTCTCCCTCTTCTTCGCGGTCGCCTTCTACGCCTCCGTACTCGTCCACGAACTGGCCCACACCGTCGTCGCCCTCCGCTACAAGCTGCCGGTGCGCCGCATCCAGCTCCAGTTCTTCGGCGGCGTATCGGAGATCGAGAAGGAGTCCGAGACCCCCGGCCGCGAATTCATCCTCGCCTTCGTCGGACCGCTGCTCTCCCTGGTCCTGGCCGGCGTCTTCTACCTGGGCATGCAGGCCGTGGAGCCCGGCACGGTCCCCGGCGTGCTGCTCGCCGGACTGATGATCTCCAACCTCATCGTGGCGATCTTCAACCTGCTGCCCGGCCTCCCGCTGGACGGCGGTCGCATGCTGCGCGCCGTCGTGTGGAAGATCACCGGCAAGCCCATGAGCGGCACCGTCGCCGCGGCCTGGGTCGGCCGTGCGCTCGCCGTCGCCGTCCTCATCGGCCTCCCGCTGCTCACCCACACCGGTGCCCTCGGCAACCCCAGCCAGGAGATCGGCGGCACCGAGACCGTCACGGACGCCCTGCTCGCCGCGATCCTCGCCGCGATCATCTGGACCGGCGCCGGCAACAGCCTGCGCATGGCCCGACTGCGCGAACACCTCCCCGAACTCGCCGCCCGCACCCTCACCCGCCGTGCGGTGCCCGTGGAGTCCGACACCCCGCTCTCCGAAGCGCTGCGCCGGGCCAACGAAGCAGGCGCGCGCGCCCTGGTCATCGTCGACGGCCAGGGCCACCCCACGGCCCTCGTCCGCGAGACCGCGATCGTCGGGATCCCCGAGCACCGCCGCCCCTGGGTCGCGGTCAGCGGCCTCGCCCAGGACCTCACGGACGGCATGCGCGTGCCCGCCGACCTCGCCGGCGAACCCCTCCTCGACCGACTGCGGGCGAACCCGGCGACGGAGTACCTGGTCGTCGAGGACAGCGGCGAGATCTACGGAGTCCTGTCCACCGCCGACGTGGAACGCGCCTTCGTCGCCGCAATGGCCCGATGACCTTCCCCGCGGCCCGGCCCGGCCGGGCCGCGGATGGTCATCGACGGGGTGCGCGGGCCGGTAGGCTGGTCACATGTCCGAACCGACCGGTGCCGCCCGCCGACGCGGGCCCTTCAAGGTCGGGGACCAGGTCCAGCTCACCGACCCCAAGGGTCGCCACTACACCTTCACGCTCGAAGCCGGGAAGAACTTCCACACCCACAAGGGGTCCTTCCCGCACGACGAGCTGATCGGCGCTCCCGAGGGCAGTGTTGTCCGCACCACGGGGAACGTCGCCTACCTCGCGCTGCGCCCCCTGCTCCCCGACTACGTCCTGTCCATGCCCCGCGGCGCCGCCGTGGTCTACCCCAAGGACGCGGGTCAGATCCTGGCCTTCGCCGACATCTTCCCCGGCGCGCGCGTCGTCGAGGCGGGGGTGGGCTCGGGCTCGCTCAGCGCCTTCCTGCTGCGCGCCATCGGCGACCACGGGATGCTGCACTCGTACGAGCGCCGCCAGGACTTCGCGGAGATCGCCCAGCAGAACGTCGAGCGCTACTTCGGCGGGCCGCACCCCGCCTGGGAGCTCACCGTCGGCGACCTCCAGGACAACCTCTCGGACACCGACGTGGACCGGGTCATCCTGGACATGCTCGCGCCGTGGGAGTGCCTGGACGTCGCCTCCAAGGCGCTGGTCCCCGGCGGCATCCTGTGCTGCTACGTGGCGACGACCACCCAGCTCGCGCGCACCGTCGAGGCCATCCGCGAGATCGGCTGCTTCGCCGAGCCGCAGCCGTGGGAATCGATGATCCGCAACTGGCACGTCGAGGGCCTGGCCGTCCGCCCCGACCACCGGATGATCGGCCACACCGGCTTCCTGGTCACCGCCCGCCGCCTCGCGGACGGAGTGGAGCCGCCGATGCGCCGCCGCCGCCCGGCCAAGGGCGCCTACGGCGAGGACTACGTCGGATGGGGCGGCGACAAGGACGCCCAGGGCAAGGGCTGACGAAGCCCCGTCCCACCCGGTGCCGACCCCGTCCGACCGGTGCCGGCACCGGCCCACCGACAACCGAACGGCGCCGCGCGCGAGTTCCCCACCGGAAACGGGAACTCGCCCGCGGCGCCGTCGCATTGGCGGCCCTCGCGCGGGCACCCGTGTTCGCCCCCGCTGTTCCGGGCCCCTGTGACGTGTGGCACGATGCAAACCACCCCGCACACCGCCGCCACGGGCCGCCCCTTCGCCGGCCCTTCCGGCGGATCGCCCAAGCCCTTCACGATCCCTGTTCTTCGTTCCACCGTCGCCACAGGAGACTTCCCGCGTGCAGCCCTCCGCAGTCCCGGAACTCGCGCACACCCGGACCCGACCGGTCCACTGGCTCGCCACCGCCGCCGCGATGGCCGGCGTCGTGGCCCTCGCGGGACTGTTCCAGCCCGACGGCGCCACCGCCAACCAACCGGAGCGCCGGGCGACCACGACCGCGCCCGACCCCGCCGACGTGCGGCTTCCGCTGGAGTGTCCCGGGACCGTCGGTGTCGTGACGGAGAAGGCGATCGGCGACCTGGACGGCGACGGCGGACAGGAGGCGGCCGTCACGGCCCGCTGCGACGCGGGTTCGGGCAGTCCGCCCGGCGGGATCTACGTGCTGAACCGGGCGAAGGGCGGGCAGCCGAGGGTCGTCGCCACCCTGCTGACGCCCAAGGACGGCTTCAGCGTCAGCGACCTCGCCGTGCGCGACGGCGCGGTGCGCGCGACCCTGTTCGGCTACTCGTCACCGGACGTGCCGACCTGCTGTCCTGACAAGGAGGAGCGGGTCTCCTGGACGTGGCGGGGCGGCTCGTTCGTCCGGGCCGTGCAGGGGGAGTCGGACACCGCCGCGATGTGAGACGGACGTCCACGGACCGACCGTCACGGCGGAGGGTGACCGAATCGTTACTCCACGTCAGGGCCGTAGACTTCGACGCCGTCCGCGGCCCGGCGGACGTGGATGCAGTCGCCCGGACACTCCTTGACGGAGTCCACCACGTCGCGCAGCAACGGCAGCGGCACCCGGGTCGTCGCACCGGGCTCCTGGAGCAGCTCGTCGTCGGCGCTCTTCACGTACGCGAGACCGTCGATGTCCAGCTCGAACACGTCCGGCGCGTACTGGGCGCAGATCCCGTCGCCCGTGCACAGGTCCTGGTCGATCCAGACTTCCAGCGCCTCGGTGGCGTCCGGGGACGGGGCCTCGTGCTGCACGGTCATGTCTCCTGCCGTTCCTGCGTCGGGTGAAGCGTCCGGTGCGCACCGCGAAGCAATTCGCGCCAGCCCTGACGGGTGTTGAACACCTCGACGATAACAACCGACCGCTTTCGGATGGTGCTGGGTGGGTATCCCCCTGGCGTGAGGGAGAGCGCAAGGGTGAAGATCGGACACGCCCCGACCGTCTTTGTGATCTAGGGGTTTCAATCACCACCCGCCCAGGTAGGGTCAGGAAGCGTCCAGCTCCCCTTGGAGGAGGTGAGGACCGTGGCAGCCCACGACGACGACATCAACCGCGGCATCCGGCCCGGGCGGGGGTCTGAGGACCCAGCCGGCCAGGTTGCCTATCTTGAGCAGGAGATCGCCGTCCTGCGCCGCAAGCTCGCCGACTCTCCGCGACACACGAGGATTCTCGAAGAGCGGATCGTCGAGCTGCAGACCAACCTGGCCGGCGTCTCCGCTCAGAACGAGCGGCTCGCCAACACGCTCCGTGAGGCCCGGGACCAGATCGTGGCCCTCAAGGAGGAGGTCGACCGCCTTGCGCAGCCGCCAGCCGGCTTCGGGGTCTTCCTGACCGCGAACGAGGACGGGACCTGTGACATCTTCACCGGGGGCCGCAAGCTCCGGGTGAACGTCAGCCCCAGCATCGACCTCGAAGAGCTGCGGCGCGGCCAGGAGGTCATGCTCAACGAAGCGCTCAACGTGGTCGAGGCCATGGCCTTCGAGCGCGCCGGGGACATCGTCACCCTCAAGGAGGTCCTGGAGGACGGCGAGCGGGCCCTGGTGGTCGGGCACACCGACGAGGAGCGGGTGGTGCGGCTCGCCGAGCCGCTGCTGGACGCCACCATCCGTCCCGGCGACGCCCTGCTGCTGGAGCCGCGCTCCGGATACGTCTACGAGGTCGTCCCCAAGAGCGAGGTCGAGGAACTCGTCCTCGAAGAGGTCCCGGACGTCGACTACAACCGGATCGGCGGCCTCGGCGGCCAGATCGAGATGATCCGCGACGCCGTCGAGCTCCCCTACCTCTATCCCGACCTCTTCAAGGAGCACGAACTCCGGCCGCCGAAGGGCATCCTGCTCTACGGTCCGCCCGGCTGCGGCAAGACGCTGATCGCCAAGGCCGTCGCCAACTCCCTTGCCAAGAAGGTCGCCGAGGTCACCGGGCAGCCCGCGGGGAAGAGCTACTTCCTCAACATCAAGGGCCCCGAGCTGCTCAACAAGTACGTCGGCGAGACCGAGCGGCACATCCGGCTGGTCTTCCAGCGGGCCCGGGAGAAGGCGTCGGAGGGCACGCCCGTCATCGTCTTCTTCGACGAGATGGAGTCCCTGTTCCGCACCCGGGGCTCCGGCGTCAGCTCGGACGTGGAGAACACCATCGTCCCGCAGCTCCTCGCCGAGATCGACGGCGTCGAGGGCCTGGAGAACGTGATCGTGATCGGCGCCTCCAACCGCGAGGACATGATCGACCCCGCGATCCTGCGCCCCGGCCGGCTCGACGTGAAGATCAAGATCGAGCGCCCGGACGCCGAAGCGGCGAAGGACATCTTCGCGAAGTACCTCACCGCGACGCTCCCGCTGCACGCCGACGACGTCTCGGAGCACCGGGGCTCCAAGGAGGCCGCGGCCCAGGCGATGATCCAGTCCGTCGTCGAGCAGATGTACGCGGAATCCGAGGAGAACCGCTTCCTGGAGGTCACGTACGCCAACGGCGACAAGGAAGTCCTGTACTTCAAGGACTTCAATTCCGGCGCGATGATCCAGAACATCGTCGACCGGGCCAAGAAGATGGCCATCAAGGCATTCCTCGACCACAACCAAAAGGGTCTGCGGGTCGCCCACCTCCTCCAGGCGTGTGTGGACGAGTTCAAGGAGAACGAGGACCTCCCGAACACCACCAACCCGGACGACTGGGCCCGGATCTCCGGAAAGAAGGGCGAACGGATCGTGTTCATCCGTACCCTTGTCACCGGAAAGCAGGGCGCCGACACCGGACGCTCCATCGACACGGTGGCGAACACCGGTCAGTACCTCTAAATGGGCACACCGGCTGCGGATGCCCCGGCCGGGCATCCGCAGCCGGTTTCTTTCCCCAGCGGGCCATAACCAGCCCATAACCAGCAATGACGAAATCGATCTCCCCACCAGCGCAGAGGCGTTCTAGGCTCTGCGGTACCGCCGAGTCGCGCAGTGCGGGGTCGGGCACCGCGTGCGCACCGGAGCACCAGCGGTACTTGAGCGCCGTTCCCGAACGGGAGCGCCGCCGGGCAAGGAGGGCCGCATGACCGTACGGCGAGTAATGGGCATCGAGACGGAGTACGGGATCTCCGTTCCGGGACACCCGAACGCCAATGCCATGCTCACCTCGTCCCAGATCGTCAACGCGTACGCGGCGGCGATGCACCGGGCGCGCCGCGCCCGCTGGGACTTCGAGGAGGAGAATCCGCTGCGGGACGCCCGCGGCTTCGACCTCGCCCGTGAGGCCGCCGACTCCAGCCAGCTCACGGACGAGGACATCGGCCTGGCGAACGTGATCCTCACCAACGGTGCCCGGCTCTACGTCGACCACGCGCACCCCGAGTACAGCTCTCCCGAGGTGACCAACCCGAGGGACGCCGTGCTGTGGGACAAGGCCGGCGAGCGGATCATGGCCCAGGCGGCCGAGCGGGCCGCCCAGCTCCCCGGCGCGCAGCCCATCCACCTGTACAAGAACAACACCGACAACAAGGGCGCCTCCTACGGCACCCACGAGAACTACCTGATGAAGCGGGAGACCCCGTTCTCGGACATCGTGCGGCACCTGACGCCGTTCTTCGTCTGCCGCCAGGTCGTCACCGGCGCCGGACGCGTCGGAATCGGCCAGGACGGCCATGAGCACGGGTTCCAGATCAGCCAGCGGGCCGACTACTTCGAGGTCGAGGTCGGTCTGGAGACCACCCTCAAGCGCCCGATCATCAACACCCGCGACGAGCCGCACTCGGACGCGGAGAAGTACCGCCGGCTCCACGTGATCATCGGCGACGCCAATCTCTCCGAGATCTCGACCTATCTGAAGCTGGGCACCACGGCCCTGGTGCTCTCCATGATCGAGGACGGCTTCATCGCGGTCGACCTGGCCGTCGAGCAGCCGGTGCGCACCCTCCACCAGATCTCGCACGACCCGGACCTGAAGCGACTGATCACGCTCCGCAGCGGGCGCACGCTCACCGCGGTCCAGCTCCAGATGGAGTACTACGAGCTGGCGCGCAAGTACGTGGAGGAACGCTTCGGGGTCGACGCGGACGAGCAGACCAAGGACGTCCTGGCACGGTGGGAGGACACCCTCAACCGCCTGGAGAACGATCCGATGAGCCTGGCCGGCGAGCTGGACTGGGTCGCGAAGAAGGAGCTGATGGAGGGCTACCGGCGGCGGGACGGCCTTGGCTGGGACGCCGCCCGGCTGCACCTGGTGGACCTCCAGTACGCCGACGTACGGCCCGACAAGGGCCTGTACAACCGGCTGGCGGCCCGCGGCAAGATGAAGCGGCTGCTGGACGAGGACGACGTCGTGCGCGCCGGGACGAAGCCCCCCGAGGACACCCGGGCCTACTTCCGCGGCCGGTGCCTGGAGCAGTACGCGGACGACGTGGCCGCGGCCTCCTGGGACTCGGTGATCTTCGACCTCCCCGGTCGGGACTCCCTCCAGCGGGTGCCGACCCTGGAGCCGCTGCGCGGCACGCGCAACCACGTCAAGGAGCTCCTGGACCGCTGCCGCACGGCGGAGGACCTGGTCCGGGTGCTCTCCGGCAATGAGCGCGGCTGAAATGCCTGGGCACTGGGAATCATGAGACCAGTGCCCGGTCGTTGTGGAAACTGCAGGGCCGATGTCAGTCCCGGCTTGTAGGGTCTGATCTTGTACAGACCCACACGAGCGGGCAGATTCGAGCGGGGTGAGGTTTATGGTGACCAAGGACACCGGCGGTGGACAGCAGAAGGCGACGCGTTCCACCGAGGAGGTCGAGGAGACCACGGAGGAGGTGAGCTCCGACCTCCAAGAACGCCAGGAGAAGCTCTCGGACGACGTGGATTCCGTTTTGGATGAAATCGACGACGTACTTGAGGAGAACGCCGAGGATTTCGTGAGGTCGTTCGTGCAGAAAGGTGGCGAATAATCGCCGCTGAGGTCGCTTGGCCTTCGGATCGAAGGTGGCGGTAAGGGGGGAGAGTGGCCGAAGCGGTCAAGCATTGTCGGGGTTGCGGTCGAGATCTACCGGTCAGCAGTTTCGCGAGCGACCGCAACCCGCGGCGATGGTTTACAGCAGCGGTGCCGGGAGTGCGTCTCCGCATACAGTGCGGAGCACTATCGGCGGAAGCGGGTGGCACTGGGCAAGACCGTTCGGAAGCGAGGCGAGGTGCCGCCCGGCCACAAACGGTGCCCCCGACGCGAGGAGACCAAGCCGCACTCCGCATGGGAGCGGAACAAGACCAGCTCGGATGGATGGGCGAGCTACAGCCGCGCCTGTCGGGCGCAGTGCAATCGTGCCTCGTACTTCAAGCGGAAGTAGGGCATCACCGAGGCCGAGCGCGACCAGATGATCGCCGCCCAGGGCGGTGTCTGCTTGATCTGTCAGGACGGTCCGGCGGAGCATGTGGATCACGATCATCGGACGGGTATGGTCCGAGGCGTGCTCTGCTTCAGTTGCAACGCAGCGCTGGGGCAACTCAAGGACCGGCCGGACGTCATGAGGCGTGCAGCCGCATACGTGGAAGGAAACCTGTGGAACCCAACACACGTAGCACAGGGAGTCTGCCGGCGGCCTTCCTGACGCCGGGCTCGTCCTCCTTCATGGACTTCCTGGCCGACCACTCGCCGGAGATGCTCCCGGGCAACCGGAAGCCGCCGGAGGGGATTGTCAAGGCTCCGCACGGCACGACCATCGTCGCGGTCACCTTCCCCGGCGGCGTGGTGCTCGCCGGTGACCGGCGGGCCACGATGGGCAACATGATCGCCCAGCGCGACATCGAGAAGGTGTTCCCCGCCGACGAGTACTCGGCCGTGGGCATCGCGGGCACCGCGGGCCTCGCGGTGGAGATGGTGAAGCTCTTCCAGCTGGAGCTGGAGCACTTCGAGAAGGTGGAGGGCGCCCAGCTCTCCCTGGAGGGCAAGGCCAACCGGCTCTCGACCATGATCCGGGGCAACCTCGGCATGGCGATGCAGGGCCTGGCGGTCGTTCCGCTCTTCGCGGGGTACGACGTCGACCGCGGGAAGGGCCGGATCTTCTCGTACGACGTCACCGGCGGTCGCTCCGAGGAGCAGGGCTTCGCCGCGACCGGGTCCGGTTCGGTCTTCGCCCGCGGCTCCCTGAAGAAGCTCTACCGGGACGACCTGACCGAGGAGCAGGTCGTCACCCTGGTCATCCAGGCGCTGTACGACGCCGCCGACGACGACTCGGCGACCGGCGGACCCGACGTGGCGCGCCGGATCTACCCGCTCGTCACGGTCATCACCGACGAGGGCGTCCGCAGGCTCACCGAGGAGGAGTCCTCCGAGGTCGCCCGGGCCGTGGTGGAGCGCCGACTCGACCAGCCCGACGGGCCGCGCGCCGCGCTCCTGTGACGCCTTCGCCACTGACAGTCCAAAGACAGAAAGGGACGGATAGCCGGTGACGACGCCGTTCTATGTCTCGCCCGCCCAGGCCATGCAGGACCGGGCCGAGTACGCCCGGAAGGGCATCGCCCGTGGACGCAGCCTCGTTGTGCTGCAGTACGCCGACGGCATCGTCTTCGTCGGCGAGAACCCGTCCCGTGCCCTGCACAAGTTCAGCGAGATCTACGACCGCATCGGGTTCGCCGCGGCCGGCAAGTACAACGAGTACGAGAACCTCCGCATCGGCGGCGTGCGCTACGCCGACCTGCGGGGCTACACCTACGACCGGGACGACGTGACCGCGCGGGGCCTGGCGAACGTCTATGCCCAGACGCTCGGCACGATCTTCTCCAGCCAGGCCGAGAAGCCCTACGAGGTCGAGCTGGTCGTCGCCGAGGTCGGGGCGACCGCGGACGGCGACCAGATCTACCGGCTGCCGCACGACGGTTCGATCGTGGACGAGCACGGCTCGGTCGCGGTCGGCGGCAACGCCGAGCAGATCAGCACCTTCCTGGACCAGCGCCATCGCGACGGGATGTCCCTGGCGGAGGCGCTGAAGCTGGCCGTGCAGGCGCTGTCGAACCAGACCAACGGCAATGACCGCGAGATCCCGGCGGAGCGGCTGGAAGTGGCGGTCCTGGACCGCACCAGGCCGCAGCAGAGGAAGTTCAAGCGCATCGTGGGCAGCCAGCTCGCCCGGCTGCTGGAGCAGGCGTCGGACGGCCCGTCGAAGGACGAGTCGGCCGAGGCTGCCGAGCCGGCCGACGGTGCCGACGAGGACGCAGGGGAGAAGTAGCGGGCCCGCAGGGAGCCTGCGTCGCAGTAGGGCGAGGGGCGCCCCGGGTCGGACCGACATCCGACCCGGGGCGCCCCTCGCGTACGTCCTGGGTCAGGTGCTCAGGACAGTGCCCAGTGGTGGAAGCCGTGCGGGCCACCGGTCAGCCAGGTGCCGTCGCCGAGCGGTGTCACCCGCCCCACCGGAACCGGATAGCGCAGCTGCCCCACCGGGCGCAGGGTGGCCGCGTTGCACAGCCAGTGGCGGGGCGCCTCGCCACCGTCGCCCCCGGGGCGGGCCCGGGCCGTGACCAGGACGTGTCGGCCGTCCAGCAGGTGCGCTTCCTCGAACATCTCGTTGTGGCCCCTGCGGACGTCCAAGGGGCCCGCACGGCGACCGGCGAGTGCCGCCAGGTCGTACACGGCGACCGGTTCGTCGGTGGTGATGTCGTGCGCGGCGAGTTCGTCGCGGTCGTCCTTGGGGGCGAGGCGTTCGGCGCGGCGCAGCGTCAGGGCGCGCGCGGAGCCCGGTACGAAGCCGATCACCTCGCGCATCCGCGTACCGCCGCGGATGTGCAGTCCGTCGCGGCGGGGTTCGATCCACCAGGTCGACCAGCTGTACCAGGCGGTCCAGCAGGACAGGGCGAGGAGCGAGCCGTCGGGGTGCCAGCGCTGGGTGACGACCGAGGCGCGGCTGTTGACCGGGCGGGCGGCCCGGATCCGTCCGGTGGCGGCGTCCAGGAGGAGCAGCACGTCCCGCCCGTACCGGGGGCCGTCGGGGGTGTCGCGCTGCCGGGTGCCGTTGCCCGTCGGCTCCGCGAGCGCCGGTACGACCGCGCTGACCAGGGTGCCGTCCGGGCTGACGGCCGGGGCGTCGGGCGCCTGCGGATGCGGCGGGCCGCCGTGCCACGTCGGGTGCGGCACCTCCCAGCGCACGCTCCCGGCGCCGTCGACCGCCCTTACGCACGTGGGCCCGGCGAGGACGGCGCCGTCGGCCAAGGGCGTGCCGTCCGCGCCCGGGGGCACCTCGACGGCGCAGCGCGGTGCGGCCCCGCCGCGCAGGAAGGCGCCGGTGTCGTACACCTCCAGCAGGTCCGCGTGGCGTACGGCCAGCCGCGCTCCGGCGGCCACGGCCGCCGAACCCGGCGCCGCGTCCACCGTCCCGACCAGGACGGCGTCGATCCGTGTCTCCGCCGGACTCGCCATGATCGTGATCGTGGCACGGCTCCGGACGCCCCCTCAAGGGTTGCAGGGGGTCCGCAACGCCCTCGTAGGAAACGGCCTCACGGGCGGTGCGGGGGAGCGGTGGAGGACCGGGCGACCAGTTGGACGGGCAGGTCGCCGTCGACGGGGGCGCGGCCGTCCAGGACCGCGAGGAGCGCCGACATGGCCCGCTCCCCGACGCGTTCGGCGGGGAGGTTCACGGTGGTCAACTCCGGCTCCAGGGCGCTGGCGAGCGACAGGTCGTCGAAGCCGGTGACGGAGACGTGCTCGGGGATGCGCAGTCCGTGGCGGCGCACCGCCTTGCAGGCGCCGGCGGCCAGCGTGTCACCGTCGCACACGATCGCGGTGGGCACGGGGCCGGGGCCGGCGAGCGCGGCGGAGACGGTCTCCCGCGCACGATGGACGTCCAGCGGGCTGTGCACGGTCCGCAGTTCCGTGCCGGGCACGGCGCCGAGGGCCTCGCCCAGGGACCGGGCGCGGACGTCGAAGGTCCAGGACTCCACGGCGGACGCCAGGTGCAGGAACCGGCGGTGGCCGAGTCCGAGGAGATGGCGGGCGATCTGGTGCATGCCGTCGGCGATGTCCAGGTTCACGTGCGCCGCCGCCCCCCGCTCGGCGGGATCGCTGTCGATCATCACCAGCGGCAGGTCCGCGCCCCGGAGCCGGGTCAGGGACCGGGCCGCCATGGAGGAGGCGATGATCCCGTCGAGGGCGGCGCTGGCCGAGGCGAAGGGGTCCTTCGCCGGGGTGCTGATGTCGGGGGAGGGGTAGACCACCACGCCGAAGCCGTGGTCGGCGGCCACCGACGCCGCACCCGTGTAGACGCGGGCGAAGAACTCGTTGGTCAGTGCGGGCACCACCAGCAGGGCGGTCCTGGTGCGGCCCAGCCGCAGGCTGCGGGCGGCGAGGTTGGGGCGGTAGCCGATCTCGCGCGCCGCGCTGCGGACCGTGCGCGCGGTCTTCTCCGAGACCCGGCCGCGCCACTTGTCGCCGAGGACGAGGGAGACCGTCGCCTGGGACACCCCGGCGACCCGGGCCACGTCCCGGCTCGTGGGCCGCGGCCCGTCGCCGTCGTGGCGGCGCGCCCCGCTCGTGTCGCTCGGGGAGTGGCCCTGTGCCATGCCTGCCGTCCTCGTCACCCGTCGGCCGCCCGCACGGGTCGGGACCCATCGGAGGGCGGCGCGGTGGACCGGTGGGTGTCGACATGGTACGTATAACGCCGGACGTTATACGTAAAACCTCGGGTGCTGCCGAGCGAAAGGGGCGGATCATGACCACAGGAGGCACCGGCGACGGAACCGGCGGCGGGGGTGCGCACTCCGCCCGCTACGCCGACGTGATCAAGGCGCCGTATGCGGCGCGCCTGCTCACCGGCACGCTCGTGGGACGGCTGCCGCACGTCACCGGACCCGTGGCCATCGTGCTCTTCACCCGGGCCGAGGGCGGCAGCTACAGCCTCGCCGGCGGGCTCGCCGCGGCGTACGGCATCGCGACCGCCGTCGGCCAGCCGCTGCTGGGCCGGGCCGTGGACCTCAAGGGGCAGCCGCGCGTCCAGCTGCCCGCGGCCGTGGTGTCCGCCCTCGGGATGCTCGTGCTGGCCCTCGCCGGGATCGGGACGCTGCCCCTCGCGTACGCCGCCGTCGTGGTGGCCGGCCTCTTCACCCCGCCGCTGGAGGGCGGCCTGCGGGCGCTGTGGTCCAGCGTGCTGGGGCGCGAGGCGCTGGTGCACCGGGCGTACGCCATGGACGCGATAGCCCAAGAGGTCATGTTCACCGTGGGCCCGCTCCTGATCACGGTGCTCGTCGCCGTCGGGTCCGAGTCGGCGGCGCTGCTGGTGATCAACGTGCTGGGCGTCCTCGGCACGCTCGCCGTCGTGTCGTCCGAGCCGTCCCGCACCTGGCGCTCCGGGCCCCGGGAGGCCCACTGGCTCGGCGCGCTGCGCTCGCCCGCGCTCCAGGTGGTCTTCGTCTCGTTCCTCTTCGTCGGGCTCGCGCTCGGCTCGATCACCGTCGCCGGCGTGGCGTACGCGGACGACCACGGCCGGGACGCGATCTACGGCTGGCTGCTGGCCGCCCTCAGCTTCGGCGCCCTGGTCGGCGGCGCGGTGTACGGCGCCCGGCAGTGGGCCGGCGCTCCCGAGCCCCGACTCCAGGCGATCGTCGCGGCGCTGGCCCTCGGCTACCTGCCGCTCGGGCTGACCCCGGGCGTGGCCCCGATGCTGGTGTTGGCCACCGTCTCGGGGCTCTTCCTGGCGCCCGCCCTCGCCTGCTCCTTCATCGTCATCGACCGCCACGCGCCCCGGGGCACGGTCACCGAGGCGTTCTCCTGGCTGGTGACCACCTTCGGCGTCGGCGCGGCCGTCGGCACCGCCGTGACGGGGCCGGTCGTCGAGGGCAGCGGGACCTCCTGGGCGTTCGTCGTGCCCGGCGCGGCGGGGCTCGCCGCGCTGTTGGTGCTGACGGCGGGCCGCCGGACCCTCACCCGGCCCCGGCGCGGAGCCGACGTCGCGGCCCCGGAATCGACCCCCGTCGTCGAACGTGTCGAAATTGATCGCAACGGTGCGCCCGAACCCGGTTTCAGCACCGGGCGTGAGGCGTAATGTTCAGACATGGACCGCCGCATTTTCGGGCTGGAGAACGAGTACGGCGTCACGTGCACGTTCAGGGGACAGCGCCGACTGTCGCCTGACGAAGTGGCGCGCTACCTCTTCCGCCGTGTCGTGTCATGGGGCCGCAGCAGCAATGTCTTCCTGCGGAACGGTGCCCGTCTGTACCTCGACGTGGGCTCGCATCCGGAATACGCAACGCCGGAATGCGACAACGTGACCGAACTGGTCACGCACGACAAGGCCGGCGAGCGCATTCTGGAAGGTCTGCTGGTCGACGCCGAACGCCGTCTGCACGAGGAGGGAATCGCAGGCGACGTCTATCTCTTCAAGAACAACACGGATTCGGCCGGAAACTCCTACGGCTGCCACGAGAACTATCTCGTCGCCCGCCACGGGGAGTTCTCCCGCCTCGCGGACATCCTCATCCCGTTCCTGGTCACCCGGCAGTTGCTGTGCGGCGCGGGAAAGGTGCTCCAGACGCCGCGCGGCGCCGTCTACTGCGTCAGCCAGCGCGCCGAGCACATCTGGGAGGGCGTCAGCTCGGCGACGACCCGTTCGCGTCCGATCATCAACACCCGGGACGAGCCGCACGCGGACGCCGAGCGCTACCGCAGGCTCCACGTCATCGTCGGCGACTCGAACATGTCCGAGACGACCATGCTGCTGAAGGTCGGCGCGACCGACCTCGTCCTGCGCATGATCGAGGCGGGCACCGTGATGCGCGACCTCACCCTGGAGAACCCGATCCGGGCCATCCGCGAGGTCAGCCACGACACCACCGGCCAGCGCAAGGTGCGCCTGGCCAGCGGACGCGAAGCCTCCGCCCTGGAGGTCCAGCGGGAGTACTACGAGAAGGCCGTCGACTTCGTCGACCGGCGCGGCATCCGCACCGGCACCGTGGAGCAGGTGCTGGAGCTGTGGGGCCGCACCCTGGAGGCGATCGAGACCCAGGAGCTGGACCGGATCTCCACCGAGATCGACTGGGTCATGAAGCACCAGCTCATCGAGCGCTACCGGGCCAAGCACAACATGACCATGTCCCACCCCCGGGTCGCCCAGATAGACCTCGCCTACCACGACATCCACCGCCGCCGCGGGCTCTACTACCTGCTGGAGCGCAAGGGCCAGGCCACCCGCATCTGCAACGACCTGAAGATCTTCGAGGGCAAGTCCGTGCCCCCGCAGACCACCCGGGCGCGGCTGCGCGGCGACTTCATCCGGCGCGCGCAGGAGCAGCGCCGGGACTTCACGGTCGACTGGGTGCACCTCAAGCTCAACGACCAGGCGCAGCGCACCGTGCTGTGCAAGGACCCCTTCCGCTCGGTGGACGACCGCGTCGAGAAGCTGATCGCCGGCATGTGACGCAGCGCCCCCGCCCCCGTGGACCGGCTCGCCCGGCCCGACCGGTCGTACGGGTGCATCCCCACGTCACACCAAACGGTGGAACGCCACCCGGGCCCCGTACGTTCTGCGTGCGGGGCCCTCGGCACGTCCTAGAGTGTCGAGGACTGTTTTCCGTGACGTCTGAGATCTGAGGAACACGTGCGTCGACAAGCCGGCCTCCGCTCCCTCGCCGTCGTATCCGCCCTGCTGCTGGCGACAGCGGCGTGCGGCAGCGACGACAAGGGTTCCGATTCCATCTCCTCCAAGGGCGGGCTTCCCGCGATCACCGAGGGTGCCAAGTTCGGCGAGAAGCCCACCCTGGACAAGGGCAAGGGAGACCCGCCCAAGGAGCTGAAGGTCGAGGTCATCACCCCGGGCACCGGCGCCGCCCTGAAGAAGGGCGACCAGGCCCAGGTGAACTACCTCGGCCAGGAGTGGGACGAGGCCGAGCCGTTCGACAACAGCTTCGACCGCGGCCAGCCCTTCCCCGTCTCCATCGGCGGCCAGGGCGTCATCGAGGGCTGGCAGAAGGCCCTGGAGGGGCAGAAGGTCGGCAGCCGCCTGGAGGTCTCCATCCCGCCGGCCCAGGCGTACGGCGAGCAGGGCCAGGACACCATCAAGGGCAACGCCACGCTGGTGTTCGTGATGGACATCGTCAAGGGCACCAACGTTCCGACGTCCGTCAAGGGCAGCCCGGTCCCGCAGGAGGACGCCGCCCTGCCGAAGGTCGGCGTGAACACCGACGGCAAGGCCCCCTCGGTGACCGTGCCGAAGTCGGACGCCCCGAAGAAGCTCGTGTCGAACTACGTCCTGGAGGGCACCGGCCCCGCCGTCACCGACAAGGACAGCGTCGTCGTGAAGTACGACGCCTACCTGTGGGACGGCGCCAAGAAGTTCGGCAGCACGTACAGCACGGGCGGCAGCGAGACCTTCACGCTCAGCCAGATCGGCGTCAAGGGCCTCAAGGACGGGCTGATCGGCAAGAAGATCGGCAGCCGCGTCCTGCTGGTCATCCCGCCGGACCAGGGCTTCGGCGAGCAGGAGCAGCAGGGCATCCCGAAGAACTCCACGCTGGTCTTCGCGCTGGACATCCTTGCGAAGATGTAAGACTGTCCCGGTTGCCCGTTCATCATTTGAGGAGCTAGTAGACAGTGAGCATCGAGAAGCCCGAGATCGACTTCCCCGGCGGCGAAGCCCCGAAGGACCTTGAGATCAAGGAGATCTGGGAGGGCGACGGCGCTGCGGCCAAGGCGGGCGACTTCGTCTCGGTCCACTACGTGGGCGTGGCCTTCTCCACCGGCGAGGAGTTCGACGCCTCCTGGAACCGGAACCAGGCGTTCAGGTTCCAGCTCGGCGCCGGCCAGGTCATCGCCGGCTGGGACCAGGGCGTGCAGGGCATGAAGGTCGGCGGCCGTCGTCAGCTGACCATCCCGGCCCACCTCGCCTACGGCGACCGCGGTGCCGGCGGTCGCATCAAGCCCGGCGAGACCCTGATCTTCGTCGTGGACCTGCTCGGCGTGTGACCCCGATCGGTCACCTCCCGGCCCTCGCGGCCCGGGTCGGGGCCCACGCTCCCCGCGGAGCGTGGGCCCTCGGCTTTTGTCCCGACGCCCCGGGACGGTACGGTCATCGGGCGGAACGCGGTTCGATCACCAAGTCGGAAAGTCAGAAGAGGGTGCGGGGCGTCGATGGCGATTGCCAAGGCCGAGCGGCTGATGAACCTGGCGCTGTGCCTGCTCGGGACCCGGCGCCCGCTCAGCAAGCGTGAGCTGCGCGAATCCATCGAGGCGTACGTCGAGGCGTTCCGGCCCACCGACCCCTCCGCCGGCTCCGACGAGTCCTTCAACCGGATGTTCGAGCGCGACAAGGACGACCTGCGCGAACTCGGCCTGGTCATCGAGACCGTGGAGAACCTGGACGGCGAGGTCGGCTATCTGGCCCGCCGCGACAGCAACCGACTGCCCCCCATCACCTTCGACCCCGAAGAGGCCGCGGCCCTCGGGCTCGCCGCCAGGGTGTGGCAGCAGGCGCGGCTCGCCGGCGCTGCCAGCGGCGCCCTGCAGAAGCTGCGGGCCGCCGGCATGCCCGAGGCGGAGGACGCGTACGAGACCCAGACGAGCGCGCTGGAGCCGCGGATCCCGGTCCACGAGGCCGCCTTCGAGCCCCTGATGCTGGCTTGCCGCGACCGGCGGCCCGTGGTCTTCGACTACCGCAAGGCCAGCGCCGCCCGCCCCGAACAGCGCCAGGTCGAACCGTGGACGCTGGAGTGCTGGCGCGGCCACTGGTACCTGGCGGGCTGGGACCGCGACCGGGGTGCCGAGCGGGTGTTCCGGCTCTCGCGCATCACCGGCCGGGTCCGCTCCCGCGCCGGGCGGTTCACCGCCCCCGTGCCCGACGTCTCCACCGTCCGCGAGACCGTGGAGAGCTGGGCGGGGGAGACCGCGACCCGCACCGCGCGCATCCGGCTGCGCACCGACTGCGGATACCCGCTGCGCGCCCGCGCCCTCGCGGTGCACCCGGCCGGGCCCGGCTGGGACGAGTTGGAGATCCCGTACGGACACGGACTCGACGCCTGGCTCGTGGAGTTCGGGCCCGACGCGGTCGTGCTGGAGCCCGCGGACCTGCGGGCCGACGTGATGGACCGGCTGCGCGCCGTGGCCGAGGGCTGAGAAGGGGAGTCACAGACCATGGCCGCCAACGCCATCGACCAGACCAGGCGGATGCTCTCCCTGGTCACCTACCTCCGGGAACGCCCCGGCGCCCGCGTCGGCGACGTCGCCCGCGCCTTCGGCATCTCCGAGGACGAACTGATCTCCGACCTGGACCTGTTGCCGATGTGCGGCACCAGCTTCCGCGGCGGCGACCTGCTGGACATCGACACCGACGGCGACCGCATCTGGTGGCACAACCCCGACGACGTCGCCGAGCCGCTGCGACTGGCCGCCGACGAGGCGACCGCGCTGCTGGTGGCCGCGCGGGCGGTGGCCATGCTGCCGGGGCTGCGCGAGCGCGACCGCGAGGCGCTGCTGCGCGCCACCGCGAAGCTGGAGACCGCGGCGGGGGAGGCGGCCGGCGCGTCCGCCCGGCTCTCGGTGACCTTCGAGTCCGAGGGCGGGGTCTTCGCGGCCGTCGACCGGGCGCTCACCGAGAAGCGCCGGCTGTGGCTGCGCTACTACTCGCCGGCGCGCGACGAGCTGACCGAGCGCGAGGTGGACCCGATCCGGCTCTTCGCCGTCGGGCACACCTATCTGGAGGGGTGGTGCCGGCTCTCCGAGGCGCGCCGCACCTTCCGGCTCGACCGGGTGGCCGAGATTCGACTGTTGGACGATCCGGCCGCACCCCCCGAGATCGAGCTGCGCGACCTCTCGGAGGGGCTCGTCCAGCCGTCCGCCGACGACCCCGAAGTGGTCGTCGAGGTGGGGCCCGGCGGGCGTTGGGTGGCCGAGTACTACCCGCACGACAGCGCGGAGGAGCTGCCCGACGGCGGTCTGCGGATCACGCTCCGCACCCCGTCCCCTGCCTCGCTCCGGCGGCTGGCGCTGCGGCTGGGGCGGGACGGGCGGATCACCGAGCCGGCCGAGTTGGCGGCGAGCGCGCGCCGGGCGGCCAGTGACGCCCTCGCCGCGTACGCCGACGGGGAGTGACCGGCTCTCGATGTCTGGAACCTCACCTTCCGTCGTGGTGGACCCGCTCGGGTCCGGCGGAATCATCGCCGTCGATACCGTCGATACCGTCGATTTTCGGCAGGACGGCATGGCGGACGCGGCGGTACGGGATGATCGGTCGGTAGCGGTGGACACGGCAAGTGCCGAGGGGAGGCGCCGCTCGGGAGAGCGCTCGGCACCGTGTGCGGACCGGCGCTCGGGGGAGCCCGGCCCATCGGAGAAGCCCGAAGTAGAGGGAGATTCGCGCCCCATGTCCCTGATGCCGGATATCGCGGCTTCCGCTCTGGCGGGCCCCGTCCTCTTCAAGGCCGCCTGCCCCGACTGCCGCGCCGGCTTCGAGCTGTCCGCGGAGGCGCTGCGGCTGGCCGTCGGCGGCAGCCGGCGCACCACGTTCTACTCCTTCACCTGCCCCGAGTGCGGCGCGGCCGTCCGCAAGCCGGCGGGGGAGCGGATCGTCGAACTCCTCACCCGCGGCGGGGTCAGCACCCTCCGCCTCCAGCCCACCGCCGCCACCCCTTAGGTTCCCGAGGTCCGTTTCCATGTCTGCGTCTCTGG
Source organism: Streptomyces sp. NPDC048057 (assembly GCF_040653095.1). Classification (NCBI taxonomy): domain Bacteria; kingdom Bacillati; phylum Actinomycetota; class Actinomycetes; order Kitasatosporales; family Streptomycetaceae; genus Streptomyces; species Streptomyces sp. NPDC048057. The sequence goes on from NZ_JBEZNF010000003.1 coordinate 242,004, forward strand.
GTTGGCCCATGCTCGCCATCGCCCTCGGCTTCGTCGGGATCGCCGTCCTCGGCGTCCTCGGGATCCGGGTCTTCATCGAGGTCCAACGGCTGGGACGGGAGGTCGCACGCACGAGCGAGCGGATCGGGCGCGCCGCCGAGGAGCTGGAGCGGTCCGCGGCCCACCTGGCACAAGGCGCCGGTTCGACCCGCTGAAGGGCCCGTTCCGCTACCCGTTGATCGTCGCTTGAAAAGCGCCAATGGCCCAGGTCGGAGGCGCCGGCCGGCAATGTGGCGGATGCATGGGCATTGCCCTGTGTTTACTCCCCCGGGTTACGATCGCTCACAACACGGTGGTCGGACGCCTGTCCGGGCACCGCGCCAGCTACACCCCAGCCGCCTCGGTGAGAAGGTACAAGCTTATGTTCGGTGGACGGATCGGACCTGCCGAGATCATCCTGGTCCTCGTCGTGATCATCCTCCTGTTCGGTGCGAAGAAGCTCCCGGACATGGCCCGTTCCCTGGGCAAGTCGGCCCGCATCCTCAAGAGCGAGGCCAAGGCGATGAAGTCCGACGGCAAGGACCCCGCGACGCCGGCCGCGCCGCCGCAGCCGGGCCCCGCCCAGGAGCAGCCGGCCAAGACCATCCAGGCCGCTCCCGGGGACGTGACCAGCTCGCGCCCGGTGAACGAGCCGACGGACTCCGCGCAGCGCTGAGACAGGGCCACCCACAGGCCCGTCGCGGAGGGCGGGCCTGCCGCACGAGATGAGGACGTGGGTTGCTCAAGTCTGCCCGCAAAGTGGAGAAGGACCCCGAGGGACGGATGCCCCTCGTGGAGCACCTGCGCGAGCTGAGGAACCGGCTCGCCAAGGGCATCCTGGCGATCGTGCTCGTCACGGTCGTCGCGGCCTTCTTCTACAACGACATCATCAACTTCTTCACCGAACCGGTGTTGAAGTCGGTGGGGTGTAAGGACTACACCTTCTCCGAGCTGCAGAAGAAGCCCGAAGGCACGACCTGTGCACAGATCACGATCAACGGTCTGCTGACGCCCTTCACGCTTGCGTTGAAGGTCTCCCTGATGGCGGGCGTGGTCCTCGCCGCGCCGATCTGGCTGTACCAGCTCTGGGCCTTCGTCGCCCCCGGGCTGCACCGCAGCGAGAAGAAGTACGCCATGGCCTTCGTCGGCGCCGGCTTCCCGCTCTTCCTCGGCGGCGGCTACTTCGCCTACGCGGTGCTTCCCACCACGGCGAAGGTCCTGATCGAGTTCACGCCGTTCGGCGTGGACAACCTCCTGCCGCTGGACGACCTGCTCGACCTGGTCACGCGGATGGTCATCGTCTTCGGCCTCGCCTTCGAACTGCCGCTGTTGCTGGTGATGCTGAACATCGGCGGCGTCATCACCGGCAGGCGGATGCTCGGCTGGTGGCGCGGCATGATCATGGGCATCACGATCTTCTCGGCGGTGGCCACCCCGAGCACCGAGCCGCTGACGATGATGATCCTCGCCGGCCCCATCGTCCTGCTGTACTTCCTCGCCACCGGCTTCTCGCTGCTGAACGACCGACGGCGGCGGCTGCGGGAGCTGCGCGGACCGGGTGACGACGAGGCGTCCGACCTGGACCTCACCCCCGAGGACGTCGGCGAGGTCGAGGCCGTCGGCGCTGCGGGGCGGCTGCCGGAGCAGGGCGGACGCGAGGGCGAGGGCGGTCGCGCCCACCGGGTGAACGGTTACGACGACATCACCTGAGGCCCGTCGCCGCCGGCCCCACGGGCCGAGCAAGATCCGATCGCACCGCGCCCGGCCCGGGAACGCCTCCGGGGCCGGGCGCGGCGTCGTGTGCGCCGAAGCCCCGCCCGGCCATCACTCGCAGCCGTTCCACCCGGTCCTGACCGTGCAGTAACGTCACGCGGGTGACCAGCGAGATCACTCTCTTCGTCAACCCCGCGGCGGGCCGCGGACGCGGCGCCCGCGCCGCGCAGCCCGCCGCCCGGGCGCTGCGCGACGCCGGTTTCTCCGTGCGCACGGTCCTCGGCGAGGACGCGCCCGACGCGCTGCGCCGCGCCAAGGACGCCGTCGCCCGCGGCACGGGGGCGCTGATAGCCGTCGGTGGCGACGGCATGACGTCGCTCGCCCTCCAGGCCGTCGCCGGCACCGCGACCCCGCTCGGCGTGATCGCCGTCGGCACCGGCAACGACTTCGCCCGCTCCCTCGGCCTGCCCGTGCGGGACCCCTCCGCCGCCGGTCGGCTCGTCGCGGACGTCCTCAAGAACGGCGCGGCCCGCCATGTCGACCTGGGGCGGGTCGGCGAGCGGTGGTACGGCACCGTGCTCGCGTCCGGCTTCGACTCCCGGGTGAACGACCGGGGCAACCGCATGGGGCGCATCGCCGGCCGGTTCACCTACGACGTGGCGCTGCTCGCCGAACTGGCGGCCCTGCGCCCCATCCCGTACCGCCTCACCCTCGACGGCGGTGCGGTCGAGGAGGTCGAGGCCGTCCTCGTCGCGGTCGGCAACGGGGAGAGCTACGGCGGCGGCATGCGGATCTGCGCCGGCGCCTCCCAGGAGGACGGCCTGCTGGACGTGACCGTGGTCGGCGCGTGCAGCCGCACCACGCTGCTGCGGGTCTTCCCGCGGGTGTACCGGGGCACCCACCTCAGCCATCCCCTGGTCACCGTGCACCGCGTCCGTGCGATCACGCTGGAGGCCGCGGGCATCAACGCGTACGCGGACGGCGAGCGGCTGGGCCCGCTGCCGCTGACCGTCGAGTGCGTGCCCGGGGCGGTCCGGGTGCTCGCACCGCCCCAGCCGGCCTGACCGCGGGGTGAGTGCGCCCCCACGGACGGTGAGGCCCTCCCCGGGAAGGGTGCCCCGGGCAACCACTTCTGCGATAAGACCGCGCTGACTGTCGTACCTGCCGGGTAGGCTCACGTACAAGATGACCGAGGACCTCTCTCCCGCCGAGCGCTATGCTGCCGCCCGCGTCCGCGCCGCCGAGCAGGCCACCGCGCTGGCTCCCTTCCGCGAGTTGTACGAGTTCGGCCTGGACCCCTTCCAGATCGAGGCGTGTCAGGCCCTGGAGGCCGGGCGCGGCGTGCTGGTCGCCGCCCCCACCGGCTCCGGCAAGACGATCGTGGGCGAGTTCGCCGTCCACCTCGCCCTCCAGCAGGGCCGCAAGTGCTTCTACACCACCCCGATCAAGGCGCTGTCGAACCAGAAGTACACCGACCTCGTCAAGCGGTACGGCGCCGACAAGGTCGGCCTGCTGACCGGTGACAACAGCGTCAACTCCGAAGCGCCCGTGGTCGTGATGACCACCGAGGTGCTGCGGAACATGCTGTACGCGGGCTCCCAGTCGCTGCGCGGCCTCGGCTACGTGGTCATGGACGAGGTCCACTACCTCTCCGACCGGTTCCGCGGCGCCGTGTGGGAGGAAGTGATCATCCACCTCCCCGAGTCGGTGACCCTGGTCTCGCTCAGCGCGACCGTGTCCAACGCGGAGGAGTTCGGCGACTGGCTGGACACCGTCCGCGGCGACACCGCGGTGATCGTCTCCGAGCACCGGCCCGTGCCGCTGTGGCAGCACGTGATGGCCGGCCGCCGGATCTACGACCTCTTCGAGGAGACCACCGACCACGGCGGCCGGGGCACCGCCCGCCGCGAGGTCAACCCCGACCTCGTCCGGCTGTCCCGGATGGAGAGCCAACGCTCCTACCAGGCCCGCGACCGCCGCCGCGGCCGGACGATGCGCGAGGCGGACCGGGAGCGCGAGCGCCGTGGACGCAGCCGGATCTGGACCCCGGGCCGCCCCGAGGTCATCGACCGGCTGGACGCGATGGGCCTGCTGCCCGCGATCACCTTCATCTTCAGCCGCGCCGGCTGCGAGGCCGCGGTCCAGCAGTGCCTGTACTCGGGCCTGCGGCTGAACGACGACTCGGCCCGCCTCCAGGTCCGCGAGATCGTGGAGGAGCGCACCTCCGCCATCCCCACCGAGGACCTGAACGTCCTCGGGTACTACGAGTGGCTGGAAGGCCTGGAGCGCGGCATCGCCGCCCACCACGCCGGCATGCTGCCGACCTTCAAGGAGGTCGTGGAGGAGCTGTTCGTCCGCGGCCTGGTCAAGGCGGTCTTCGCCACCGAGACCCTGGCGCTCGGCATCAACATGCCCGCGCGCTCGGTGGTCCTGGAGAAGCTGGTGAAGTGGAACGGCGAGCAGCACGCCGACATCACCCCCGGCGAGTACACCCAGCTCACCGGCCGCGCCGGCCGGCGGGGCATCGACGTCGAGGGGCACGCGGTCGTGCTGTGGCAGCGCGGCATGGACCCGGCCGAGCTCGCCGGCCTCGCGGGCACGCGCACGTATCCGCTGCGCTCCAGCTTCAAGCCGTCGTACAACATGGCCGTCAACCTGGTCGAGCAGTTCGGCCGGCACCGCTCGCGCGAGCTGCTGGAGACCTCGTTCGCACAGTTCCAGGCCGACCGTTCGGTGGTCGGCATCTCCCGCCAGGTCCAGAAGAACGAAGCGGGCCTTGAGGGCTACCGGGAGGGCATGACCTGCCACCTGGGCGACTTCGAGGAGTACGCGCGGCTGCGCCGCGACCTGAAGGACCGGGAGACGGAGCTGGCCAAGCAGGGCGCGGCCCAGCGCCGGGCGGCTGCGGCCGTGGCGCTGGAGCGGCTGCGGCCCGGTGACGTCATCCACGTGCCGACGGGCAAGTCGGCCGGTCTCGCCCTGGTGTTGGACCCCGGCATCCCGGCCGGGCGGACCAACGGGCACCGCGGCTTCGAGCAGCACGACGGGCCACGTCCGCTGGTCCTCACCGCGGAGCGGCAGGTCAAGCGGCTCGCCGCGATCGACTTCCCGGTGCCGGTGGAGCCGTTGGAGCGGATGCGGATCCCCAAGTCGTTCAATCCGCGCTCGCCCCAGTCGCGCCGTGACCTGGCGTCCGCGCTGCGCACCAAGGCCGGCCACATCGTGCCCGAGCGCCACCGCAAGCAGCGCTCCGCCGCCGCGGACGACCAGGAGATCAACCGGCTGCGCTCAGCCCTGCGCGCCCACCCCTGCCACGGCTGCGACGAGCGCGAGGACCACGCCCGCTGGGCCGAGCGCTACTACCGACTGCGCCGCGACACCCGCCAGTTGGAGCGCCGCATCGAGGGGCGTACGAGCACCATCGCGCGCACCTTCGACCAGATCGTCGCCCTCCTGACCGAGCTGGACTACTTGAGGGAGGACGAGGTCACCCCGCACGGCCGCCGGCTCGCCCGGCTCTACGGCGAGCTGGACCTGCTGGCCAGCGAGTGCCTGCGGGACGGCGTGTGGGAGGGGCTGAGCCCGGCCGAGTTGGCGGCGTGCGCCTCCGCGCTGGTCTTCGAGTCCCGGCAGTCGGACGACGCCGTCGCGCCCAAGGTCCCCGGCGGTGCGGCGAAGGCCGCGCTCGGCGACATGGTCCGCATCTGGGGCCGGCTCGACGCGCTCGAAGAGAGCTTCAAGATCAACCAGGCGGAGGGCGTGGGCCAGCGCGAGCCGGACCTCGGCTTCGCCTGGGCGGCGTACCAATGGGCCTCGGACAAGAACCTCGACGAGGTGCTGCGCGAGACCGAGATGCCCGCGGGCGACTTCGTCCGCTGGTCGAAGCAGGTCATCGACGTCCTCGGGCAGATCGCCGCGGCGGCCCCCGGCGACCACGGCACCGTCGCCAGGGCCGCGCGCCGGGCGGTGGACGCGATGCTGCGGGGCGTCGTGGCGTACAGCTCGGTCGGCTGATCCGCCGGGGCCGCCCGCCGCTGCTTCAGCGCAGTTCGCGGGCGGTCTCGAAGCGGGCCCTGGCCTCGGCGAGGTCGACGAGCGGGGCCGGGTAGTCGACGCGGTCCCGCTCTTCCTTGCTCCAGGACGCGGGGTCGTGGACGCGCGGGGCCGGCAGCGCGGCGAGTTCGGGCACCCACCGGTGGACGTAGGAGCCGTCGGGGTCGAACCGGCGCGCCTGTGCGACGGGGTTGAGGATCCGGTTGGGCCGGGTGTCCGTGCCCGTGCCCGCCACCCACTGCCAGTTGAGCTGGTTGTTGGCCACGTCCCCGTCGACGAGCAGATCGAGGAAGTGGGCGGCCCCGACGCGCCAGTCCACGTACAGCGTCTTGGCGAGATAGCTCGCCGTCAGCAGCCGGGCGCGGTTGTGCATCCAGCCCTCGTGGCGGAGTTGGCGCATCCCGGCGTCGACCACGGGGCAGCCGGTGCGCCCCTCCTTCCAGGCGGCGACCTCCTCCTCCGCGGTGCGCCAACGGTCGCCGCGGTCGCGGTAGTCGACGCGGGCCGAGCGCGGACGGGCCGCGAGGACCTGGTGGTGGAAGTCCCGCCAGGCCAACTGCCGGACGAACGCCTCGGCTCCCGGACCGCCCTCGGCACGTGCGCGCTCGACCAGTTCGGTCGCCGAGAGGGCGCCGAAGTGGAGATGCGGGGAGAGCCGCGAGGTGGCGTCGCCCGCGAGGTCGTCGTGGCGCCGCTCGTACGCCTCGATGCCGGAGTCGGCCCGCTCCAGCCAGCGCCGCACCTGCCGGCGCCCCTCGTGCTCCCCGCCCGGCGCGAGCCCGGGGGAGACCCCGGCCACCGCGGCACGCCGGGGCAGCGGATCGCCGGACGCCTCCGCCGGCACCCGTACGCTCCGGGGCGCCCCCAGCACCTCGCGGTGCCCGGTCGCGGCCCAGCGGCGGAAGTACGGGGTGAAGACGGCGTAGTGGTCGCGGGCGGCGGGGGTGACCCGGCCCGGGGGCAGCACCGTCACCACCCCGTCGTGGACGTGCAGGGCGCATCCCAGCGGTGCGAGGGCGGCGCGCAGCCGGTCTTCGCGGCGCCCGGCGTAGGTGCTGACGCCCGCGGCGAGGTGGACCGCGTCCGCGCCCGTCGCGGTGACGACCCGGCAGACCTGCTCGACCACGTCGCCGGTGCGCACCACCAGCCGTCCGCCGCGCTCGCGCAGCTGCTCGGCGAGCGAGGTGAGGCAATCGGCGAGGAAGGCACGGCGGTTGGGGACGTCGAAGCCGGCCGCGTGCACCCCCGGGTCGATCACGAAGAGCGGCACCACCGCGTCGGCCTCCCGGACGGCGGCGGACAGCGCCGGCTGGTCGTGCACGCGCAGATCGGAGGTGAAGAGCATGACGGAGACGGTCATCGCCGTCCTTCCGGGGAGGAGGAGGGATCGCGGGCCTGGGCTGGGGGTGGCCCTCAGACGTATCAGGTCGGCCCGGTCGATCGGTGGATTTCCGCCGGCCGTGGCCGCAACCCCGGTAGGTAGCGGAGCTATCTATGATGGGTTCGTCAGCGAGGTGGAGAAGGTGGTGGGCGGCCGTGCGGATCGGTGAGTTGAGCCGGCGCACCGGGGTGCCGGTGCCGACGATCAAGTACTACCTGCGGGAAGGGCTGTTGCCAGCCGGCGAGCTGACCAGCCCCAACCAGGCCGCGTACGGCGACGCACACCTGCGCAGACTACGGCTGATCCGCGCCCTCCTGGACGTGGGCGGGCTGAAGATCGCCGCGATCGCCGCGATCCTCGACGCCGTCGACGACCCGGCCGAGCCGGTGCACCACGTCCTCGGGGTCGCCTCCGACCTGCTGGTGGCGCGTCCCGCCCAACAAGAGGAGGACGCCGCCCGGGAGAAGGCGGTGCGTCAGGTCGACGAGCTGATCCGCCGGCGCGGCTGGCGGGTGGCGCACGACGGGCCGGGCGCCGAACTGCTCGCCGGCGCCCTGGCCTCGATGGAACGCCTGGGCCACGGCGACTTCCGGCAGATGCTGGAGGTGTACGCGGACGCCGCGGAGCAGGTGGCGCGGGCCGACCTGGAGTACGTCGCCGGCGGCACGAGCCGCGACGTCCTGGTGCAGGGCGTGGTGGTGGGGACCGTGCTCGGGGACGCGGTCCTGGGCGCGCTGCGGCAGATGGCGCAGACGGACCAGTCGGCCCGGCGGTACGGGGAGCGCAGTGCGGTGGCCCCCGCGCGGGACGGCGACGACGTGCCGTAACACCACCGCACGCGGAGTCGTGGCACCAACGGCGACGGCCCCGCCCCTGACGAGGGGCGGGGCCGGTCGGAAACCGTACGGCTCGCGAGGCGGGAGCTCAGGCGGCGCGCTCCTGCGGAGCCTGCGCCGCGGTCTCCTGCTCGCGCTCCACCTGCTCGTTCCACGCGCGCTTCACCGCGCGCCACGCCTCGTCCGACTGCCCCTGGCGCCAGTAGCCGGAGATGTGCAGCTGCTCGCGCGGCACCTCGCGCTCCAGCCGCAGATGGCGCCGCAGCTCCTTCACGCAGGCGGCCTCGCCGTGCACGAACGCGGACACCCGGCCCGCGGGGAACTCCAGTTCCCGTACGGCCGTCACCAGCGCCGCGCCGACGGGGCGGCCGGCGCGGTGCAGCCACTGCACCGCCACGCCCTTCGGCAGGTCCAGCTCCATCTCGTCGGCCGCCTGCTCGATCTCGACGAAGGCGTGCACCACGGCGTCGTCCGGCATCCGCTCCAAGGACGCGGCGATCGCCGGCAGCGCGCTCTCGTCGCCCACCAGGAGGTGCCAGTCGGCGGCCGGCTCCGGGGCGTACCCGCCGCCGGGGCCGAGGATCCACATCGGGTCGCCGACCCGGGCGCGCTGCGCCCACGGACCGGCCAGCCCCTCGTCGCCGTGGACGACGAAGTCGATCACCATCTCCAGGGCCTCGGCGTCCCAGGTCCGCACGGTGTACGTGCGGTTCGCCGGCCACTCGGCGCGCGGGAGTTCGGCCCGGATGCGGTCCAGGTCGAACGGCTGCGGGTACTCCACCCCGGGCTGGGGGAAGACCAGCTTCACGTAGTGGTCGGTGTAGCCGTCGAGACGGAACCCGGCGAGCCCCGGGCCGCCGAGGACGACCCGCGTCATGTGCGGAGTGAGCCGTTCGGTGCGGACCACGTGGGCTTCATGGCACGTCGGTGACGTACGGACCGGTCGCTCTGCCACGGCGCTCTCCCAGGGCTCGGATAATTACTTAGGCTTGCCTAAGCTAACACCTCGACCGGGCAGCGTCAGCTCCAGGCCCACCGGTTGGGGCGGTGGGCCGTGGTGCGGGAGGTGCGGCAGGTCAGCGGGGGAGCACGGCGAGCAGTCGCTGGAGCGACCCCCCGAGCCCCCAACGCGCCGACAGCTCCTCCAGCGCGGCCGGGTCCCGCGGCCCGGTCGGCAGCGCCGCGTCGAACGCCGGCAGCGGCACGTCCGCCGCGACCCGGACCACCTTCGGCGCGACCGCCACGTACTCCCTGGCCTCGTACAGGCGGCGGCGCTGCGCCGTGGTCAGCTTCGCCGCCGGGTCGTCCACCGCGGCCATGATCCCGGCCAGGTCGCCGAAGGTCGCCAGCAGCTTCGCCGCGGTCTTCTCGCCGATGCCCGGCACGCCCGGCAGGCCGTCGCTCGGGTCGCCGCGCAGCAGCGCCAGGTCCGCGTACCCCGGGCCGTCCACGCCGTACTTCTCGCGCAGCCACGCCTCGTCCGTCGTCTGGAGCGTGCCGACGCCCTTGAGGGGGTACAGCACCCGCCGCTGCCGGGCGTCGTCGACCAACTGGAACAGGTCCCGGTCGCCCGTGACGATGTCGACCGGGCCGCTCGCCCGCGCGGTGAGCGTGCCGATCACGTCGTCCGCCTCGTACCCCGCGGCGCCGACGCGGGCGATGCCGAGCGCCGCCAGCACGTCCACGATCACCGGGACCTGCGGCGACAGGGTGTCCGGGGTCTCCTCCTCGTCCGGCCCCTGCTCGCTCTCCTCGGCGACGCGGTGCGCCTTGTACGAGGGGATCAGCTCGACCCGCCAGTGCGGGCGCCAGTCGTCGTCCCAGCAGGCGACCAGGTCGTCCGGCCGGTGGTCCTGGACCAGGCGGGCGATGAAGTCGAGCAGCCCGCGCACGGCGTTCACCGGGGTGCCGTCGGGGGCGCGGACCGAGTCGGGGACGCCGAAGTAGGCGCGGAAGTACAGGGAGGCGGTGTCGAGGAGCATCAGGCGTCGCGTCACACCCCGGATTGTGCCGCACGGCACCGACAGCGCCCGGCAGCCCGCGGGGGCCCGGTCCGTAGCGGTTCACCGGCCGTTGTTGCGTGACGTGGGTCACTGTTGCGTTTGGCGCTACAAGCCGGGGGCAGGCGCGCCGCCGGAGCCGATCCCGGTGTGCCTGCGGAGACATCCGTACGAAGTGCCGGGAGCGGGCAGAAACCGCTGCGCTCCACGGCACGCCGGCTATGGGGGCGGCGGGCCGTTCCGTTTCAACCCGCGAGGTGTATGTGTCCAGGCTCCAGGCGGAGCATCTGTACAAGGTGTTCGGCAGACGACCCGACGAGGCGGTCCGGCGACTCGAAAGCGGCGTCGACCGCGACGAGCTGCGCGCCGACGGCACGACGGCGGCGGTGATCGACGCCTCGTTCACCGTCGATCCCGGGCAGATCTTCGTCGTGATGGGCTTGTCTGGGTCCGGTAAGTCCACGCTGTTGCGCATGCTCAACGGACTGCTGGAACCCACTGCCGGACGCGTCCTCTTCGACGGTCAGGACCTGACCGCCCTCAGCCCCCGCGAGTTGCGGGCGGTGCGCTCGCGCAAGATCAGCATGGTCTTCCAGCACTTCGCGCTGTTCCCCCATCGCAGCGTGCTCGACAACGCCGCGTACGGCCTGGAGGTCCAGGGCGTGCCGCGGGCCGAGCGGGAGCAGCGCGCCACCGAGGCGCTGGCCCTCGCCGGCCTCGCGGGCTGGGAGCAGTCCTGGCCCGACGAGCTGTCCGGCGGCATGCAGCAGCGCGTGGGCCTGGCCCGCGCACTCGCCACCGACGCAGACCTGCTGCTGATGGACGAGTCCTTCAGCGCGCTCGACCCGCTGATCCGCCGGGACATGCAGGACCAGCTCCTGGAGCTCCAGAAGACGCTGAAGAAGACGATCGTCTTCATCACCCACGACCTCAACGAGGCCATGCGCCTCGGCGATCGGATCGCGGTGATGCGGGACGGCCGGATCGTCCAGCTCGGCACCGCCGAGGACATCCTCGTCACCCCGGCCAACGACTACGTGGCCTCCTTCACCCAGGACGTGGACCGCACCCGGGTGCTGACCGCGGGCGCGATCATGGCGGACCCGGAGTCGGCCTACCCGAGCGCCGGCGACGGCGGCAAGGAGCTGCGGACCCCGGCGGACGTCATCGCCGCGGCCCCCGCGGTCGTCAAGGCGGACACCCCGATCGCGGAGCTGTTCACGCCCTGCTCGACCAGCGGGGTGGCCGTCGCGGTCACCTGCGAGCGGGGCGAGCTGATCGGGGTGGTGCCGCGGGCCCGGCTGCTGGCCGTGCTCGGCGAGCCCATGAAGCCCAGCGACGGAGCAGCCGCGGCGGACTCGGTCGCTGCTGCTTCCCAGGCTCCCCGCAAGGACGCTGCCGAGGCGGTGGCCGGTGCCTAGGCTGCCCCTCGGCGAGTGGGTCGACAGCTCCGTCGACTGGCTCCAGTCCAATCTGACCTGGCTCTTCGACGCGATCAGCGCCGTCGTCACCGGGATGTACGACGGCATCGACGCCGCGCTCTCCGCGCCCCACCCCCTGCTCTTCGCGGGGATCCTCGCGGTCGCCGCCTGGTGGCTGCGCGGGCTGCTCGCCGGCGGCCTCGCCTTCGTCGGCTTCGCGCTCATCGACTCGATCGAGCTGTGGGACGAAGCGATGTCGACGCTCTCCCTGGTGCTCGTCGCCACCGTGGTGACCCTGGCCATCGCCGTGCCGCTGGGCATCTGGGCGTCCCGCTCCAGCGCCGTGAGCGCGGTGACCAGGCCGGTGCTGGACTTCATGCAGACCATGCCCGCCATGGTCTATCTGATCCCCGGCATCATCTTCTTCGGCGTCGGCGTCGTCCCCGGCATCATCGCCACCATCGTCTTCTCCCTGCCGCCCGGCGTGCGGATGACCGAACTCGGCATCCGCCAGGTGGACAAGGAGCTGGTGGAGGCCGCCGAGGCGTTCGGCACCCCGCCCCGCGACACCCTGGTCCGCGTCCAGCTCCCGCTGGCGCTGCCCACCATCATGGCCGGCGTCAACCAGGTGATCATGCTGGGGCTGTCCATGGTCGTCATCGCCGGCATGGTCGGCGGCGGCGGGCTCGGCGGCGCGGTCTACAGCGCCATCGGCAACGTGGACATCGGCCTCGGCTTCGAGGCCGGCATCTCCATCGTCATCCTCGCCATGTACCTGGACCGGATGACCGGCGAGCTGGGCCGTCAGGTCTCGCCGCTCGGTCGGCGCGCCCTGGCCAAGGCGAAGGCGCTGGCCGGCGGCCCGAAGCTGTGGCAGCACCGCCCGCAGGCGTCCGTCGCCGTGGTCGGCGTCGTCGTCCTCGCGCTGGTCGCCGGCGGCATGTCGATCTTCGGCAGCTCCGACTCGGCCACCGCGTCCGGCCGCGGCGGCGCCACCGACGTCGGCAAGGGCGAGAAGCTCACCATGGGCTACATCCCCTGGGACGAGGCCATCGCCTCCACCTTCCTGTGGAAGGAGATGCTGGAGCAGCGCGGTTACGAGGTCGACGCCAAGCAATTGGAGACCGGCGCGCTCTACACCGGGCTCGCGAACGGTCAGATCGACTTCCAGACCGACTCCTGGCTGCCGGTGACCCACGCCTCGTACTGGAAGAAGTACGGCGACAAGCTGGAGGACATGGGCTCCTGGTACGGCCCCACCTCGCTGGAGCTGACGGTCCCCTCGTACGTCGAGGGCATCGACTCCCTGGACGACCTCAAGGGCCAGTCCGGGAAGTTCAAGGGCCGCATCATCGGCATCGAGCCCAGCGCGGGCATGATGGGCCTGCTCAAGGACAAGGTGCTCAAGGAGTACGGCCTTCAGGGCGAGTACGAGGTCGTCGACGGCTCCACGCCCGGCATGCTCGCCGAGCTGAAGCGGGCGATCGCCAAGAAGGAGCCCGTCGTGGTCACCCTCTGGTCGCCGCACTGGGCCTACAGCAACTACGACCTCAAAAAGCTCGACGACCCCAAGGGCACCTGGGGCGCGGGCGACGGGGTGCACACCCTGGCGCGCAAGGGCCTCACGAAGGACCACCCCGAGGTCGGGAAGTGGCTGAAGGACTTCAAGATGACCGAGAAGCAGCTCACCGACCTGGAGGCGGAGATCCAGGAGACCGGCAAGGGCAAGGAGCAGGAGGCCGTCCGGAACTGGCTCAAGGAGAACCCGGACTTCGTGGACAAGACGGTGCCGGTGCCCCGCTGACGGGCGCGATCACCCAGCGGAACGGGACGGTTCCCGCCAGTGGCGGGGCCGTCCCGGCCGCCTTTGGCGCCCATCGCAGAGGTGGCCGGGCCCGAAGCTGCGTAAGGTTGTACAGAACGCAGGAAGGGGAGCCCGGCGGATGGACGCTGACGCCAAGGACGGCAAGGACCCGAAGGAGACCGAGCGTCTTCGGGTGGGCGCGGCCGTGCGCCGGCGGCGCCGGACCCTCGACCTCACGCTGGCCGCGGTCGCCGAGCGCTCCGGTCTGTCCGTGCCCTTCCTCAGCCAGATCGAGAACGACCGGGCACGCCCCAGCCGGCGCTCGCTCCAGCGGGTCGCCGAAGCGCTGGAGACCACCGCGGGCAAGCTGATCGCCGCCTCCGACGCGGCCCGTACGGTCGCGGTGGTGCGCGCCGAGCCGGCCGACGCGGCGGCTGTGCCGCACGCCCGCCGCCTGGTGCGCGGCCGGCACCAGCTGGAAGCACTGGAGTTCCACGGCGAGCACGACACCGAGGGCGAGTTCCAGCACCGCAACGACGAGTTGATGTACGTCGCCGACGGCTCCGTGGAGGTGGAGGCCGAAGGCCAGGCGTACCACCTCGGCCGCGGTGACACCCTGTTCCTCTCCGGTGGCGTACGGCACCGGTGGCGGGCCACCGGCGAGGAGACCCGCGTCCTGGTCGTCACGGTCGCGGAGCACATCGAGACGCCCCCGGAGGTCTGAGCCCGTGCGGGTGGTCTCCCTCGTGCCCTCGCTGACCGAGGCGGTCGCGGCCTCCGGGCCCGGGCTGCTCGTCGGCGCCACGGACTGGTGTTCCCACCCCGCCGACCTCGACGTGGCGCGGATCGGGGGCACCAAGAACCCCGACACCGCCGCCGTGCTCCGGCTGCGTCCGGACCTGGTGGTCGCCAACGAGGAGGAGAACCAGCCGGCCGACCTGGAACGGCTGCGCGCCGCGGGCGTGGAGGTCCTGGTCACCGAGGTGCGCGGGGTGCCGCAGGCGTTCGCGGAGCTGCACCGGGTCCTGGTGACGGGGTGTGGTCTCACCCGCCCCCGCTGGCTGGACGAGGCCGAGCAGGCGTGGGCCGACCTGCCGCCCGCGGGCGGTGCGAGTGCGGTGGTGCCGGTGTGGCGGCGGCCCTGGATGGTGCTCGGTCGGGACACCTTCGCCGGTGACGTACTGGCACTGCTCGGCGTGCGGAACGCGTACGCGGACCACGCCGAGCGCTACCCCCGGGTGCCCCTGGAGGAACTGCGCGGCTGCGGCGCCGACCTGGTGGTCCTGCCCGACGAGCCGTACCGCTTCACCGCGACCGACGGACCGGAGGCGTTCGGTGGCCTGCCCGCCGCGCTCGTCAGCGGCCGACACCTCACGTGGTACGGGCCGTCGCTGGTGACGGCGCCCCGGGTGCTGGGCGCGGCGCTCGCAGCAGCGCTCCGCTGAGCAGCCCGCGTGCGGTACGCAGCCCGGTCACCGCCCACGCCGTCACCAGCAGGGCGTACAGCACCGCCGCCACCGCCGCGAAGGCGCTCAGGTCCGTGCGGTGCGCCAGGCCCGCGGCCCCCGTCACGCAGGTGCCGACCGGGAAGGTGAAGGCCCACCACGACAGGGTGAACGGCAGTCCGCGCCGGGCGGCCCGGACCACCATCGCGCCCGCCAGCGCCAGCCACATCAGGGCGAACCCCAGCACCGGGACGCCGTAGAGGACCGCCACCGCGTCCGCGTACGGCAGACCCGCCGGCGCCGCGTCCGCCAGATGGCCGGCGGCCGTCGTGGACTGCCCCAGCGGCCCCAGCACCAGGAACAGGGACGGGGTGAGCGCGAGCGGCAGCGGGCCGTGGTGCACCAGCCGGGCGAAGACCAGCGGCACCATGACCAGCGTGGCCAACAGACTCAGCCCGAACAGGGCCAGGCTCGCCGCCAGCAGCGTCCGCCGCCCCTCGCCGTCGGCCAGGTGCAGCGCCAGCAGCGGCCCGACGGCGGCGGCCACCATCGGTGCGACCAGCGGCAACAGCCACCCGGGCGCCGCGGTCCCCGGCGCCGGACGGTGGCGTACGACCAGCAGGTACGGCACGGCGACGGCGACCGTCACCGCGAGCGCGCAGCCGACCGCGAACAGCGCGGCGGCGACGGGGACGGCGGCGGAGCCGAGGACGTCGCGGCCCACCGACAGCGTGCCCGCGGCCACCGCCAGCGGCGCCATCGCGGCACAGCCGTAGAAGGGGGCGACGGCCGGGTCGAGCAGATGCGCCCGGGCCTGGTCGCGATGGTGCAGCCAGTGCCCGGCACGGGCGCTCGCCACGGTCAGCAGGAGCAGGGCGGACGCCGTCCACACGACGACGAGGGCGGGGCGGGCGGCGGCGGGCAGCGGCAGCGCGGCCCCGGCGCTCGCCACGATCGCGGTGCCCATGACGGCGGCGTACCACTGCGGCCCGACGTGCCGCAGCGCCGGCAGCCGCGCCGGGGACCGTACGGGATCGGGCCCGGCCGGCGCCGTCTGCACCGGGATGCGGGCGGCGAGGGGAGCGGCAGGGGCGGGGGACGGGGGCACGGCGGTGGCCATGCCCCCACTGTCGCCCCGGCGCACCGCCCCCACCAGGGCCGTTCCCCCTATGACCTCATAAGCTGGACTGATGAGTGACGGGGAGCAGCGGGCGCCGCTCGCACACCGGGTGCCGGACCTCGGCGCCCTGGAGCTGCTGCTTGCGGTCGCCCGCCACGGCAGCCTGGGTCGGGCCGCCCGGGAACTCGGCATCAGCCAGCCCGCCGCGAGCGGCCGGCTGCGCTCGATGGAGCGACAGCTCGGGGTGGCCCTGGTGGACCGCTCCCCGCGCGGCTCCCGGCTCACCCCCGCCGGCGTCCTCGTCACGGACTGGGCACGGCGGATCGTGGAGGCCGCGGAGGCGTTCGACGCGGGCGCGCAGGCCCTGCGCACGCACCGGGACTCCCGGCTGCGGATCGCCGCGTCCATGACGATCGCCGAGTACCTGCTCCCGAGCTGGCTGGTCGCCCTGCGCGCCCGACGACCCGAGATGGCCGTCTCGCTCTTCGCCGGCAACTCGGCCGCGGTCGCCGAGCGGTTGCTGGCGGGCGAGGCCGACCTCGGCTTCGTGGAGGGGCTGCGGGTCCCCGGCGGGCTGGACGGCACCTCCATCGCCCGCGACCGGCTCGTGGTCGTCGTCGCGCCCGACCATCCGTGGACTCGGCGGCGCACCCCCGTGCCCGCGACCGAACTGGCGGGCACCCCGCTGGTGCTGCGCGAGGAGGGCTCCGGCACCCGTCAGGTCCTGGACTCCGCGCTCGCCCGGTACGGCGGGCTGTCCTCCCCGCTGCTGGAACTGGCGTCCACCACCGCGGTGAAGGCGTCGGCGGTCAGCGGTGCCGGCCCCGCCGTCCTGAGCGAGCTGGCGGTGACGGAGGAGCTGGGCTCCCGCCGGCTGGTGGCGGTCCCCGTGGCGGACGTGGCGCTGGAGCGGGTGCTGCGCGCGGTGTGGCGACGGTCTCAGAAGCCGGTGGGCGCCGGCCGTGACCTGCTCGCCCTCGCCGCTGCCGCCCGTCGAACGTCCTGACACAAGTAGCCCCAGGTCAAGGGGTGTTGAGCGGACAGCGGCCCCGGGGTGGTGCCCCGGTCGGCACGGGCGTCGCCCCGCCGTCCCTTCCGTACCCCGTCTCGCCATCTGTCATCACTTGACATTAGTTCGACTTATGGCAGATAAAGATCAGGCTTTGGGTTGAACTTCACGCCTCGTGCCGTTTGGGCGTGAAGGTCGTTGAACGTCCCGTCGAACCGTCTATGTGAATGAGTGTCGCCGTGTCCCACCCAGCCGTACCCGCGCACCCGAACCCCGACCCCGTGGGGGAGTGGGAGGCGTGGTGTGCCGAGCGCCGGCGGACCGTCACCTCGGCGACCGGGAACCTGGCCCTGGTGGAGACGCGTTGGCTGCCGGCCGGCGAGCGCCCCGACCTCGCGGCGGTCCGCGCCGCCGCGCCCGAGGGCGTCACGGTCACCACCGTGGAGCGCACCGACCTGGCGACCGGCGAGCCGGAGCACGGGCTGCGCTTCTGGGACGCGAACGCGCCCGCGCTCCGCGACTTCGAGCGCACCGACGTCTTCCCGTACGACCCGGCGTGGGTGATGGACGCCGCGTACACCCCCGTCCCCGGCGCCCGGAAGCTCGCCTTCGAGCACATCCGGGACAACGGCGGCACCCGCGACCTCGTCGTGCCCGGGGACATCTCCGTGACCGTCGACGGGCGGGACTACGCCCTGAGCGCCTTCGACGACGGCGGCGTCCTGCTGCTGGTCTTCGGAGACCCGACCAACGGCGACAGCACGTACGGCGCCGGCCGCTTCCTCTTCGTGACCCGCACCGGCGAGGGCACCGTGCGCCTCGACTTCAACCGGGCCTTCGTGCCTCCCTGCGGATTCTCCGATCAGTACAACTGTCCGATGCCGCCGCGGCAGAACCGCTTCCACCTGCCCGTCACGGCAGGTGAGCAGCGCCCCGTCTTCCGCGGCGGCGTCCCCGCACAGCACTGATCCTCCCCGGCTCCCTCCCGGCACCCTCGAAAGCCGCAGCACGAAAGCGCACCCTTCTGTCATGAGCACCAAGAAGCTGAACGTCGCGAAGCCGAACGCCCAGAAGCCGAGCACCAGGAAGCTCCGGGCGTCGACCCTCACCGCCACCGCTTCCGCCGCCGTCCTGGCCCTCACCCTCACCGCCTGCGGCGGCGGCTCGAACGGCGCCGACTCCGCCGGCGGCAAGCACGACCCCAACGCCACCGTGAACATCGGCTCCCTCTACGAGCCGCAGAACCTCGACAACACGGGCGGCGGCGGCCAGGGCGTCACCGAAGCCCTCCACGGCAACGTCTACGAAGGGCTGTTCAAGCTCACCGACGCCGGCAAGGTCGAACCGCTGCTCGCCACGTCCCACCAGGTCAGCCCGGACGGCCTGACGTACACCTTCACCCTCAAGGACGGCGTCACCTTCCACAGCGGCAAGCAGCTCACCAGCGCGGACGTCAAGCACAGCCTGGAGCGGGTGCTCGCCCCCGACTCCCAGTCGGCGCGCAAGAAGAACCTCTCCGTGATCAAGGCGATCGCGACCCCCGACCCGCGCACCGTCCAGGTCACGCTCTCGAAGAAGTCGATCTCGTTCGTCTACAACCTGACCTACGTGTGGATCGTCAACGCGGACGCCAAGGACCTCAAGCAGCGCGAGGACGGCACCGGCCCCTACCGGCTCGACAAGTGGTCCCGCGGCTCGGCCCTGAGCCTGGACCGCTTCGACCGCTACTGGGGCGACGCCGCCGCCAACAAGAAGGTCGTCTTCCGCTACTACAAGGACGCCACCGCGCTCAACAACGCCCTGCTGACCAACGCCGTCGACGTCGTCACCAGCGAGCAGTCCCCGGACGCCCTCGACCAGTTCAAGAACAACCAGAACTACAAGGTCAACGAGGGCAACTCCACCACCAAGCTGCTGCTCGCCTTCAACGACCGCGCCAAGCCCTTCGACGACGTCCGGGTCCGCCAGGCGGTCTCCTACGCCATCGACGACAAGAAGCTGCTGGAGTCCGTCTGGGGCGGCCACGGCAAGCTCATCGGCTCCATGGTCCCGCCCACCGACCCGTGGTACGAGGACCTCACCGCGATCGACGCGCACGACCCCGAGCGGGCGAAGAAGCTGCTGGCCGAGGCCGGTTATCCCAAGGGCTTCAGCCTCACCCTCGACACCCCCAACTACGACCCGCACCCCACGGCCGCCACCTTCATCACCTCCCAGCTCGCCAAGGTCGGCATCACCGTCAAGATCAACACGATCACGTCGGACGAGTGGTACACCAAGGTCTACAAGAACCGGGACTTCCAGGCCACGCTCCAGGAGCACGTCAACGACCGCGACCTGGTCTGGTACGGCAACCCGGACTTCTACTGGGGCTACGACGACCCGCAGGTCACCGCCTGGGTCGAGCAGGCCGAGCAGTCCTCCACCGCCGCCGAGCAGACCGAACTGCTGAAGAAGGTCAACCGCAAGACCGCCGAGGACGCGGCCAGCGACTGGCTCTACCTGTATCCGCAGATCGTGGTCGCCAACAACCGGCTCTCCGGCTACCCCCTCAACGGTCTGAACTCGCAGTTCTACGCCTACGACATCAAGAAGGGCTGATGGCGCGCTACGTCCTGCGGCGCTTCGCCTTCCTGCTGGTGTCCCTGGCGCTGGCGAGCGTCGTGCTCTTCGTGCTGCTGCGGATGCTCCCGGGCGACCCGGCGAACGCGCTCACCTCCGTCGGCGCCACCGACGAGCAGATCGCCGCCGCGCGCAAGGCGATCGGCTCCGACCGACCCCTGCCGGAGCAGTTCGTGCACTGGGTGGGCCAGTTGGCCCGCGGGGACCTCGGGACCTCCTTCGTCAGCTCGCTGCCGGTGGGGCCCGAGGTCACGACCCGGCTGAAGGTGACCGTTCCGCTCACCCTCGCCGCGTTCGTGCTCGCCGTGCTCATCGCGGTGCCCGCCGGCTTCGTCGCCGCCCACAAGCGGCACACCTGGTACGGTGCCCTGCTCAACTGGGTCTCCCAACTGGGCATCGCCATCCCGGTGTTCTGGCTCGGCATGATCCTGGTCGTGGTGCTCGCGGTCAACGCGCGCTGGTTCCCCGCCGGCGGCTTCCCGCCCGACGGCTGGGCCGAGCCCACCGAGGCGGCCCGCTCCCTGGTCCTCCCGGTGATCACCATCGCCCTGGTGATGAGCGCGTCCCTGATCCGGTACGTCCGCTCCGCCACCCTCGACGTCCTCGGCAGCGACTACCTGCGCACCGCCCGCGCCCTCGGGTCGTCCTTCGGCGGCGCGATGTGGCGGCACGGGCTGCGCAACGCCTCCGTCCCCGTCATCTCCGTCCTCGGCATCGAACTCGCCTCCACCCTGCTGGGCGCCGTGGTCGTGGAGTCCGTGTTCGCGCTCCCCGGGCTCGGCTCCCTGCTCACCACCGGCATCAGCCAGCACGACTACCCCGTCATCCAGGGCGTGCTGTTCGTCTCCACTCTCGCGGTGCTGCTGATCGGCTTCGCCGCCGACCTCGTGCAGCGGATCGTCGACCCGCGGCTGCGCGCCGGACTGTCGGGAGGCCCCAAATGACGACCGTCCAGGCCACGGCCGCGCCCGCCGCCGAGCGGCGCTGGAACCGCCGCTCGTACACCCTCGTCGCCGGTTGTGTCCTGGCCGGCGCGATCGCCCTGCTCGCGCTCGTGTCCGTCTTCTGGCTGCCGTACGCCACCGACGACACCTCCGGCGGCCGGCTCACCGCGCCCGGCGCCGACCACCTCCTCGGCACCGACAAGCTCGGCCGGGACCTGCTCACCCAGGTGATGAACGGCGCCAAGATCGCCGTCCAGGCGGGCCTGGGGTCCGTACTGATCGCCGCCACCCTCGGCGTGCTGCTCGGCACCCTGGCCGCGTTCGCCCAGGGCTGGCTCGACGACACGCTCTCCGCGTTCCTCGACATCCTCATCGCGTTCCCCACCCTGCTGCTCGCGATGCTCGTCGTCGCCGCCCGCTCCGGCACCCTCGGCTCCGCGGTCCTCGCGATCGGGCTCGCCCAGAGCGCGGTGGTGGCCAGGCTCGTACGGATCCTCGTCAAACGCGTCCTCGCACAGGACTACGTCACCGCCGCCCGCACCTCCGGCACCTCCTGGCCGCGGATCGTCGCCGGACACGTGCTGCCGAACATCTGGCCCACCCTCGCCGTGAACCTCGCCCTCCAGTTCGGGCTCGCGGTCCTCGCCGAGGCCGGCCTGTCCTACCTGGGCCTGGGCGCGCCGCCGCCCAACGCGTCCTGGGGCCGGATGCTGCTGGAGGCGCAGGCCACCTTCACCGCCGCCCCGGCCGCCGCCCTCGCCCCCGGCATCCTCCTGGTCGTCCTCGTCATCGGGGTCAACCTGATCGCCGACGGACTGCGCGACACCCTCGACCCGACCACCCGCGAAAGGCACGCATGAGCATCCTCGCCATCCGCGACCTGGTCATCCGCACCGCCGGCGGACGCACACTGGTGGACCGCCTCTCCCTGAGCGTCGGCGCCGGCGAACGCCTCGGCCTCATCGGCGAGTCCGGCTCGGGCAAGTCCCTGACCTCGCTCGCCGCGCTCGGGCTGCTGCCCGACGGCATGAGCGCCAGCGGCAGCGTCGAACTGGCCGGCACCCAGGTCGTGGGCGCCCCCGAGAAGCACCTGACGCCGCTACGGGGCCGCCAGGCCGCGATCGTCTTCCAGGAGCCCCTGACGGCGCTCGACCCCCTGATGCGCGTCGGACGCCAGATAGCCGGCCCCCTCGCCCGCCACCGCGGCCTCAGGGGCGCCGCGCTCGGCCGGGCCGTCACCGACGCCCTGACCCAGGTGCACCTGCCCGACCCCGAGCGCCTCGCCCGGGCCTTCCCCCACGAGATCTCCGGCGGCCAGCGCCAACGCGTGGCCCTCGCCATGGCCCTGGCCTGCGAGCCCCGACTGCTCATCGCCGACGAACCGACCACCGCGCTCGACGTCACCGTCCAGTCCGAACTGCTCGACCTCCTCGACGAACTGGTGCGGGAGCGGGAGATGGCCCTCCTCTTCGTCAGCCACGACCTCGCGGTGGTGGCCCGGACCGTGGAGCGGATCCTGGTCCTCAAGGACGGCCGCGCCGTCGAGGAGGGCACCGCGGACGAGATCGTGCACGCGCCCCGCGACCCGTACACCGCGGCGCTGGTCGACAGCGCACGCCAGTTGGAGGACGCCCTGGACCGAAGGAGGACCCCGTGACGACCACCGCACCCGTCACCACGGCGCCCCTGCTGGCCCTGGACGGCGTCTCCTACGCGTACCGGGGGAGCAGTGCCCCGGTCGTCACCGACGTCTCCCTGTCCGTCGGCGCCGGCGAGAGCCTCGCCCTCGTCGGCGAGTCCGGTACGGGCAAGACCACGCTCCTGCGCCTGCTGCTCGGGCTGGCCCGGCCCACCGAAGGCACGGTCCGCTTCGACGGCGCGGAACTGCGGCCGGGCGACCGCGCGCTGATGCGCCGCTTCAGGCGCAGCGTGCAGTGCGCCTTCCAGGACCCGTACTCCTCGCTCGACCCGCGCCGACGCATCGGGCACACCGTCGCCGAACCGCTGCGCTCCCTCGGCCTGGACACCCGCCGCACGGCCGGGCCCAAGGTGGCCGCGGCGCTGACCGCGGTCGGTCTGCCGGCGGACGCGGCGGAGCGCTACCCGCACGAGTTCTCCGGCGGCCAGCGCCAACGGATCGCGATCGCCCGCGCGACGGTCTGCGATCCGCGGGTGCTGCTGGCCGACGAGCCCGTCAGCGCGCTGGACGTCACGACCCGGGTCAAGGTCGTGGACCTCCTTGACGAACTGCGCGAGGAGCGCGGCCTGGCCCTGGTGATGGTCTCCCACGACCTCTCCGTGGTCGCGGCGCTCTGCGACCGCACGGCGGTCCTGGAGAAGGGCCGCGTGGTGGAGGACGCCCCCACCCCCACGGTCCTGGGCGCCCCGACCCACCCCTACACCCGCCGCCTGATCGCCAGCGTCCCCCAACTCCCCCCGCGCGCGGCGGATTCGCCGCGCTGACGGAGCGACCTGGTGACGGACCGTTCACGCGGTTCCGCGCGTCCCTCGTGCGTTGGCTGGTCGCGCAGTTCCGCCCCCTGTGCCCAGAGGGCGTGGGGGGACCCCCAGCGCCCCTGAAAGCCCACGCCCTGCGGGCGCAGAGCCCCGCGCTCCAGTACGCCCGGGCGCTGGGTACCCCGCCCCCTCTGGGCATAGGGGGCGGAACTGCGTGAGCAACCACAACGCACCCGCAGGGACTAACGTGCCCGCGGGGCTACGGCGGGGGTTTGAGGGGCGGGGAACTGCGCGAACAACCACAACGCACCCGCAGAGACCAGCGCGCCCGCAGGGCAATGGCGGCGGTGTCAGGCGCGAGGCGCAGCGCGCCCGCGGTAGGGGCGCTAGCGGGGGCTGGTCGTCAGGGCCGCGTGCCGCTCGCCGCTTGGATCAGCGCTCG
The DNA here is from genome assembly GCF_040653095.1 of Streptomyces sp. NPDC048057. Classification (NCBI taxonomy): domain Bacteria; kingdom Bacillati; phylum Actinomycetota; class Actinomycetes; order Kitasatosporales; family Streptomycetaceae; genus Streptomyces; species Streptomyces sp. NPDC048057. The sequence continues at coordinate 265,269 of NZ_JBEZNF010000003.1, forward strand.
CATCACCCGTTCGTCCTCGCCCATCTCCGGGTGCCACTGCACGCCCAACACCCACGCGGCCCCGGGCAACTCCACCGCCTCCACCGTGCCGTCGTCGGCGTGGGCGCTGGTGATGAGGGCGTCGGCCAGGCGGTCGACCGCCTGGTGGTGGTAGGTGGGGACGACCGTCGGCTCGGGGGCCAGGTCGCCGTAGCGGGTGCCGGGCACGGGGTGGACCCGGTGCCGGCCGAAGACGCCCACCCCGCCGGTGTGACCGTCGATGTGCTGGACGAGCGTGCCGCCGAGGGCGACGTTCAGCATCTGCATGCCCCGGCAGATGCCGAGCAACGGCAGGCCCGCCTCCAGCGCCGCATGGACGAGCGGCAGTTCCCAGGCGTCGCGGTCGCGCGCCGGCGGCCCCGTGCGCGGGTCCGGTTCGCTGCCGTACCGCACCGGCTCGATGTCCGCGCCGCCCGCGATGACCAGGCCGTCCAGCCGGGCCACCAGCGCCCGCGCGGACGCCGCGTCGGAGTCCGGCGGCAGCATCGCCGCGAGGCCGCCGGACGCCTGGACGAGGGCGGGATACGCGGCCGGCAGCAGCGCTGCGGGCATCTTCCACACGCCCCAGGCGGCCGGGTTGACGTAGGTCGTGACGCCGATCAGCGGCTTGGACATGACGGCTCCGTTCGAATTCGTACGCGTACGTGCACTGACGGCACGGCCCGAGGGTCCGGCCGGGCCGCCCCGGGCCCGTCAGCCCCGTTCCAACTCCGCCTCCGCCGCCGCCAACGCGGCGAACTCCTCCTCCGGAGCCTTCGCCACCAGTCGGTGGCGAGAGTAGATCGCGAAGTACGCGAGGGCCACGACATACACCCCGAGCGCGATGAACGCCGCCTCCTGGTCCACCAGGAACGTCGCCACCAGCGCGGACAGCGCCAGCACGAACGCCACCGACGAGGTGAACGTGCCGCCGGGCGTGCGGTACGGGCGGTGCAGCCGCGGCTCGCGGCGCCGCAGCACGATGTGGGACAGCGCCATCAGCGCGTAGCTGATCGTCGCCCCGAACACCGCGATGTTCAGCATCCGCGCCCCGTTCCCGGTGGACGCGGCGAGTGCGAAGCCGATCGCCCCGGGGATCAGCAGCCCCAGGTACGGCGACTTGCGCCGGCTGGTGAGCGAGAGGAACCGGGGCAGGTAACCGGCGCGGGAGAGCGCGAAGAGCTGTCGCGAGCCGGCGTAGATCAGGGAGAAGAAGGAGGCCACCAGGCCGGCGAGCCCCGCGTAGTTGACGAACCGGCTGAGCGCGGTGGGGTCACCGTCCCCCTCCAACGCGACGACCAGCGGGTTCCCCGCCTCCTGGATCGCGGCCGAGCCGCGCGCCCCGGTCGCCGCGAAGAAGGTCAACACGGCCAGCAGCACCAGCACGCCCATCGCGATCGCCAGCGCCTTCGGCATCGAGCGCACGGGGTCCTTCGCTTCCTCCGCCGCCAGCGGCACGCCCTCCACGCCGAGGAAGAACCACATCCCGAAGGGGAACGCCGCCCAGATCCCGAGCAGCCCGTACGGCAGCCACGACCCCGAGCCGAACGCGCTCTCGTCGACGGGGATGTCGTTGAGGCGGCCCGCGTCGAAGTCGGTGAACGCCCCGACCGCGAAGACCAGCAGCGCCGCCACCGCGATCGCGGTGACCACCAGGCTGAAGCGCAGCGCTTCGCCCACGCCCCACAGGTGGATCCCGATGAAGACGACGAAGCAGGCGAGGGAGATCGGCCAGCCGGCCTCCAGGCCGAACAGCCCGAGCGACTCCACGTAGTCACCGATGAAGATGGAGATCGCGGCGGGCGCGAGGACGTACTCGATCAGGATGGCCGTGCCCGTCAGGAAGCCGCCCCAGGTGCCGAGGGCGCGCCGGGCGAAGCCGTAGCCGCCGCCCGCGGTGGGCAGGATCGCGGAGAGTTCGGCGAGGGAGAAGACCAGACAGGCGTACATCACGCCCATCAGCAGGGTCGCGATCGCCAGCCCGCCGAAGCCGCCCTCCGACAGGCCGATGTTCCAGCCGGAGAAGTCGCCCGAGACGACGTAGGCCACGCCCAGCCCGGTGAGCAGCAGCCACCCCGCACTGCCCTGGCGGAGCATCCGCCGTCTCATGTACGCGTCGTCCGTCCGGGCCGACGGGTCCGACTGCCCTGCGCGGAGCTTCGGCTCCGGGCTGTCGGGATGCTCGGGATACGCAGACGTCTCTCTGGTGCCTTCAGCCATGGCTCACACTCCCGGCGTGCAAAGGTTTAGGGCGACACCTTTGCGGTACGGGACGGATCTGCGCAAGCCCCGTGCAGCAACCGGCCCGGCGTCACGCCAAGAAGCCCCGCAGCAGCGCCGCCGTCCCCTCGCAGTGCTCCCGCATCACCTCGCGCGCACCGTCCGCGTCCCCCTCCAGCACCGCGTCCACCACCGCGCTGTGCTGCTGCTGCGAGTGCTCCAGGTTGCGCACCAGCAGCGGAATGCAGTCCAACAGGTCGTTGAGGGTGGCCCGGACGCCCGCGTACTGCTTGGTCAGCGACGGGGAGCCGGACAGTTCGGCGAGGGTGAGGTGGAAGAGCGTGTCATGGCGCCGGTACTGCTCCAGGGGGGCGTCATGGGTCGCCGCGAGCGCGTCCCGCAGCCGGCGCGCACCCGTCTCGTCGAGGTTGTGCGCCGCGCACAGCCCGGCCGCCCCCACCTCCAGGACCTCGCGGAAGCGCAGGGTGTCCTCCACGTCCACCCCCGTCAGCCGGCGCCGCAGTTCGTCCTCGCCGCGGGCGTCGGGCCGGGGCAGGACGAACGTCCCGCCGTACCGGCCGCGCCGGCTCTCCACCAACCCCTGGTCGGTGAGCACCTTCAGCACCTCGCGCAGGGTGACCCGGCTGATGCCCATCCGCTCGGCCAACTCGCGCTCCGCGGGCAGCCGCTCCCCGGTCGGCACCAGGCCGAGCCGCAGCAGTTGCAGGATCTGCTCCAGCGCCCCCTCGAAGCCGTTGCCCGCGTGCACGGGCCGCAGCACCGGGGTCAGCCGGTCCCCGCCGGCCTCCGGTCCGCCGCTCGTATCCGTACCGCTCGTCCCGCCCATCCCGTCGGCCCCGCCCATCCCACTCGTCTTCGCCACGTGGACGAATCCTCTTCCCAAGCAATGGTCTTCGGCAATACCTTATGGCTCCCGGCCGGTGCGGCCGGCCCCCGGCTGACCCTAGGAGGCGTGATCCCGTGGCAGACCGCAAGCCCCCGCTACCGCTGACGGAGCTGCGTGCCCTCGTCGAGAGCGGCGAGATCGACACCGTGGTGCTCGCCTTCCCCGACATGCAGGGGCGGCTCCAGGGCAAGCGGTTCGCTGCCCGGTTCTTCCTGGACGAGGTGGTGGAGCACGGCACCGAAGGCTGCAACTACCTCCTCGCCGTCGACCCCGAGATGAACACCGTCGACGGCTACGCCATGGCCTCCTGGGACCGCGGATACGGCGACTTCGCCATGCGCCCCGACCTCGACACCCTGCGCCGGGTGCCCTGGAACGAGGGCACCGCCCTGCTGATCGCCGACCTCGCCTGGCACGACGGCGCCCCCGTCGTCGCGGCCCCCCGGCAGATCCTGCGCCGCCAGCTCGACCGCCTCGCCGAGCGCGGCTGGCGCGCGAACGTGGGCACCGAGCTGGAGTTCATCGTCTTCAAGGACACCTACGAACAGGCGTGGGACCGCGACTACCGCGACCTGACCCCCGCCAACCAGTACAACGTCGACTACTCCGTCCTCGGCACCGGCCGCATCGAGCCCCTGCTGCGCCGCATCCGCAACGAGATGACCGCGGCCGGGCTGACCGTGGAGTCCGCCAAGGGGGAGTGCAACCCCGGCCAGCACGAGATCGCCTTCCGCTACGACGACGCCCTCGTCACCTGCGACCAGCACGCCGTCTACAAGACCGGCGCCAAGGAGATCGCCGCCCAACAGGGCTGCTCGCTGACCTTCATGGCCAAGTACAACGAGCGCGAGGGCAACTCCTGCCACATCCACCTCTCGCTCGCCGACGCCGACGGCACCAACGTCATGGCGGGCGACGGCCCCGGCGGCATGTCGCCGGTGATGCGCCACTTCCTCGCCGGACAGCTCGTCGCCCTGCGCGAGTTCAGCCTGCTGTACGCGCCCAACATCAACTCCTACAAGCGCTTCCAGCCCGGCTCGTTCGCACCGACCGCGGTGGCCTGGGGCCACGACAACCGCACCTGTGCGCTCCGGGTCGTCGGCCACGGCCGCTCGATGCGGTTCGAGAACCGGCTCCCCGGCGGCGACGTCAACCCCCACCTGGCCGTCGCCGGACTCGTCGCCGCCGGGCTGTACGGCGTCGAGCAGGAGCTGGAGCTGCCCGAAGCCTGCACCGGCAACGCGTACGCGGCCGGCCACGCCCGGGTCCCCACCACGCTGCGCGAAGCCGCCGAGCTGTGGGAGACCAGCGTCATCGCCAAGGCCGCCTTCGGCGACGAGGTCGTCGCGCACTACCTGAACATGGCCCGCGTCGAACTCGCCGCCTTCGACGCCGCCGTCACCGACTGGGAGCTGCGCCGCTCCTTCGAACGCCTGTGACCGCTGCGCCGCCCGCCCGGCCCGCGCCGCCCGCACCCGAGAGGAACGCCGTGCCCCCCGAGCACCACGACGTACTGAACCCCGCCACGGGCGACCTCGTCGAGCGGGTCCGAGCGACCCCGCCCGCCGAGGTCGACGCCGCCGTGGCCCGCGCCGCAGCAGCCCAACGGAGCTGGTCCCGGGGCGCCCCCGCCGACCGGGCCCGACTCCTGCGCCGTTTCGCCGCCGTCGTGGACGACCACGTCGAAGAGCTGGCCCGACTGGAGGTCCGGGAAGCCGGCCACCCCATCGGCAACGCCCGCTGGGAGGCCGGCAACGTCCGCGACCTCCTCGACTACGCCGCCGGGGGAGTGGAGCGGCTGACCGGCCGACAGATCCCGGTCGCCGGCGGCCTGGACGTCACCCTCCTCGAACCCCTCGGCGTCGTCGGCGTGATCGCGCCCTGGAACTTCCCCATGCCCATCGCCGCCTGGGGCACCGCGCCCGCCCTCGCCGCCGGCAACGCGGTCCTGCTCAAACCGGCCGAGACCACCCCGCTGACCGCGCTGCGCCTGGCCGAACTCGCCCTGGAGGCGGGTCTGCCGGAACACCTCTTCCAGGTCCTGCCCGGCGCCGGCGACGTCACCGGCCACGCCCTCGTCGAACACCCCGGCGTCGCCAAGATCGTCTTCACCGGCTCCACCCGGGTCGGCAAGTCCATCATGGCCGCGTGCGCCGACGGCGTGAAGCGCGTCACCCTCGAACTCGGCGGCAAGAGCCCCAACGTGGTCTTCGCCGACGCCGACCTCGAAGCCGCCGTCGCCGCCACCCCCATGTCCTTCCTCGACAACAGCGGCCAGGACTGCTGCGCCCGCACCCGCATCCTGGTGCAGCGCTCCGTCCACGACCGCTTCCTGGAGCTGCTGGCGCCCGCGATCGCGTCCGTCGTCGTCGGCGACCCCGCCGACGAGGCCACCGCCATGGGCCCGTTGATCTCCCGCGCCCACCTCGACCGGGTCCGCTCTTACGTCCCCGAGGGCCTCCCCGGCATCCGCGGCACCGCCCCGGAAGGACCCGGCTTCTGGTACCCGCCCACGGTCCTGACCGGCATCGCACCGGACGCGCCCGCCGCCCGCGAGGAGGTCTTCGGACCCGTCGCCGTCGTCCTCCCCTTCGAGGACGAGGCCGACGCGATCCGCCTGGCCAACGACACCCCTTACGGACTCTCCGGCTCCCTGTGGACCCGCGACGTGGGGCGCGCCATCCGCGTCTCGCGCGCCGTGCGGGCCGGCAACCTCTCCGTCAACTCCCACTCCAGCGTCCGCTACGCGACCCCGTTCGGCGGCTACCGGCAATCCGGTCTCGGCCGCGAACTCGGCCCCGACGCCCTCACCGCCTTCACCGAGACCAAGAACGTCTTTTTCAGCACGGAGGTCTGAGCACCCATGACCGAGCCCCGCACCAGCACCGACACCGAGCCCGTCTGCCGCCGACTGGTGGGCCGCACCGCGGTCATCACCGGCGCCGGCAGCGGCATCGGCCTGGCCACCGCCCGACGGCTGGCCTCCGAAGGCGCCCGCGTCGTGTGCGGCGACGTCGACGCGACCGCCGGCAAGGCCGCGGCCGAAGCCGTCGGCGGCACCTTCGTCCAGGTCGACGTCACCGACGCCGACCAGGTCGAGGCGCTGTTCCGCACCGCGTACGACACCTACGGCTCCGTCGACGTCGCCTTCAACAACGCGGGCATCTCCCCGCCCGACGACGACTCCATCCTCACCACCGGCCTCGACGCCTGGAGGCGCGTCCAGGACGTCAACCTCACCTCCGTCTACCTGTGCTGCAAGGCCGCCATCCCCTACATGCAGCGCCAGGGCCGCGGCTCCATCATCAACACCGCGTCCTTCGTCGCGATCATGGGAGCCGCCACCTCCCAGATCTCGTACACGGCGTCCAAGGGCGGCGTGCTCGCGATGTCCCGCGAACTCGGCGTGCAGTTCGCCCGCGAGGGCATCCGCGTCAACGCGCTCTGTCCGGGCCCCGTGAACACCCCGCTGCTCCAGGAACTGTTCGCCAAGGACCCCGAGCGGGCCGCCCGCCGCCTGGTGCACATCCCCGTCGGCCGGTTCGCCGAGGCGAACGAGATCGCCGCCGCGGTCGCCTTCCTGGCCAGCGACGACTCCTCGTTCGTGAACGCCACCGACTTCCTGGTGGACGGCGGCATCAGCGGGGCGTACGTCACCCCGCTGTAGGCCCGCGGACCAGTGGACCAGAGCACCAGGGGACCCGGAGGGCCGGCGGTCACAGGAACGTCCGGCCCTCGCCCCGGTACGTCGGCACCGACCCCACCACCCGGTCGTCCTCGACCAGGTGCAGCACGTCGAACCGTTCGCACAGCTCCCCGGCCTTCGCGTGCCGGAACCACACCCGGTCGCCGATCAGCAGGTCGTCCGCGACCGAGCCGAGCAGCGGCGTCTGCACCTCGCCCGCGCCCTCCTGGGGGTCGTACCGCAGGCCCTGCGGCAGGTACGGCTCCGGCAGCCGGTCCTTGCCCGCCGGCCCCGACGCCGCGTAACCGCCGCCGAGCACCGTCACCGAACCCACCCCCGGCCTGCGCACCACCGGCAGCGCGAAGAGCGCGGCCGGCCGGCCCGTGAACGACGTGTAGTGGTCGAACAGCCGCGGCACGTACAGCCCGGAGCCCGCCGCGACCTCGGTCACCGCGCCCTCGCCGGCCGTGTGCTGCACGCTGCCGGTGCCGCCGCCGTTGACGAACTCCAGGTCCGGTGCGACCGCCCGCACCGCCCGCACCGCCTCCGCCCGGTGCACCGCGAGCTGCGCCCGCGCCGTGCGCTGCATCAGCCGGATGCCCCGGGACAGCAGCGGATAGCCCTCCACGGCGTCCCCGACACCCGCCACGTGCCCCTCGTACGCCATCAGCCCCACCAGCCGGAACCCGGGCCGACGCACCACCGACCGGGCCAACTCGGCCAGCTGCGCCGGCTCCCGCAGCGGCGACCGGCGCGCTCCGATCCGCACCCGCCCGCCCAGCAGCCGCAGCGCGGTGTCCAGCTCCAGACAGACCCGGACCTCCTCCCTGCCGCCGGCCCGCGCCCGGTCGATCAGCTCCAACTGCGCCGGGTCGTCCACCATCACCGTCACGGCCGCCGCCAACTTGGGATCGGCCGCCAGCTCCGCGTAACCGGCCCGGTCCACCGACGGGTACGCCAACAGGACGTCGTCGAACCCGGCCCGCGCGAGCCACAGCGACTCCGCGAGCGTGAACGACATCAGCCCCGCGAAACCCTCCACGGCGAGCGCCCGCTCCAGCAGCCCCCGCGCCCGCACCGACTTGGTGGCGAGCCGCACCGGTTTCCCACCGGCCCGGCACACCAGGTCCGCCGCGTTCGCATCGAACGCCGCGAGATCGACGACGGCGAACGGAGCTTCCAGAGCGGCGGTGGCCCGGTCGTAGCGGGCCCGGTCAGCGGAACGGGGCGTCATGGACCGAGCTTGCCAGACGTGATTACCGCAGGGTAGGGGGACGTTTTGGGCAGATCCCTCGTGGAGCCGCGGTCTCGGTGCCGTGGGGGCCGCGACACCCCGTAGAGTGACGCTGACGCGGCGACGAACACGCCTGCTACGAGGGGCGATCCGACTGCTGTACGGGGAAGACACATGGGGGGCGGCATGAGCACGGAAGAACCCGGCTCCCCGCGCCGCCGGGACGACGCACCGCCGCCACCGCCCCGCCCTTCGAACATCGCCTCCCTGGTGCCCCCCGACGACGCCCTCCCGACAGGCACGTCGGGCGCCCCCACGGCGCGCTCGGCCCGCCGCCCGCCCCGCCCCACGCTCTCGCTGCGCACGGGCCCGGACGGCAGCGCGGCCCCGCCGCCCCCGAAGGACGAAGACACCCGCAAACTCCGCCAGGACCCCCCGAAGCCCGCCCGCACGCAACCCCCTGCGGGAACGCTTCCCCCACCCGCGCCGCGACGCCCCGCGGCCTCGGCTCCTGCGGCAGAGCCGGCCCCCTCCGCCGGAGCACCGGCTGCGCCGCCGCGTCCGCCTTCGGCCCCCAACGGGGACACGAAGCCGTCTACCGCGCCGCCCTCGCCGTCGCGGCCTGCTGGTCCGGCCCCTGCCGGGGGCACGGAGCCTTCTGCCGGCGCTCCAGCAGCACCTGCGGTGTCCGGCGGTTCGGGCACGTCCGCTCAGGCTTCCGGCGGGGGCTCCAAGCCCTCTGCCAGCGCTCCGGCGACGCCTCCCGCGGCATCCGGCGTCCCGGCTGCGCCGTCGCGGCCTCCGACGGCACCCTCCGGGGGTGTTCCGGCAGCGCCGAACCCGGCTGCGCCGCCGCGTACGGCGCCGTCCGCCGCCCCGCGCGCGTCGGCTTCGGCCGGGGGTACGAAGCCTTCCGCCAGCGCGCCGCATGCTTCGGGCCGGCCCGCGACGCCGGTTGAGCCTGCGGGAACGCTTCCCCCGGCTCCGACGGGACCCGCCCCGGCAACCGCGCCGCGCAAGGCGCCGTCCGCGCCCTCGGAGCGTGCGGGAACGCTTCCTCCGGTGTCCCCGCCGCGTTCGGCGCCACGGCAGACGCCGCCACCTGAGCCAGGGGCTCCGTCGGTGCCCATGCCGCGGTCCGCGCCTCCCGCGCGCGCTGCGGCGGACGCAACCGCCGCGGGCCGGCCTGCCTCGCCCGTACGGCCGGCTCCTTCCGTCCCGCCTGCGCGTACCGCACCTGGGGCCGCGGGCCCGTCCGCTCCGCAGCGACCCGCACCGCCCGCCGCCCCGACGTGGGCGCCGCGGCCTCCCGCCGTGCCTCCCGTGCCCGGGCGTCCGCCCGCGGCCGGCGAGGCCACCGCGCGGTTGCGGCCCGTCCCCCCGCAGCCGCACTGGGGTGCTCCGGAAGCGCCCGCGGAAGTGACGACGCGGCTGCGGCCCGTGCCGGCGCGGCGGTCGCCGCGGGCCGTGGTCGCCGTGGTCTGCGGGGTGCTCGGGCTCGGGCTGATCGGGGGCGCGGTCACCGCCGGCGCACTGACCGGCGGCGCCGGTGCCAGCACCGCGGAGGCGTCCGCGTACGCCCGCGGGCACGGCCTGTGGCACAACGCACCGGTCGACAGCCTCTTCCCCCGGACGATCCAGGGCAAGGGCGCCGGCCCCGGCAAGGCCGACCGGTCGTGGAGCCGGATAGCCGTGGCGCCCGACGCCGACTGCGCCACCGCGCTCGGCCCCGGGCTCGCCGCCACCCTGGAGCCCGTCGGCTGCGCCCGGGTCGTGCGGGCCACGTACACCGACGCCACCGCCACGAACGTGACCACCGTCGGCATGGTGTTCACCGAAGAGGACGACCACGCGATGGTCTCCCTGTCCCGGCGCTTCGACGGGCAGAAGCTCGACGAGCGCGCCGACCTGATGCCGCCCGCGTACACCGCGCCCGGCACCGTCGCCGCCCGCTTCGGCGACCCGCAGCGGGCCAGTTGGACGGTGAAGGTCCTCGTCGACGCGCCCGTCGTGGTGTACGCCGTCTCCGGCTTCGCGGACGGACGCGTCATCGACGACCCCGAGCCCGCCGCCGAGGCCCGGGACCGCGCATCGACGACCGCCCCCGCGCAGGCGGGCCTCGGCCACGAGGCGACCGGCGTCGCGGCCGGCGTCGAGCGCGCACTGAAGTCCGCGCTCAACCCGCCCTCGGAGCCACCGAAATGACGCCGTCGAAGCGCCTGACCAAGCGCCCGTCGAAGCCGCAGCACCCGGCCCGCCGGCGCCGCCACCGCGCCGGCGCCCTGCTCGCGGCCACCGCCTTCGCCCTCCTGCCCGCCGTCCCCGCCCGCGCCGACGGCATCCGGGCCCAGCAGTGGGGCCTGGAAGCCCTCAACACCGCGGACGCGTGGCGCACCACCAAGGGCAAGGGCGTCACCGTCGCCGTCCTGGACACCGGCGTCGACGACGAACACCCCGACCTCGGCGACAACGTCCTGCCCGGCAAGGACTTCATCGGCTTCGGAGCCGCCCGCGGCGACCGCGCCTGGGCCCGCCACGGCACCGCGATGGCCGGCATCATCGCCGCCCACGGCCGGGGCTGGGACAACGAAGCCGGCGTCATCGGCATCGCCCCCGAGGCCCGGATCCTCCCGGTCCGGGTGATCCTCGAAGGCACCGACCCGGCCCGTGACAAGGCCCGCAAGTCGCGCGGCAGCGCCCTCGCCCAGGGCATCCGCTGGGCCGCCGACCAGGGCGCCGACGTCATCAACCTCTCCCTCGGCGACGACAGCGAGTCCGCGCACCCCGAGCCGGGCGAGGACGCGGCCGTCCAGTACGCGCTCGCCAAGGGCGCCGTCGTCGTCGCCTCCGCCGGCAACGGCGGCGAGAAGGGCGACCGGGTCTCCTACCCCGCCGCCTACCCCGGCGTGATCGCCGTCACCGCCGTCGACCGGTACGGCAGCCGCGCCGCGTTCTCCACCCGCCGCTGGTACGCCACCGTCAACGCACCCGGCGTCGACATCGTGATACCGGACCCCGACCGCAAGTACTACGAGGGCTGGGGCACCAGCGCCGCCGCCGCCTTCGTCTCCGGCGCCGTCGCGCTCGTCCTCGCGGCCCACCCCGACCTCACCCCCGCCCAGGTCAAGCAACTCCTGATCGACACCGCCCAGGAACGCCCCGAGCAGGGCCGGGACGACGCGCGGGGCTACGGCATGGTCGACCCGGCCGCCGCCATCCGCCAGGGGGAGAAGATCCGTCCCGGCGACCCCAAGGCCGCCACCGCCGGCTACGCCAAGCAGTACTTCGGCCGGGGCCCGCAGGAAACCGCGCCCCCGAAGGAGTCGTCCGGCTGGCTCGCGCCGGTGGTCGGCGGCGTCGGGGCGCTCGTCCTCGCCGTCGCGATCGTGCTGTGGCGCGGCGCCCACCCCCGCAGCGAGGGCTGACCCCCGCCCGTACGCACCCGGCCGGGGCCGCCCCCGCCGCCGGCACCGGGCACCCCGGGAACTAGGCTCGACCCGTGGCGCTCAAGAACATCCCGGACCCCGGTTTCTCCGACGACGACGGCACCGCCGACCCGCGGCTCGCCGCGGCCCTCACCGCCTGGTCCGACGACCGCACCGCGGTCCGCCCGGTCCTCGAAGCCCTCGGCGCGGCGCGGCTGCTCGTGCCCGTCGTCGCGGTGCTCGGCGAGGTCGAGACGGACGAGAACGGGCTGCGGCGCGAGAAGACCAGCGACATGGCGGTGCCCACGCTGACCGCTGGCGACCGCCGTGCGCTGCCCGCGTTCACCTCGATGGAGACCCTCGCCCGCTGGGACCCGAAGGCCAGGCCCGTCGCCGTACCGCTGCACCAGGCGCTCCAGGCCGTCGCCCACGAGAAGGCCGACACCCTCGTCATCGACCTGGCCGGGCCGGTGCCGTTCGAGCTGAGCGGCGCCGCGCTCCGGGCGCTCGCCGAGGGGCGCACCAGCGCCCATCCGCTCGACGACCCCGCCGTCACCGACGCGGTGCGTCAGGTCGTGGCGGCCGAGCCCGCGCTCGTACGGGCCCATCTGCTGCGCGGCGGCGACACCGACGGCACCCTCGCCCTGGTGCTGACGGACGACTCCGAGGCGCCCGAGGCGGCCCGCCGGGTCGCCTCCGGCATCGCGGGCCACGACGTACTGAGGGCCCGCCTGGTGCGGGGCCTCGACCTGGCGGTGCTGCCGGCCGGTGCCACCCCTCCGGGCGAGCCCTTCTTCGTCCGCGCTTAGCCGCGTCCGCGCGCAGTCAGGCGCGGGGGAAGCGGGGGACGGGCGTCAGCCGTAAACGAGCCCGGTGTACTTCTCGCCCGGGCCCTGCCCCGGCTGGTCCGGCACCAGCGACGCCTCGCGGAAGGCGAGCTGGAGCGACTTCAGACCGTCCCGCAGCGGAGCGGCGTGGAAGGAGCTGATCTCCGTGGTGCTCGCGTCCAGCAGCCCGGCGAGCGCGTGCACCAGCTTCCGCGCCTCGTCGAGGTCCTTGTGCTCCGCCCCGTCCTCCGTCAGGCCCAGCTTCACGGCGGCGGCGCTCATCAGGTTCACCGCGACCGTGACGATCACCTCGACGGCCGGCACCTCCGCGATGTCGCGGGCCATGGCGTCGAAGTTCGGGGCCTCGCCGGCCGGGTCGGGGGCGGGGGACTGGGTCGCGTCACTCATGGCGCCCACCCTAACGGCCTCACCCACGATGGTCAGCGGCGTCCCGGCGTCTGGGGCCTCCACCTCCGGCGTTGTCGTCAGTCGCGATGGCTCCGCCATCACTCTCCCCCTGGGCCTGGCGGCCCGGGTGGGGGCGCCCCCACGCGTAGCCGTGGGGGAGTACCCCCATCCTCCGCCTTGGATCCGAAGGCCCCAGGCACCGCTCCTTCTCCCACTGCCCATCGTGGGTGAGGCCGTAAGCCCCGCCCCGGGACACGCCGCCCCGGCCACCGGTTAGCCCGTTCCGCCCGGAACTGCTAGCCTTGTGTGACGACCGGCTGGACACGCATGTGCCCGGCCCACAAGTGGAGGCTCCGATCTCCCACCTGGCCGCCCCTCGGGCGGCGGGTCACCGGTCAGGTGGTGGCCATCGTTCCGTACGGACGATGGAAGCCGCCCGAAGTGCGCCCCGCGGGCCCCGCGGCGGTGCTCCGGTATTCGAGGAGCTGCCGCCTGTGTCCCGTTCGGGGCATTTTTCGTGCTCCTGCGCGGTTGGTCTTACCAAACAGACGTCACGCGGCTGCCTGCCAGTCGGCCGCGCGGTGCTACCGAGGAGGATCCATCAGCGCCGAGCCCCGCATCAACGACCGGATTCGCGTTCCCGAAGTGCGGCTTGTCGGTCCCAGCGGCGAGCAGGTGGGCATCGTCCCGCTCGCCAAGGCTCTCGAACTCGCTCAGGAATACGACCTCGACCTGGTCGAGGTCGCGGCGAACGCCCGGCCGCCCGTGTGCAAGCTCATGGACTACGGGAAGTTCAAGTACGAGTCGGCCATGAAGGCCCGTGAGGCGCGCAAGAACCAGGCGCACACGGTCATCAAGGAGATGAAGCTCCGGCCGAAGATCGACCCGCACGACTACGACACCAAGAAGGGTCACGTCGTCCGGTTCCTCAAGCAGGGTGACAAGGTCAAGATCACGATCATGTTCCGTGGTCGTGAGCAGTCCCGCCCCGAGCTTGGCTTCCGTCTGCTCCAGCGTCTCGCGTCCGATGTCGAGGACCTCGGATTCATCGAGTCGAACCCGAAGCAGGACGGCCGCAACATGATCATGGTGCTCGGTCCGCACAAGAAGAAGACCGAGGCCATGGCCGAAGCGCGTGAGGCCCAGGCCGCACGCAAGGCCGACCGTGGTGCGAAGGCCCAGGCCAGCGCGCCGACCGAAGAGCCCACCGAGGGCTGACCCCGGGGTCGCCGAGGGTTACTGGGGTTCGTCCCCAGACGCCCGGCCCCGGTCCGAAACGAAGACCTGACGCCCTTGTCTGCCCTGCGCCCTGCGCCGGGGAGGGCGTCACTGACGAGGAGATACGGCGCGATGCCGAAGAACAAGACGCACAGCGGTGCCAAGAAGCGCTTCAAGATCACCGGCTCCGGCAAGGTGCTCCGTGAGCGCGCCGGCAAGCGCCACCTGCTGGAGCACAAGCCGTCCACGCTGACGCGCCGCCTCACCGGCACCGCGGAGATGGCTCCCGGCGACGCCAAGAAGGTCAAGAAGCTTCTCGGCAAGTGACGTCGTCCCCCGCCTCCGCCCGGCGCACGCCCCAGCGGCACCAGCGCACGCGGACGCGAGGAGGAACGACGCCGGGACCGGGAGACCTATTCGTATTCGGGTCGTGCCGTCACGAGCACGACCCCGCTACAAGGAGTTAACAAGTGGCACGCGTCAAGCGGGCAGTCAACGCCCACAAGAAGCGCCGGGCGATCCTGGAGCAGGCCAGCGGCTACCGCGGACAGCGTTCGCGCCTGTACCGCAAGGCCAAGGAGCAGGTCACCCACTCGCTGGTCTACAACTACAACGACCGCAAGAAGCGCAAGGGCGACTTCCGTCAGCTGTGGATCCAGCGCATCAATGCCGCTGCCCGCCAGAACGGCATGACGTACAACCGCCTCATCCAGGGTCTGAAGGCCGCCAACATCGAGGTGGACCGCAAGATGCTGGCCGAGCTGGCCGTCAACGACGCCAACGCGTTCGCCGCGCTGGTCGAGGTCGCCCAGAAGGCGCTCCCGGCCGACGTGAACGCGCCGAAGGCCGCGGCCTGATCGCTGCGTGATCCTCACCGCCTCCGGACCCGCAGGCCCCCGTGGCCTGCGGGTCCGTGCGTATCCGCACGCACCGGCTCCGTGCGCACCGCGCCCCTGAGCCCGTACGGACGGCACCCCGAACAGCCCCGGCGCTCCCGGCAGCGAGCGACCTATCGAAAGTGAGTCCATGGCCGCCCCCGAGTTGATCTCCCCGCACTCGCCGCGCGTCGCCGCCGCCCGACGGCTGGCGAAGCGGAACTTCCGCGGCAAGGAGCGGCTGTTCCTCGCCGAGGGACCGCAGGCCGTGCGGGAGGCCGCCGGGCACCGGGTGGGCGGGGACGCCACGCTCGTGGAGCTGTTCACCACCCTGGACGCCGCCGAGCGGCACGCGGACGTCGTCGGCGCGGCACGCGACGCCGGCGCCCGGGTGCACCTCGCGGACGAAGCCGTGATCGCCGACATCTCCACCACGGTCACCCCTCAGGGGCTGGTGGGGATCTGCCGCTTCCTCGACTCGCCGTTCGAGGAGGTCGTGCGCGGCGCGCCCCGGCTCGTGGCCGTCCTCGCGCACGTGCGCGACCCCGGGAACGCCGGCACCGTCCTGCGCTGCGCCGACGCCGCCGGGGCCGACGCCGTCGTCCTCACGGACGCCTCCGTCGACCTGTACAACCCCAAGGCGGTCCGGGCGTCCGTCGGCTCCCACTTCCACCTCCCCGTCGCCGTCGGCGTCCCCGTCGAGCAGGCCGTACGGGAGCTGAAGGGCGCCGGAGTGCGGATCCTGGCCGCGGACGGCGCCGGGGACCGGGACCTCGACCACGAGCTGGACGCGGGCACCATGGGCGGCCCCACCGCGTGGATCTTCGGCAACGAGGCGTGGGGACTGCCCGAGGAGACCAGGGCGCTGGCGGACGCCGTCGTCCGGGTGCCGATCCACGGGAAGGCGGAGAGCCTGAACCTGGCGACCGCCGCGGCCGTATGTCTCTACGCCTCGGCGCGCGCCCAGCGCGCCGGCAGCGCTCGATGAGCGGACCGGTCGCTCAGGGGGCGCACTAGCGCAGGGGGTCCGAGCGGTCACCTTGAGCTAGTAGGGTGACGGGCTCGGGGGGCCGCGGAGGCGGAGAGGCGGGGAAACGGGCATGAGTGTCGGGACGAGTGGACTGGCGGAGACACACGGGACGTTCCTGTGCGCCTCCAACAACCCCGAGGCGTTGGCCGTCGACCCGGACGACCTCCCCGACGGGCTCGTCGTCGCCGACGAGCACGGCCGGGTGATCTGCTTCAACGAGGCCGCCGTGCGCATCACGGCCGTCCCCCGCGCCGACGCCATCGGCCTCCCGTTAGACCTGGTCCTGCCGCTGGAGGACCTGAAGGGCCGCCGCTGGTGGACGCTGACCGACCCTTACGGCGGGCTCGCCACCCGGGTGGGACAGCCCGAGCGCAATCTGCTGCTCCCCGGCGGCCGGGAGGTCCTGGTCTCCGCCCGCTACGTGCGCAAGCACCCCACCGGGCCGATACGACGACTCGTCGTCAGCATTCGCGGCACCGAGGCCCGCCGCCGCAACGAGCGCAGCAACGCCGAGCTGATCGCCACCGTCGCCCACGAGCTGCGCTCCCCGCTCACCTCCGTCAAGGGCTTCACGGCCACCCTGCTCGCCAAGTGGGAGCGGTTCACCGACGACCAGAAGCGGCTGATGCTGGAGACCGTCGACGCCGACGCCGGCCGCGTCACCCGGCTCATCGCCGAACTCCTCGACATCTCCCGGATCGACTCCGGCCGGCTGGAGGTCCGCCGGCAGCCCGTCGACATCGCCGCCGCCGTCACCCGGCACGTCCAGGCCCACATAGCCAGCGGCCAGAGCCCCGACCGCTTCTTCGTACGGATCCGGCGCGCGCTGCCCGACCTGTGGGCCGACCCGGACAAGATCGACCAGGTCCTCGGCAACCTGCTGGAAAACGCGGTGCGCCACGGCGAGGGAACCGTCACCATTGACGTGGCGCCCGCATCGGCGCACCGCGACCCCGACGACCCCGACGATCAGATGCCCCAGGAAGGGACGGCCGTCACCGTGAGCGACGAAGGACCCGGCATCCCCGAGGAGTCGATGAGTCGCGTCTTCACCCGCTTCTGGCGGGGCAGCAAACGCGGCGGCACCGGGCTCGGGCTGTACATCGTCAAGGGCATCGTCGAGGCGCACGGCGGGACGATCACCGTCGGCCGCGGCGCCGGCGGCGGCGCCGAGTTCCGATTTACCTTGCCCGTCGGCGCTCCCGCTTATCTGAGCTGAGCCGCCCTCGGGCCACCCCTGCCAGGTCGTGTCCTCAAAGTCCCGTCTGCCCGTCGTGCCCTGGTGCGCGCCCTCGCCGCGTTCGCGCGCACCAGAACCCGCCAGGCCCGCCCCAAGGGCGGACGACGCTCCTTTGAAGACACTCCCCAGGCCCGGCCGGCAGCCCCTTCGCCGGCCCCGGGGCTCACCCCGGAAACACCCGCCCCGCGCGACCTTTAGACTCGGCCCTTGGCACCTTTGCGTCCTACGTCGTCGAGCGGGGCCGCGCCCATCAGCCAATCGGAAGCACGGGAAGAGATGTCGGCACCCAACAAGTCGTACGACCCGGTCGAGGTCGAGGCACTGAAACCGGAAGAGATCGAGCGCATGCGCGACGAGGCGCTCGCCGCCTTCGCCGCCGCACCGGACCTCGACGCGCTCGCCCACGCGAAGGTCGCGCACACCGGGGGCACCTCGCCCCTCGCCCTCGCCAACCGTGAGATCGGCGCCCTGCCGCCGCAGGCGAAGGCCGAGGCAGGCAAGCGCGTCGGCCAGGCCCGCGGCGCGGTGAACAAGGCGCTCGCCGCCCGCCAGGGCGAACTGGAGGCCGAGCGCGACGCCCGGGTGCTGGTCGAGGAGGCGGTGGACGTCACCCTGCCGTACGACCGCGTACCGGCCGGCGCCCGCCACCCCATCACCACGCTCTCGGAGCGCATCGAGGACGTCTTCGTCGCCATGGGCTACGAGGTCGCCGAAGGACCCGAGGCGGAAGCCGAGTGGTTCAACTTCGACGCGCTGAACATCGGCCCCGACCACCCCGCGCGCGGCGAGCACGACACGTTCTTCGTCCGCGGCGAGGGCCGGGCGGCGGACGGCTCCGGCGTCGTGCTGCGCACCCACACCTCACCGGTGCAGATCCGCTCGCTGCTCCAGCGCGAGCTGCCGGTCTACGTGATCTGCCCCGGCCGCGTGTACCGCACCGACGAGCTGGACGCCACCCACACCCCCGTCTTCCACCAGGTCGAGCTGCTGGCCATCGACGAGGGCCTGACCATGGCCGACCTCAAGGGCACCCTGGACCACATGGTCCAGGCGCTCTTCGGCGGCGAGGGCATGAAGACCCGGCTGCGGCCGAACTTCTTCCCCTTCACCGAGCCGTCCGCCGAGATGGACATGGTCTGCTACGTCTGCCGCGGCCAGTCGGTCGGCAACCCCGACCGCCCCTGCCGCACCTGCTCCAGCGAGGGCTGGATCGAACTCGGCGGCTGCGGCATGGTCAACCCCAAGGTCCTGGTGGCCTGCGGGGTCGACCCCGAGAAGTACAGCGGATTCGCCTTCGGGTTCGGCATCGAGCGGATGCTGATGTTCCGCCACAACGTCGAAGACATGCGAGACATGGTCGAGGGTGACGTCCGGTTCACCCGGCCCTTCGGGATGGAGATCTGATGCGGGTCCCGCTTTCCTGGCTGCGGGAGTACGTCGACCTGCCGGCGACCGCGACCGGCCGTGACGTACAGGCCAAGCTCATCGCGGCCGGTCTGGAGGTCGAGAGCGTCGAGCAGCTCGGCGCCGGCCTCACCGGCCCCCTGGTCGTCGGCCGGGTCCTGTCGATCGAAGAGCTGACCGAGTTCAAGAAGCCGATCCGGTTCTGCCTGGTCGACGTCGCGGACGCCAACGGCACGGGCGAGCCGCAGGAGATCATCTGCGGCGCCCGCAACTTCGCCGTCGGCGACAAGGTCGTCGTCGTGCTGCCCGGTGCCGAGCTGCCCGGCGGCTTCAAGATCTCCGAGCGCAAGACGTACGGTCGGGTCTCCCGCGGCATGATCTGCTCGTCCGGCGAACTCGGCATGGGCGACGACGCCTCCGGCGGCATCATCGTGCTGCCGCCCGAGTACGAGGTCGGCACGGACGCCGTCCAGCTGCTGGAGCTGCGCGACGAGGTCCTGGACATCGCCGTCACCCCGGACCGCGGCTACGCCCTGTCCCTGCGCGGCGTCGCCCGCGAGGCCGCCACCGCGTACGGGCTGCCGCTGCGCGACCCGGCGCTGCTCGACGTCCCCGGCCCGAACGCCGACGGCTACCCGGTCGAGGTCGCCGACCCCGTCGGCTGCGACCGCTTCACCGCCCGCACCGTCGTCGGGCTGAACCCCGAGGCGCGCTCCCCGATCTGGCTCCAGCGCCGGCTCCAGAAGGCCGGCATGCGCCCCATCTCGCTCGCCGTCGACATCACGAACTACGTGATGCTGGAGCTGGGCCAGCCGCTGCACGCCTACGACCGCTCCCTGATCGAGGGACCGATCGGGGTGCGCCGCGCCCAGCCGGGGGAGAAGATCACCACCCTCGACGGCGTCCAGCGCGTCCTCGACCCCGAGGACCTGGTCATCACCGACGACCGCGGGCCCATCGGCCTCGCCGGCGTCATGGGCGGTGCCCACACCGAGATCGCCGACACCGTCGTCGACCCCGAGTCCGGCCAGGTCCGCGGCACGTCCGAGGTCGTCGTCGAAGCGGCGCACTTCGACCCCGTCGCCATCGCCAGGACCGCCCGGCGCCACAAGCTCTCGTCCGAGGCGTCCCGGCGCTTCGAGCGCGGCGTCGACCCGCTCGCCGGCGCCGCCGCGGCCCAGCGCACGGTCGACCTGCTGGTGCTGCTCGCCGGCGGCACCGCCGAGCCCGGCGTCACCCAGGTCATCACGCCCAGCGCCCCCCGCACGGTCACCATGCGCGCCGACCACCCGGACAAGGTCGCCGGCGTCGCCTACGGCCGGGAGACCGTCGTCCGCCGCCTCCAGGAGGTCGGCTGCGACGTCTACGGGCAGGACGAACTCGTCGTCACCGTCCCGTCGTGGCGCCCGGACCTCGCCGCGCCGAACGACCTCGCCGAAGAGGTCGTCCGGCTGGAGGGGTACGAGAACCTCCCGTCCCGGCTGCCCCGGCCCACCTCGGGCCGCGGGCTCACCGAGCGCCAGCGGCTGCACCGCCGCGTCGGGCGCGCGCTCGCGGGCGAAGGCTACGTCGAGGCGCTGAACTACCCGTTCGTCGGCGCCTCCGCGCTGGACCGCCTCGACCTGCCCGCGGACGATCCGAACCGCCGTCTGGTCACCCTCGTCAACCCGCTGTCCGACGAGGAGCCCGCGCTGCGCACCACGCTGCTGCCCGGACTCCTCGGCGCCCTGCGGCGCAACGACGGCCGCGGCAGCCACGACCTCGCGCTCTTCGAGACCGGGCTGGTCTTCCACCCGATCGCCGAGCCCCGTCGGGCCGCCGCGCTCGGCGTCGACCACCGCCCCTGTGACGAGGAGCTGGCCGGTCTCGACGCGGCCCTGCCCGACCAGCCCCGGCACGTCGCCGTGGTGCTGGCCGGCGCCCGCGAGCAGGCCGGCTGGTGGGGCAAGGGACGCCCGGCGGACTGGGCCGACGCGGTGCAGGCGGCCCGGACCGTCGCCCGCGAGGCCGGCGCCGAACTCGCCGTCGAGCAGGCCCAGTACGGCCCGTGGCACCCCGGACGCTGCGCCGAGCTGTTCGTCGTGATCGACGGGGTCAAGACCTCCGTGGGGCACGCCGGCGAGCTGCACCCGCGCGTCACCAAGGCGTTCGGGCTGCCCGCCCGCAGCAGCGCGATGGAGCTGGACCTGGACCTGGTGGCCCGGGCGGGCGAAGGCGCGCCGGTCGCGCCGCGCATCTCCACCTTCCCCGTCGCCACCCAGGACGTCGCCCTCGTGGTCGACGCCCACGTCCCCGCGGCCTTCGTGGAGCACGCGCTGCGGCTGGGCGCCGGTGAACTGCTGGAGTCCATCCGACTGTTCGACGTCTTCACCGGCGAGCAACTCGGCGAGGGCAAGAAGTCGCTGGCGTACGCCCTGCGCTTCCGCGCCCCCGACCGCACCCTCACCGTCGAGGAGGCGACCGCGGCGCGCGACGCCGCCGTCGCCAGCGCGGCCCAGCACGCGGGAGCGGCCCTGCGCGGCGCCTGACGCCGACGCCTGACGTGAGAAGGCCCCCGACCGCCCCTGCGCGGTCGGGGGCCGCGTCGCACCGCCCACCCCGGGTGCACCCCTCGGCCACGGAGCCGCACCGACGGCCCGGTACACCTCCGTGCTCCCCTGTGACGACTGTCACAACACACCGGCATACTCACTCATTTGAGTGAGAACGGTGGAGGCTGTTCCCTTCGCACCCGCACGCTCGACAGAATCGTCCCGGCCGTAGGGGCGGCCCGGAGCGCCTGACAGGTGCTGACGAGGGGACCATCCGCATGATCCGTAGCAGGTCTGTACGTCCCTTTCCGCTCGTGCGCCGGGACCAGCAGCCCCGCCCTGATCGGGGGCGCGCACCGGCGGACGAGCCGCGCGCCCGCCCGCCAGCGCACCGACGTTCCCGGC
This sequence comes from Streptomyces sp. NPDC048057, assembly GCF_040653095.1. Classification (NCBI taxonomy): domain Bacteria; kingdom Bacillati; phylum Actinomycetota; class Actinomycetes; order Kitasatosporales; family Streptomycetaceae; genus Streptomyces; species Streptomyces sp. NPDC048057. The sequence continues at coordinate 286,696 of NZ_JBEZNF010000003.1, forward strand.
TGCGAAGGCTGTTACTGGCGCTCGGACTGCCCGTGGCCTGCGGCGCCGCGGCCATCGCCGGCCGCGTCGTCCTCCCGCACGACCATCCCGAGAGCCTGGGCGAACGGATCGTCGCGGGCCTCCTCTTCCTCGCCCTGGGCACCGGACTGGTTCTCGCCGTGCGCCGACGGCTCAGCCGCGAACTGCGCCGGGTGCGGGCCGTCGCCTATGCCACCCAGCGGGTGCTGCTCCGCCCGCCGCCCGCCCGCCTCGAAGGGCTCTCCATCGCGGCCAGCCAACTCTCCGCGAGCCGGGGCGCGTCCGTCGGCGGCGACCTGTACGAGGTCGTCGCCTCGCCGTACGGGGTGCGCGCCGTCATCGGGGACGTGCGCGGCCACGGACTGCCGGCCATAGGGGCGGTCGCCGCGGTCCTCGGCAGCTTCCGGGAGGCCGCCTACGACGAGCCCGAACTCGCCGGCGTGTTGCGGCGCTTGGACCGCGCCGTCCAGCGGCACCTGCGCGAGCGCGCCCGCGACGAGCACCCCGCCACCGGCGCGGACGACCCGGGCAGCCCGTCCGCCGAGGAGTTCGTCACCGTCCTGCTGCTCCAGATCGCCCCCGACGGCGGGATGATGGCGCTGAACTGCGGACACCCCTGGCCCTACCGGCTCGGCCCCGGCGCCCGGCCGCTCGCCGCCGTCGACCCCCTGCCCCCGCTGGGCCTCTTCCCGCTGCCCGCCGAACTCACCCCGTACCGCTGCCGTCGACTGCTGCCCGGCGAGGCGCTGGTGCTGCACACGGACGGCGCCGCGGACGCCCGGGACGCGGCGGGCCGGTTCTTCGGACTGGAGGCCGTGCTGCGGCAGACCGCGCCGGGCCCGCCGGCCGCGCCCGCGACGGTGATCTCCACGGTGCAGTCCGCCCTGCTGCGGCACACCGGCGGGCGGCTCACGGACGACGTGGCCCTGCTGGTGCTGCGCAACGACCGCCCCCGGCCGCCGGCCCGGTGCGGCCGGCCGCACCGCAGTCCCCGTCGGGAGCCCTCCCGCCAGTAGCGCGGCCCTGCGCGCTTGCCTGTGGCTCTGGCCGGAGCCGCGGTGGCCCCACCGGGCCGCAGGCGGGACAACAGGGCGCGCAGCACGGCGGGACCGCAGGCCGAAGGCCCGTCCTCGTGCGTGTGAGGACGGGCCCGGCCTGCCGCGCGCTGCGGAGGCAGGGACCTCCGAGGGCTGCCCGCGCGGCCGGCGCCGTCCGCCCTGCCGCGGAGTGTCGGGCAGATCAGCAGGGCGGACGGCGCAAGCGAGGACCGCCGTACTGTGCGAGGGGGAGCCGGCGGTCCGGCCGCCTCCTTGAGAGGCATTTCAGTCAAGCGGCAGGGAGCGCGCCGCGACAGCGCGCACGGGCCCGCACCGCTCGCGTTCCGTTCACACCCCGTGTGAACCGCCCGTCCACTACGCTGGGCGGACCACGTTCCCGGAGGGCCCGCATGCAGCCCAACACCCTGCCCAACACGCTGCTCGACGCCCTGCTCGACGAGGCGGGCATCTCCCACGCGGGCCTCGCCGTGCGGGTCAACCAGGCCGGCCGGGCGAGGGGTCTGTCCCTGCGGTACGAGCACACGGCCGTCGCCCGCTGGCTCAAGGGCCAGCGCCCGCGCGGCCAGGTCCCCGACCTGATCTGCGAGGTGCTCGCGCAGCGGCTGCAACGCGCCCTGACCCTCGGCGACATCGGCTTCGACGTGAACGGCTCGCACGGCACCGTGCCCGGCACGCCGCTCTCCGGCTTCGTCGACCGGGCCACCGCCCTGTGGCGCTCCGACGAGCAGCAGCGTCAACACGTCATCGACGCCCCCGCCGTCACCGGCACCCCCGCCGTGATGCCGGTGTGGGAGTGGGAGAACCCCCCGGAGGACGCCGACGTCTCGCGCTCCGGCCGGACCCGGGTCTCGATGGCCGACATCACCATGCTGCGGGCGGCCCGCGCGCACTACGAGTTGATGTACCGCAGGACCGGGGGAGTGGCCACCCGCGCCCGCATCGTCGGCTTCCTCAACGCCGAGACGGCGCCGCTGCTGCGCGGCTCGTACGACGACGCACTGGGGCGGCAGTTGCACCGCGCGACCGGCGGGCTGGTGGCCGTCGCCGGGATCTGCGCGTACGACTCCGACGCCCACGGGCTCGCCCAGCGCTACTTCCACCAGGCGCTGCGGCTCGCCAAGGCCAGCGGTGACCGGGGGCTCGGCGCGTACGTGATCGCCCTGCTGGTGAACCAGTCGCTGTTCCGGTCGGAGCACCGCCAGGCCGTGGCGTTCGCGGAGGCCGCGCTGCGGGCGGCGGACGGCCGGCTCACCCCGGCGCTCGCCGCCGACCTGTACGCGATGCAGGCCAAGGCGTACGCCCACCTCGGCGACAACGCCGCGGCGCTGCGCTGCATCCGGCTGGCCGAGCGGGAGGCGGAGCGCATCCACTTCGGCGACGAGCCCGACGAGACCGGCTACGTCCAGCCCGGGCTGGTCAACGTGCAGGTCGCCGAGGCCCTGCTGAGCCTGGGGGACCTGTCGGCGGCCCGGGTGAACGCCTCCGCCGCGGCCGACACGCCCGCCCACGACCGCGGGCGGATCCACCGCCTCGCGATGCTCTGTCAGATCGAGTTGTGCCACGGCGAGGCGGACCGGGCGGCGGCGACGGCCGTGGAGATGGCCGAGCGGGCGCTCGGCATGGAGTCGCGGCGGTTGCGGGACCGGCTGCGGGCGGTGCGCGAGCACCTCCTCGCGAGCGGCAGCGCCCGCGCGCAGGAGGCCGCCGGCCTGATCGACGAAGCGCTGCGCGTACCGCTGTGAGAGCCCCGGATCCCGGCTCCCCGACGGCCGTGGCCCACCCTTGGGTTCGCCGGCGAAAAGCGCTGTTCGTCTGGCATTGTCGGTTGGCCGGTCCGTAACTGCCGGCAATTCCTTGGGGAAAGCGTGACTGCTGCGATGTTGCCACCTACTGGCCGAAAGGTGGCAGAAAAGTGCAGTGGACGAACCTCAACGAGCACACTGTGTATGAAAACCCGTGGTTCCGAGTGAACCTCGCCGATGTGGTCCTCCCCGACGGCCGGCACCTGGACCACTTCCTCATCCGGCTGCGGGCCGTCGCGGTCGCGACCGCGGTCAACGAGGAGAACGAGGTGCTGATGCTCTGGCGCCACCGCTTCATCACCGACAGCTGGGGCTGGGAGCTGGCCGCGGGCGTCGTCGAGGACGGCGAGGACGTCGAGACGGCGGCGGCCCGCGAGATGGAGGAGGAGACCGGCTGGCGGCCGGGCCCCCTCCGCCACCTGCTGACCGTCGAACCGGCCAACGGCCTCATCGACGCCCGGCACCACCTGTACTGGGCGGAGGGCGCGACCTACATCGGCCACCCGGAGGACGACTTCGAGTCCTCGCGCCGGGAGTGGGTCCCGCTGAAGGTCATCCCGGACCTCATCGCCCAAGGACAGATCCCGGCCGCCAACATGGCGGCCGGACTGCTGATGCTGCACCACATGCGGCTGGGGTAGGTCCCCACGGGTGAGGCCCGAACCGAAGCGGCGCGCGTCCGGCACCTGCTGGGCGCGCGCTCACGGACGGGCGTACGGTCTTGTCAGGCGTACGGGTAGAAGCCCGCACCCGACTTCCGGCCGAGGCGCCCCGCGTCCACCATGCGCTGGAGCAGCGGCGGAGCGGCGTACAGCGGCTCCTTGAACTCCGCGTACATCGAGTCCGCCACCGAGGCGACCGTGTCGAGGCCGATCAGGTCCGAGAGCTTCAGCGGGCCCATCGGGTGGGCGCAGCCCAGCTCCATGCCGTTGTCGATGTCCTCGCGGCTGGCGATGCCCGACTCGAACATCCGGATCGCGGAGAGCAGATACGGAATCAGCAGCGCGTTCACCACGAAGCCCGAGCGGTCCTGGGCGCGGATCGCGTGCTTGCCGAGCAGCTGCTGCACGACGGCCTCGGCGCGCTTGATCGTCTCCTCGGACGTCGTCAGGGCCGGGATCAGCTCCACGAGCTTCTGCACCGGGGCCGGGTTGAAGAAGTGGATGCCGATGACCTGGTCCGGGCGCGAGGTGGCGACGGCCAGCTTGACCAGCGGGATGGAGGAGGTGTTGGAGGCGAGGATGGCGTCCGGCCGGGTCACCACCTGGTCGAGGACCTGGAAGATCTCCGTTTTGACCTGCTCGTTCTCCACCACGGCCTCGATCACGAGGTCGCGGTCCGCGAACTCCCCGAGATCGGTGGTGAAGCTCAGTCGGTCGAGCGTCGCGTCCCGCTCCTCCTCGCTGATCTTGCCGCGCTCGGCGGCCTTCGACAGGGAGTTCTGCAGTCGGGTGCGGCCGAGCTCCAGCGCCTCACCCGTCGTCTCGGCGACCTTCACCTCCAGGCCGCTGCGGGCGCACACCTCCGCGATGCCTGCGCCCATCTGGCCACAGCCCACCACTCCGACGCGTGCAATGTCGGCCATTGAGTCCGTCACCTCGTGCCTTTCGCTGTTTCCGTGCGGGATTCCCCGTAAGGTTCCGGCGCCCGCCTCGACCCCACGACGTTACTCCGGAACCAGGTGTGGGCGGCGGGCAGGGGCGGGCAGGCTTCGGATGCGGAGCGCAACGGGGCGCGACGGAGCGAGAGGGAAACGGGCAGCACATGGGGCGCATCAGCAGAAGAGGATTCATCGCGACGGCCGGCGCGCTGGCCGGACTGGCGACGGCCGGGGACGCGGTCGCCGCCCCCGAGGGCGCCCGCGGGAGCGGCGGCGCGGGAGGGCGTGCCGCAGCGCGCGCCTTCCGCGGGACGTGGTTGGCGACCGTCGCCAACCGCGACTGGCCGTCCAAGTCGGGGCTGAGCGCCGAGAAGCAGCGCGCGGAGCTGATCGCACACCTCGACACCGCCGTCGCCCGCCGGCTGAACGCGGTCGTGTTCCAGGTCAGGCCGACCGCGGACGCGCTGTGGCCCTCCCCGTACGAACCGTGGTCGCAGTACCTGACCGGGGTGCAGGGCAAGGACCCCGGCTGGGACCCGCTGGGCACGGCCGTCACGGAGGCCCACCGCCGCGGTCTGGAGCTGCACGCGTGGTTCAACCCCTACCGGGTCGCCACCCACACCGACCCCTCCCGGCTCGCCACGACCCATCCGGCCCGGCTGAACCCGAGCTGGGTGCTGCCGTACGGCGGGAAGCTGTACTACGACCCGGGCGTTCCGGCGGTCCGCTCCTTCGTGCAGGACGCCATGGTGGACGCGGTGCGCCGGTACGCCGTCGACGGCGTCCACTTCGACGACTACTTCTACCCGTACCCCGTGGCCGGGCAGAGCTTCGGCGACGACCCCACCTTCGCCCGGCACGGCGCCGGCTTCGCCGACAAGGCGGCCTGGCGGCGGAACAACATCGACCTGCTGGTGCGGGAGATGTCCGACCGGATCAAGGAGGTGCGGGACGGGGTGTCCTTCGGGATCAGCCCGTTCGCGGTCTGGCGCAACGCGAGCACCGACTCCCGCGGCTCCGACTCCCGCGCGGGCATCGAGACCTACGACGACCTGCACGCCGACACCCGGCGCTGGGTCAAGGAGGGCTGGATCGACTACGTCGTCCCGCAGGTGTACTGGAACATCGGCTACGCCGCCGCGGACTACGCGAAGCTGATCCCCTGGTGGAACTCCCTCGTCAGCGGCACGGACGTGCACCTCTACGTCGGCGAGGCGCTCTACAAGGCCGGTGACCCGGCACAGGGCGCGCCCTGGCAGGACCCGGCGGAACTCTCCCGCCACCTGACCTTCGCGAAGAAGTACCCGCAGGTCCGCGGCCACTGCTTCTTCTCGGCGAAGGAAGTGGGCGCCGACCGCATCGGGGCGATGGCGCGCGTGGTGGCCGACCACTATCCGACGAGGGTGCTGCCGCCGACGTGACGCCGGGGGCCCGGGCCGCCTGCGTCAGGCGGGTTGTTCGTGCGGCCGGACCACGGTGTCGGGGCCCGGTGACACCAGGCACTCGTGGCCGTCGTCGTCGAAGCGGACGCGGTACGGCGGCGCGCCGTCCTCGCCCAGCACGTCGACGACCTCGGCGGTCCGGTCGTGGTGGCCCACGGTCCTGCCGTGCACCACAAGCTTGTCGCCCACGTTCGCGTGCATCGGGAGTGACCTCCTCGAAGGCGGGTGGTCCGTGTGCTTCCGAGTTTACGGCGGAGGGTCCGGCGCGCACCTTCGCGGGCGCCGTGCGGGGTGCTCAGGCGCGGGTCCGCTGGGTGACCGCGATGCACACCAGCACCGCGACGGCGGCGAGCGGCGCGGCCGGCGCCAGCGTCTCGCCCAGCAGCGCCACCGACCACACGAGCGTGAGCAGCGGCTGCGCCAGTTGGAGCTGACTGGCGCGGGGGATGCCGATCGCGGCCATGCCGCGGTACCAGACGTACAGCCCGAAGAAGGTGGAGACCAGGGCCACCCACACCAGCCCCGTCACCCCCTGCGCGCTCCAGCGCACCGGCTCCTGCGCCAGCGCCAGCACGGAGCCGACCGCGGCGAGCGGCAGGCACAGCACCAGCGCCCAGCCGATGACCTGCCAGCCCGGCATCCAGCGGGCCAGCCGGCCACCCTCGGTGTACCCGGCCGCGCACACCAGCAGGGCGGCGAAGAGGTACAGGTCGGGGCCCTGCGGTTCACCGCCGCTCTCCGCGACGGTGAAGCCGATCACCACGGCCGCGCCGGCGAGCGCCGCGAGCCAGAACGTCCGGGAGGGGCGACGACCGGTGCGTACGGCCGCGAACACCGCGGTCGTCAGCGGCAGCAGTCCCACGACCACCGTGGCGTGCGAGGTGGACGAGGACCGCAGCGCCAGGGTCGTCAGCAGCGGGAAGCCCACGACGACGCCGCCCGCGACCACGGCGAGGGGACCCCAGTGGCGGCGCTCGGGCAGCGGGACGCGCAGCGCGAGGAGGAAGCCGCCCGCGACCAGGGCCGCCAGCACGCTGCGCAGACAGACGAGGGACCACGGGCCGAAGGATTCGAGCCCCCACACCGTGGACGGGAAGGTGAGGGAGAAGGCGACGACGCCGAGCGCGGCGAGGAGCACGCCGCCGCGGGCGGACCCGTCACCCGGCGCAGCCTCCGCGGTGGCGGGGACGGTGACCGTTATCGCCGTGGAGTGAGTAGCGCTATCCTGTGCTGTCATGCATGAGCGTAGCAGTGTGGCTGATCTAGCGGAGAAGCTGAAGAAGGAGCTTGACCGCTACTCACCCGGTGGAAAGCTGCCGTCGAGCAGGGCCCTCGTCGAGCGCTACCGGGTCTCTCCCGTGACGGTCTCCCGCGCCCTCGCCCAACTCACCGCGGAGGGCCTGGTCGTCACCCGCCCGGGCGCCGGCGCCTACCGGGCCGAGCCGCGGCCCGAACTGTCGCCGGCCGGCGACACCTCCTGGCAGGAGGTCACCCTCAGCGCCTCCGTCGCCGGCGAACTCGTCCCCCGTACCGTCGACGCCTCCGGCGTCCTCGCCACCCTCGCCGCGCCCCCGACCGGCGTCGTCGAGTTCAACGGCGGATATCTGCACCCCGCGCTCCAGCCCGAGCGGGCGATGGCCGCGGCCCTGGCCCGCGCCGGCCGCCGCCCCGGCGCCTGGAGCCGCCCGCCCACCGAAGGGCTGCACGAGCTGAGGGAGTGGTTCGCCCGCGGCGTCGGCGCCACCCACACCGCGGCGGACGCGCTGATCACGGCGGGCGGACAGTCCGCGCTCACCACCGCCCTGCGCGCCCTCGCCCCGCCCGGCGCCCCCGTCCTCGTCGAGTCGCCCACCTATCCCGGGCTGCTCGCCATCGCCCGCGCCGCCGGGCTGCGGCCCGTACCCGTCCCGGTGGACGCGGACGGCGTGCGGACCGAACTCCTCGCCGCCGCCTTCCGGGCCACCGGCGCCCGTGTCTTCGTCTGCCAGCCCCTGTTCCAGAACCCGACCGGTGGGGTGCTGGCCGCCGCCCGCCGCCCCGAGGTGCTGCGGATCGCCCGCGCCGCCGGCGCGTTCGTCGTCGAGGACGACTTCGCCCGGCGACTGGTCCACGAGGACGCCGGACTGCTGCCGCGCACCCTGGCCGCCGACGACCGCGACGGCGTCGTCGTCCACGTCGGCTCCCTGACGAAGGTCTGCTCGCCCAGCCTGCGCGTGGGCGTGCTCGCGGCCCGCGGCCCGGTCCTGGAGCGGCTGCGGGCCATCCACGTCGTCGACAGCTTCTTCGTCGCCCGCCCCCTCCAGGAAGCCGCACTCGAACTGGTCGGCTCACCCGCCTGGAGCCGCCACCTGCGCTCCCTCGCCGCCGAGTTGACGGCGCGCCGCTCCGTCCTGACCGGGGCGCTCGGCTCCGCCCTGCCGCAGCTCTCCCTGCCGTACGTGCCGGCGGGCGGCTTCCACCTCTGGCTGCGGCTGCCCGAAGGCGTCGAGGAGGCCGCCCTCCAGTCCGCCGCCCTGCGCGCGGGCGTCGCGGTCGCGGGCGGCCGGCCGTACTTCGGCGCCGAACCCCCGGCCGGCCATCTGCGCCTGAGCTTCGCCGGGGTGGCCGGCCCCGGCGAGATCGCCGAGGGGGTGCGCCGACTGCGGACCGCGTACGACGAGGTCCGGGGCTGACGGCCGCGCGAAGCGGCTCAGCCGCGGGCGCGCCGGTGCGCCGCCACCCGCTCACGGGTCGCGCACCGCCGCGAGCAGTAGCGGCGCTCCGGCCCGCTGCCCACGGTGAGGAAGACGTTCTCGCAGCTCGACGAGGTGCAGACGGCGCCCGGTGGACGCTGGCGGTCCCAGAGGAGGACGGTCAGCGCCAGACACGACGACGCCACCAGCCACTCGCCCCACGGTGCCTCGTCATGTCCGTCCAGATGGGGGTGCCAGGGCGACGCGCCGCCGTGGGAGGTCAGCCGCAGCAGTCCGGTGCTCCGCGGCAGCAGGGCGTTCAGGGACTCGGCCGCGGCGTCCACGTCCCGGGCGGAGAAGACCGTACGGAGCTGCTCCGCCGCCGCACGCATCTCCACCACGTCCCGCTGCGTCAACCGCTCTACGTCGGTGTCCGTCTCGCCGTGCGCCCGCAACACCCCAGCGATCGCGTCCGGAGTGGGATCGTCACAGCTCAGGGCATTGATCAGGGCGGCGGTGCGGTCCGCCATCGCCTGGACCGAGTGCCGCGCCGACCAGATTCCGCTCGTGGTGGCCATATGGTCGAACGTACCGCATGTAACGCAACTAGCGAATGATTGAGTTACCTCCGTAACGTGCTGGGCATGCTGAAGCGTTACGGAATCGGGCTGGCGGGCTACACCACGGGCGCGGCGGCGGCCCGCACCGGAGACGAGATGTCCGGCCCCGCCCTGCTGCTCGCCGGACTCGCTGCCACCGGATCGGCCGCCACTGCCTCCGCGCTCCTCGCCGGCGTCACCATCGCCGCCGCCGTCGGCGGCCCGCTCCTCGGCGCCCTCCTCGACCGCGCCACCCGCCCCGGCCGGCTGCTGTCGGCCGCGCTCGCCGGCTACGCCGCGGCGCTCCTCGTCGTCCTCGGCTGCCTCGGCCGCGTCCCGATCGCCCTCACCCTCGCCGTCGCCGTCCTCGCCGGACTCCTCGGGCCCGCCCTCGCCGGCGGCTGGACCTCCCAACTGCCCCGGGTCGTCAACCCGCGGACCCTGCCCCGGGCGAACGCGTACGACGCGATGACCTTCAACGCGGCCGGACTCGTCGGCCCCGCGCTCGCCGGCCTCACCGCACACCTCGCCGGCGCGAACGCCGCCGTCGTCGTCTCGGCCGCGCTGGTCGCCCTCGCCCTGCCCGTCGCGCTGGCACTGCCGCCGCGGACCGACCGGGCCGCCACCGACGGCGCGACCGGGCCCATCCGCGCGGACCTGGCGGCCGGGTTCCGCGCGATCGTACGGATCCCTCCGCTCGCCCGCGCGACCACGACCTCCGTCATCTCCTGCGCGGGACAGGGCATGCTCGTCGCCTGCGCCCCGCTCCTCGGGCACCAGGCGCTCGGCGGCACCGGCCAAGGCACCGTCCTGCTCTCCCTCGTCGCCTTCGCAGCGCTCGCCGCCAACGCCCTGCTCGCCCGGCGTCCCGCCCCCCTGAGCCCGGACGCGGTCGTCGGCTGGAGCACGGCCGTCCTCGCCCTCGCCCTCGCGCTCGCCGCCACCGTCCACCCCGTCGCGGTCCTCGCCGCCGCCGTCCTGCTCGGCGCCGCCGAAGGGCCGCAGCTCACCGCCGTGTTCGCGATCCGCCACCGCGAGGCGCCGCAGCGCCTGCGCGGCCAGATCTTCACCACCGGCGCGAGCGCGAAACTGAGCGGCTTCGCCGTCGGCGCCGCCGCGGCCGGCCCCCTCGCCACCCGCTCCCTGTCCCTCGCACTGCTGACCGCCGCGGCCGTCCAACTGCTCGCCCTCCTCTGCCACGCCGCCTGGCGCCGTCCCGACCCGTTCGGCCCTCATCGGTCGTCCGCCGACGCCCCCTCGCAGAGGTTCGACGCGCAGGGGGCAAGAGAGACAGGGGAGGGCGGGCGTACGGGAGTGGCCGGTGAACGCTGACGTGCCAGCTGGCGGACGGGGCGACGTCGCACAAGAGCGGGCCGGCCTCGACCGACGACGCTTCCTGGGCGCCGCCGGGGCCGCCGGCATCGCCGCAGCGACCGCCGCCTGCGACACCCCGGGCGACGGCCCGACCGGCACCGCCCGGCCGACGACCGCGCCCCCGTCAGCCGAAGCCGCCGAGCGCGGTCTTGCCGGCAACGCCGACTGGCGCCTGCGCTCCACCGGCCCGCCCGACGCCGTCGAGGGCTACCCGGACCAGATCAGCGTCCTGCCGGGGGAGCGGTTCGGCCTGCACGTGTCCACCACGGCACCCGGCTTCACCGTCTCCGCGTGCCGCATCGGCTGGTACGGCGGGGCCGGCGCCCGCCTCGACTGGCGCTCGCCCCGGACGGCCGGCCGGCGCCAGCCCCCGGGCCGCCTGACCGACGCCACCCGCACCGTGCGCGCGGACTGGGCGCGCACCACGGACGTGGCCACCGAAGGCTGGCCGCCGGGCGCGTACCTGCTACGACTGGACGCCGAGAACGGCCGCCAGCGCTACGTCCCCCTCGTCGTCCGCTCCCCGAGCGCCGCCGGCCGCACCGTCGTGATGCACGCCGTCGCCACCTGGCAGGCGTACAACACCTGGGGCGGCCACGACCTCGACCGGGGCGAGGACGGCGCCCCGGGGAACGTCCGCACCGTGGTCTGCTACAAGACCGCCCACCGGGACGATCCGCATCTCGCGACCCACCCGGCCCTGCCGACGAACGACTTCCGCCAACCGCCCGCGGCCGACCCCGAATCCCCGCCCACCGGAGTCCTCTACGAGGGCTACCCCACCGACGCCCCCTACGTCGTGCACGCCGCCGACCACTGGCTCTTCGCCGGGACCGGGGTGCGCGCCGGGGACCGCTTCGACCACCTGGTCGGCGTGGAGTACGACCGCGTCACCCCCGGCATGCCCACCCCGCGACCGCTGGAGATCATCAGCCACTCGCCCCTCGTCTGCAACGGTCGCACCAGCCATGCGGACTCCGCCTCCTACACGACGGCCAGCGGCGCCGGCGTCTTCGCCACCGGGACGATGCGCTGGGTCGAGGCCCTGATGGCGGGGACGCTGGAGAACGGCCGCAACCACGGCATGGACTCCCGCACCGGCGCCTTCGTCACCCGCACCACCGAGAACCTGCTGCGCGTCTTCGCCGAGGGCCCGGCGGCCACGCACCGCCCGCAGCCCCGGGACAACGTCACGGCGGTGTACGCGACCTGAGCCGGCGCCCCCGTCACGCCCGTGCCGGGGCCCGGGAGCTACGGCCGGCGCACCACCAGCCGGGACACCTCGTACGACATCTCCGAGACCCCCGGGTCCGGCGCCGGGTGGTAACGCCCGGCGCACACCGAGAGGTTCACGATCAGATACGCCCGCCAGCGCCGCCCCACGCCCCGGTGGTCGTCGTACACCCGCTGTCCGTTGACCCACCACACGACCGACCGCGACCCCAGCTCGACCGTCAGGTCCACCCAGGCGCCGGGCGCGATCGCCGGATCCCGGTGGTAGCGCTGGCCGCCGCGCACCCGGTTCGACAGCTCCAGCAGATCCGGATTGTCCGGGTGGTACTCGAAGACGTCGATCTCCTGACCCCCGTCCGCCCACGTCCAGATCGCCGGCCACGCCCCCGTCTCCGTCGGCAGCCGCACCCGCGCCTCCAGGACGTCGCCGGCGCGCAGCGCGAACCCCTCGTCGCTGCCCTCCGTGGTGAGCAACCCGGCGTCCCACAGGCCGTCCGGCCGCAGGGTGGCCCGGAAGACCCCGCCGCGGCTGTACGCAGGATCGGCCACCAGATGATCCAGCTTGTTGTCCCCCGGATTGACCGGGCCGCCGCCGGGGTACGCCCAGGAGCGCCCGGCCACCCACTGCGTGCTGGACCCGAAGTCCGCGGTGAAGACCGGATCCCCACCACCCGGTCCTGCCCCGCTCCTCCCGCTCGACTCGCTCCACCGCTTCCTGAGTCTGCTGAGTCCGTCGAGGAATCCCGTCAACACGTCCCACCTCCCGGCACGGGCGCTCTCGCACCGGGTTCTGCCCGTGCCCCGTGCACCCATGCCGGAACCTTCACTGCATGACACGAATTGGTGACACAAGGCCATGAATTCCGGGGTGCGTTCTGCAGCGGTGAGACCGAGTTGCCGATCTGGCCCTTCAACGCTGGAGTCGGCCCACAGGGTCGAGTCGAAGCGTGGTGGGTGTCATCTGCGGCATCGGCTGACCTGCATCTCGACCGGGCGAAGCAGGGCGGTCGTCACCGGGGCGGCGCGCTGCCCGTCACCAGCAGCGGGCGCAGCAGGATCGGTGTCACCGCAGACCGGCGGCGCCCCCGACCCTCTTCAGCGCGGAGTCGAGCGCGTCCACCACGGTGTTGTGCCGCTTCGCGCGCGCGGCCTGGTCCGCCGGCACCAGCCGCGCGGCGGTCTGCACGGCATGGGCGTCCGGGTCGCCGAAGGCGGTCCGCGGGTGCTCTCCCGTCTCCGAGCAGTGCGCCGTGACCTCCTTGACCGCCTGGAGTACGACGGCGCGGTCCACGCCCGGCTGCATGGCCAGCCGTACCTGGAAACGCGCCATCCACTTCTCGCGGTCCTTCTCCGCCGGCTCGTCCGCCTTCCGGTCCTTCTTCGCCACGTGCTCTCCCTGGTGGTCGGCGGCCGTCTGTCATGGAGGTGGACGCCGTGGCGCGGCAATGGGTTGCGGAGGTGGGGATTCCGGTGGGTTGCAGGCGGCGGCCGGGGGCCGCACTGGCTCCGCGGGGGCTTCTGCCGTGCGAGTGATTGCATAACACTGCGGTGCTGCGTATAGTCATGCCATGGTCGAGGAGGGTTCAATGGCGGGTTCGACAGTGGTGCGGGCGGCAGTGGCCGGCGCCAGTGGCTATGCGGGCGGGGAGCTGCTGAGGCTGCTGCTCGTGCATCCGGGCGTCGAGATAGGCGCGCTCACCGGCCATGCGAATGCGGGGCAGGCGCTGGGCGGTCTCCAGCCGCATCTGCTGCCGCTCGCCGGCCGGGTGCTCCAGCCGACGACGAGCGAGGTGCTCGCCGGGCACGACGTCGTGTTCCTCGCGCTGCCGCACGGCCAGTCCGCCGCGGTCGCCGAGCAGCTCGGTGACGCGGCCCTGGTGATCGACATGGGCGCCGACTTCCGGCTGGAGTCGGCCGCCGCATGGGAGAAGTTCTACGGATCGCCCCACGCCGGGACCTGGCCGTACGGGCTGCCGGAGCTGCCCGGCGGCCGGAGCGCGCTCACCGGCGCGCGGCGGATCGCGGTGCCCGGGTGCTACCCCACCGCGGTGTCCCTGGCTCTCTTCCCGGCGTACGCGGCGGGTCTCGCCGAGCCCGAGGCCGTGATCACCGCGGCCTCCGGCACCTCCGGAGCGGGCAAGGCGCCCAAGCCGCATCTGCTGGGGTCCGAGGTCATGGGCTCCATGAGTCCGTACGGGGTCGGCGGCGCCCACCGCCACACCCCCGAGATGGTGCAGAACCTGAGCGCGGTCGCGGGGGAGCCGGTCACGGTCTCCTTCACGCCGACGCTCGCCCCCATGCCCCGCGGCATCCTCGCCACCTGCTCGGCCAAGGCCAAGCCCGGCACCACGGCCCAGACCGTCCGCGCGGCGTACGAGAAGGCGCTGGCCGACGAGCCGTTCGTCCATCTGCTGCCCGAGGGCCAGTGGCCGGCGACCGGGTCCGTCCAGGGCTCCAACGCCGTCCACATCCAGGTCGCACACGACGCCGCCGCCGACCGGATCATCGCCATCAGCGCGATCGACAACCTCACCAAGGGCACCGCGGGCGCCGCGGTGCAGAGCATGAACATCGCCCTCGGACTCCCCGAGGAGACCGGGCTGTCCACCATCGGCGTGGCCCCGTGACCCTCCGCTCGCCCCGCTCCGTAGCCCGTCGGGCCACCGCGGCCACCCCCCAGACCGTCACCGAGACCACCACCGCGACAAAGGAGACCCAGTGAGCGTCACCGCAGCGCAAGGATTCACCGCCGCGGGCATCGCGGCCGGAATCAAGGAGAGCGGCGCCCCGGACCTGGCCCTCGTGGTCAACACCGGGCCCAGCCGCGCCGCCGCGGGCGTCTTCACCTCGAACCGCGTCAAGGCCGCCCCCGTCCTGTGGTCCGAGCAGGTGCTGAAGGGCGGCCAGGTCACCGCCGTCGTGCTCAACTCCGGCGGAGCCAACGCCTGCACCGGCCCCAAGGGCTTCCAGGACACCCACGCCACCGCCGAGAAGGTCGCCGAAGCCCTCGGCGGACACAACTCCGGCGAGGTCGCCGTCGCCTCCACCGGGCTGATCGGGACCCTGCTGCCGATGGAGAAGCTGCTCCCCGGCGTGGACACGGCCGTCGCCCAGCTCAGCGAACACGGCGGCGAGAAGGCGGCCATCGCCATCAAGACCACCGACACCGTCCACAAGACCTCCGTGCACCAGGGCGAGGGCTGGACCGTCGGCGGCATGGCCAAGGGCGCCGGCATGCTCGCCCCCGGCCTCGCCACCATGCTCGTCGTCCTCACCACCGACGCCGACGTGGACTCCGCCACCCTGGACCGCGCCCTGCGGGGCGCCACCCGCCTCACCTTCGACCGGATCGACTCCGACGGCTGCATGTCGACCAACGACACCGTGCTCCTGCTGGCCTCCGGCGCCGCCGGCACCACCCCGGAGTACGACGACTTCGCCGCCGGCGTCCGGGCCGTCTGCGACGACCTCGCCCGCCAGCTCATCGGCGACGCCGAAGGCGCCTCCAAGGACATCCGCATCGAGGTCGTCGGCGCCGCCACCGAGGCCGACGCGGTCGAGGTCGGCCGCTCCATCGCCCGTAACAACCTCCTGAAGTGCGCCATCCACGGCGAGGACCCGAACTGGGGCCGGGTGCTCTCCGCCATCGGCACCACCAGCGCCGCCTTCGAGCCCGACGAGCTCAATGTCGCGATCAACGGCATCTGGGTCTGCAAGAACGGCTCCGTCGGCGAGGACCGCGACCTCGTCGACATGCGCTTCCGCGAGGTCGCGATCACCGCCGACCTCGCCGCCGGCACCGAGTCCGCGGTGATCTGGGCCAACGACCTCACCGCCGACTACGTCCACGAGAACAGCGCGTACAGCTCATGAGCGACCACAAGAACCCGACCCGCAGCTCCGGCGCCGCCAGCGCCCGGAAGCACACCGCGCTACCCAAGGCGCAGACCCTCATCGAGGCTCTGCCCTGGCTGACCCGCCACTACGGCAAGACCGTCGTCATCAAGTTCGGCGGCAACGCCATGGTCGACGAGGACCTCAAGGCCGCCTTCGCCCAGGACGTCGTCTTCCTGCGGCACGCCGGCCTCCGGCCCGTCGTGGTCCACGGCGGTGGCCCGCAGATCACCGCCCAGCTCGACCGGCACGGTCTGGAGAGCGAGTTCAAGGCGGGCCTGCGCGTCACCTCGCCCGAGGCGATGGACGTCGTCCGCATGGTGCTGGCCGGCCAGGTGCAGCGCGAGCTCGTCGGCCTCCTCAACGAACACGGCCCGCTCGCCGTCGGCATCACCGGCGAGGACGGCCACACCATAACCGCCACCAAGCACCGGCCGACGATCGACGGACAGCCCGTCGACATCGGCCGCGTCGGAGAGATCAGCGCGATCGACACCGGGGTCATCACCGCACTCCTGGAGGACGGCCGGATCCCCGTCGTCTCCTCGATCGCCCGTGCGGAGGACGACGGGCATGTCTACAACGTCAATGCTGATACGGCGGCTGCGGCACTCGCTGCGGGCCTGGGGGCGGAGACGCTGATGGTCCTCACCGACGTCGAGGGCCTGTACGAGGACTGGCCGCACAGCGACGAGGTGATCAGCCGACTCACCGCCACCGAGCTGGAGAAGCTGCTTCCCGACCTCTCCAGCGGCATGGTCCCCAAGATGGAGGGCTGTCTGCACGCCGTGCGCAACGGCGTCACCACCGCGCGCGTCATCGACGGCCGGGTGCCGCACTCCATCCTGCTGGAGATCTTCACCGACTCGGGAATCGGCACGATGGTCGTGCCCGACGGACAGGCGCCGGCCGGCGCCCAGGGGGACCAATGACGAACGAGGAGCACGTCCAGCGCTGGCAGGACGTCATGACCGACAACTACGGCACTCCGGCCGTCGCCCTCACCGACGGCGCGGGCGCCACCCTCCGGGACGCCGACGGCACCACGTACACCGACTTCGTCGGCGGCATCGCGGTGAACGCCCTGGGCCACGCCCACCCCGCGGTCGTCGAGGCCGTCACCCGCCAGATCTCCTCCCTCGGCCATGTCTCCAACCTGTACGTCGCCGAGCCCGCCGTCGCCCTCGCCGAACGGCTCGTCCAGCTCGCCGGCCGCCCCGGCCGCGTCTTCTTCTGCAACTCCGGCGCCGAAGCCAACGAAGCTGCGTTCAAGATCGGCCGGCTGACGGGCCGTCGACACATGGTCGCCACCCAGGGCGGCTTCCACGGCCGGACCATGGGCGCCCTCGCCCTCACCGGACAGCCCGGCAAGCAGGAGCCGTTCCTGCCGCTGCCCGGCGACGTCACCCACGTGCCGTACGGAGACGTCGAAGCCCTGCGCGCCGCGGTCACCGAAGAGACCGCCTTCGTCATCATCGAGCCCATCCAGGGTGAGAACGGCGTGGTCACCCCGCCCAAGGGATATCTGACCGCAGCGCGGGAGATCACCCGGGCCACCGGCACCCTCCTCGTCCTCGACGAGGTCCAGACCGGCATCGGACGGACCGGCCACTGGTTCGCCGCCCAGGCCGAGGGCGTCGAAGCTGACGTCGTCACCCTCGCCAAGGCCCTCGGCGGCGGACTGCCCCTCGGCGCGACGCTCGTCTTCGGCCCGGCCGCCGACCTGTTGAAGCCCGGTCAGCACGGCACCACCTTCGGCGGGAACCCGGTCGCCTGCGCCGCCGGACTCGCCGTCCTCGACACCATCGCCGCCGAAGGGATCCTCGACGAGGTCAAGCGGCTCGGGGAGAAGATCCGCGACGGCGTCGAATCCCTCGGCCACCCGCTGGTCTCCCATGTCCGCGGTGCCGGACTGCTGCTGGGTATCGTGCTCAGGAAGCCGCTCGCGCCCCAGGTGCAGAAGGCGGCTCAGAGCGCCGGGTTCCTGGTCAACGTCCCCGCCCCCGATGTCGTACGGCTGATGCCGCCCCTGACGATCGGTGAGGAGGCTGTGGACGCGTTCCTCCAGGCACTGCCCGGCGTGCTGGACGACGCGGAAGGACGGAACGGGGAATGAGACGACGATGACCGAGGCGCGAGACACAGCGGCACAGCAGGCGCGCGACGAAGAGGCGGCCACCGTGGCGGCCGGACAGGCGGCCGACGCGGGTGGCCCCGCAGTTCCGCACACCCGAATGGCCCGCCACCGTCGGATCGTCGACATCCTCAACCGGCAGCCCGTCCGCTCCCAGAGCCAGCTCGCCAAGCTGCTCGCGGACAGCGGACTGAGCGTCACCCAGGCGACGCTCTCCCGGGACCTCGACGAGTTGGGCGCGGTCAAGATCCGCAACACCGGTGGCGAGCTGATCTACGCCGTGCCCAGCGAGGGCGGCTTCCGCACGCCGCAGGCCCCGCTCGGAGAGTCCGCCAAGGAGGAGCGGATGCGCAGACTCTCCGGCGAACTGCTGATCTCCGCGGAAGCCTCGGCGAACCTGGTCGTCCTGCGCACTCCGCCCGGTGCCGCCCAGTTCCTCGCCTCGGCCATCGACCAAGCAGAACTGCGCGCCATCCTCGGCACGATCGCCGGGGACGACACCCTGCTGCTGATCAGTCGGGACCCGCAGGGCGGTCAGGCGCTCGCCGACCACCTGCTGCGGCTCGCCCAGCGGGCCCGCTGACCGCAGCACCCCACGGCCCCACGGGCGCCTGGCCTCCTCAGTACTCCGTGAGGGCCGTGGGTCCCGACTCCGTACCGATCGCGATGTGCGGACGTCGTGCCGGATCCGCCCACGCCAGGATCCGGGCCATCGCGGCGGCCGGCACGGAGACACAGCCGGCCGTCGCTCCCGCACCGTTCACATGCAGAAAGATCCCGGCACCCCGGCCGCGCACCGGCCGGTCGTAGTTGAAGCCGATGACCAGCGCACGGGCGTACTGGGCGCCGTACTCCACGAGGTGCTCCGACTCGGCCGCCCGGCAGTCCGCCGGCAGGTCCTCCACCCAGCGGTTGTACGCCCGGGACTCGTTGTCCTGACACCACCAGGACCGATCCGTCACCGGGCGGTACGCGTACCGGGTGCCCGCAGGCGCCGGGGCGATGCCGAAGGCGTACGGCAGCGCGTACAGCCCGGTCGGCGTGGTGGACGTGCCCTGGATCCGGGCGGTGCCCTCGGCCAGCCCGTTCGCACCGAAGCGGGCCGGCGTCGACC
This sequence comes from Streptomyces sp. NPDC048057, assembly GCF_040653095.1. Lineage (NCBI taxonomy): Bacteria > Bacillati > Actinomycetota > Actinomycetes > Kitasatosporales > Streptomycetaceae > Streptomyces > Streptomyces sp. NPDC048057. Next base: position 305,636 of record NZ_JBEZNF010000003.1, read on the forward strand.
CCACCGCCCGCCACCGACCGCGCCAGCCGCGCTCCCACCAGGTGACCCGCCCCGTGGTGGAGCCGATCCCGGGCGCCTCGGCGGTGATCAGCTGGCTGCCGCCGCCCGTGTCCGCCATCCGATGGGGCAGTGCCGGCACCGGGGGCGCGGGCGACGGCGCGACGCCGACGGTCCCGGCGGCGAGCAGCAGCAGGACGGAGCCCAGGGCGAGACGGTGGCGCATGACTGCGACCGTACGCACGCCGCGTCCCGCGCGCCCCCGGGAGTGCTCCGTACGCGCCCGTACACGCTGGTCCGCACCGCTTTCTCTGGCGTTCCCCGGCTTTTCGCTCCACGGCATCCCTGCGGGGCGTTGACGAAACATGCAGGGCGATGCATACTTATGCCATCGCCGGAATGCATCGTAAGGAGAAACTCGTGGCCGAGCGCGTCGTACTCGCCTACTCGGGCGGTCTGGACACCTCCGTCGCCATCGGTTGGATCGCCGAGGAGACGGGCGCCGAGGTCATCGCCGTCGCCGTGGACGTCGGCCAGGGCGGCGAGGACCTGGACGTCATCCGCAAGCGTGCGCTCGCCTGCGGTGCCGTCGAGGCGGAGGTCGCGGACGCCAAGGACGAGTTCGCCGAGGAGTACTGCCTCCCGGCGATCAAGGCGAACGCCCTCTACATGGACCGGTACCCGCTGGTGTCGGCCCTCTCCCGCCCCACCATCGTCAAGCACCTGGTCGCTGCCGCCCGCAAGCACGACGCCGGCATCGTGGCCCACGGCTGCACCGGCAAGGGCAATGACCAGGTCCGCTTCGAGGCCGGCATCACCGCGCTGGGCCCCGACCTGAAGTGCATCGCCCCCGTCCGGGACTACGCCATGACCCGTGACAAGGCGATCGCCTTCTGCGAGGCGAAGCAGCTCCCGATCGCCACGACGAAGAAGTCCCCCTACTCGATCGACCAGAACGTCTTCGGCCGGGCCATCGAGACCGGCTTCCTCGAAGACATCTGGAACGCCCCGATCGAGGACATCTACGAGTACACCTCCAACCCCGCCGAGGCCCGCGAGGCCGACGAGGTCGTCATCTCCTTCAAGGAGGGCGTCCCGGTCGCCATCGACGGCCGGCCGGTGACGGTCCTCCAGGCCATCCAGCAGTTGAACGAGCGGGCCGGTGCCCAGGGCGTCGGCCGGATCGACATGGTCGAGGACCGGCTCGTCGGCATCAAGTCCCGCGAGGTCTACGAGGCCCCGGGCGCGATCGCGCTGATCACGGCCCACCAGGAGCTGGAGAACGTCACGGTCGAGCGCGAGCTGGCGCGGTACAAGCGGCAGGTCGAGCAGCGCTGGGGCGAGATGGTCTACGACGGCCTGTGGTTCTCCCCGCTGAAGCGCGCCCTGGACGGCTTCATCAACGAGGCCAACGAGCACGTCACGGGCGACGTCCGGATGACCCTCCACGGCGGCCGGGCCGTCGTCACCGGCCGGAAGTCCGAGCAGTCGCTCTACGACTTCAACCTCGCCACCTACGACTCCGGCGACACCTTCGACCAGTCGAAGGCCCAGGGCTTCATCGAGATCTTCGGACTCTCGGCGAAGATCGCCGCTCGGCGGGACCTCCAGGGCTGATCGGGCTCCACGCGACACCGTCAAGACGCCCGGGGCACGGGTGCCCGGCGTGACCCGGGGCGCCCCGAGTCGTTCACCGGCCGTCTCCCCGCTTCCTGCGCGGCGGGGGGACGGCCGTACATCCATCTGCATGAGGAGCTTGAAAGCTGTGAGCAGCAACAACGGTGACGTCCGGCTCTGGGGTGCCCGGTTCGCAGACGGGCCGGCCGAGGCGCTGGCGAAGCTGTCCGCCTCCGTCCACTTCGACTGGCGGCTCGCGCCGTACGACATCGCCGGATCCCGTGCCCACGCCCGAGTGCTGCACAAGGCGGGGCTGCTCACCAGGGACGAACTCACCCGGATGATCGCCGGGCTCGACCAGCTCGCCGCGGACGTCGCCGACGGCTCCTTCACCGGCACCATCGCCGACGAGGACGTCCACACCGCGCTGGAGCGCGGCCTCCTGGAGCGCCTGGGGCCCGATCTCGGCGGCAAGCTGCGGGCCGGCCGCTCGCGCAACGACCAGGTGGCCACCCTCTTCCGGATGTACCTCCGGGACCACGCCAGGATCGTCGGCGGGCTGATCGCCGAACTCCAGGACGCCCTCGTCGGGCTCGCCGAGGCCCACCCGGACGTCGCCATGCCGGGCCGCACCCACCTCCAGCACGCCCAGCCGGTGCTCTTCGCCCACCACGTCCTCGCGCACGTCCAGGCGCTCTCCCGGGACGCCGAGCGCCTGCGGCAGTGGGACGACCGCACCGCGGTGTCGCCCTACGGTTCGGGGGCGCTGGCCGGCTCCTCCCTCGGTCTCGACCCGGAGGCCGTCGCCGCCGACCTCGGCTTCGAGCGGGGCTCCGCGGGCAACTCCATCGACGGCACGGCCTCCCGTGACTTCGTGGCGGAGTTCGCCTTCATCACCGCGATGATCGGGGTGAACCTCTCCCGGATCGCCGAAGAGGTCATCATCTGGAACACCAAGGAGTTCTCCTTCGTCACCCTCGACGACGCCTTCTCCACCGGCTCGTCGATCATGCCCCAGAAGAAGAACCCGGACATCGCCGAGCTGGCGCGCGGCAAGTCCGGCCGGCTCATCGGCAACCTCACGGGTCTGCTGGCGACGCTGAAGGCGCTGCCCCTCGCGTACAACCGCGACCTCCAGGAGGACAAGGAGCCCGTCTTCGACTCCTGCGACACGCTGGAGGTGCTGCTGCCCGCGTTCACCGGCATGATGGCCACCCTCACGATCCACCGGGAGCGCATGGAGGAGCTGGCCCCGGCCGGCTTCTCCCTGGCGACGGACATTGCGGAGTGGCTGGTCAAGCAGGGCGTGCCGTTCCGGGTCGCCCATGAGGTCGCTGGGGAGTGCGTCAAGGAGTGCGAGGCGCACGGCATCGAGCTGGACCAGCTCACCGACGAGCAGTTCGCCAAGATCTCCGAGCACCTGACGCCCGAGGTGCGCTCCGTGCTGAACGTGCCGGGGGCCCTGGCCGCCCGTAGCGGTCGGGGCGGCACCGCACCCTCCGCGGTGGCCGTGCAGCTCGCCGAGGTCAAGGCCGACCTGGTGACCCAGCACGCCTGGGCCACCGCCAAGCTCTCGTAACTCCCACAGCAGACCGCTCGGCACCCTCCTCGCCGCCGCCCGCACCAGCGGGCGGCGGCGAAGTGCTTTCCCGCCCGCGATGAGACATTCATGTCTCACGTGAGGTACTATCGTCTCATGACGGTCGATCGTGAACAGGTCCTGCGGGCTGCCGCCACCCTGCTCTCCCGGAAGCCCACCGCGACCATGGACGAGGTCGCCAAGGCCGCGGGCATGGGGCGGGCCACCCTGCACCGGCACTTCGCCGGGCGGGAGCCCCTGGTGCGGGCGCTGGAGGATTTCGGCCTGCGCGAGATCGAGGCGGCCATGGAGGCCGCCCGGCTCGACGAGGACAGTGCGGCGGAGGCGCTGCGGCGGCTCGTCGCCGAGTCCGAGCGCTGCGCCCCGCTCCTCTCCTTCTTGATCACTGAGCACCAGCTCTTCGAAGGAGAGGTCAACGAGGGCTGGGACAAGTCCGACGCCCGCATCTGCCGGCTCGTCCGGCGCGGCCAAGAAGAGGGCGTGTTCCGGATCGACCTCACGGCGGCCTGGATCACCGAGGCGCTGTACGGGCTGATGAGCACGTACGCCTGGTCGGTGCAGAGCGGCCGGGTCGCCGCCAAGGACTACTCGTACATGATCGCCGAGATGGTACTCGGCGGTATCACCCGACGGAGCGTGGAGAAATGACCAGTACCGACCAGTTGGCGACGGGGGCGACCGTCAAGGCGCCCGGCCGCTGGCTCGCGCTGGCGGTCCTGGTGCTGGCCGTGTTGCTGGTGGCGGTCGACGCCACCGTGCTCGGCCTCGCCACCCCCTTCCTGAGCGAGGACCTGAAGCCGTCCGGCACCCAGCTGCTGTGGATCGGCGACGTGTACTCGTTCGTCATTGCGGGTCTGCTGATCTCGATGGGCAGCCTCGGTGACCGGATCGGGCGCAAGAAGCTGCTGCTCACGGGTGCGGTCGCGTTCGGCGCGGTCTCCGTGATCAATGCCTATGCGTCCAGCCCCGAGATGATGATCGTCGCCCGGGCGCTGCTCGGTGTCGCGGGTGCCACCCTGATGCCGTCCACCCTCGCCCTGATCCGGAACATCTTCGACGACCCGAAGGAGCGCAGTCTCGCGGTCGGCATCTGGGCCGCCGCGGCGTCCGCCGGTGCCGCCGTCGGTCCCGTGGTCGGCGGCTTCCTGCTGGAGCACTTCTGGTGGGGCTCGGTCTTCATGATCAACCTCCCCGTGATGGCCCTGCTGGTGGTCGTCGGCAGCAAGCTGCTGCCGGAGTCGCGCAATCCGAATCCGGGCCCGTGGGACCTGACCAGCGTCGCGCTGTCGCTGATCGGCATGGTCGCCGTGGTGTACGCGATCAAGGAGCTGGCGATCCACGGCATCGGCGCGGTCGCCCTGCTGGTCGGCGCCCTCGGTGCGCTGGCCCTGACCTGGTTCGTACGCCGTCAGTTGACGCTGCCCTCGCCGCTGCTGGACGTGCGGCTGTTTCGGAACCGCGGCTTCTCCGGCGCGGTGCTGGCGGATCTGCTGACCATCCTCGGCCTGTCCGGCCTGGTCTTCTTCCTCTCGCAGTTCCTCCAGTTGGTGCAGGGCCGTACCCCGCTCCAGGCGGGTCTGATCGAACTGCCCGCGGCGATCGGCGCGGTGGTCGCCGGTCTGCTGGCGGGCCGGGTGGCCCGGCGCACGTCCGTGCGCGGCACGGTGGCCGTGGGGCTCACCGCCCTCGGCGCGGCGCTCGGCGCGGGCACCCTGCTCACGGCGGGCACCGGCGCTGCGGCGCTCGGCGTGGGGCTGCTCCTGGGCGGCCTCGGCGCGGGACTCGCGTTCACCGTGACGGCGGACGTGATCCTCTCCAGCGTGCCCAAGGAGCAGGCGGGTGCGGCGTCCGCGGTGTCCGAGACGGCGTACGAACTGGGCGCGGCGCTCGGCATCGCCGTCCTGGGCTCGGTCGTCACCAGCGCCTACCGCGACTTCACCGCCCCGCCCGGCGTGCCGTCGGACGCGGTGGAAGCGGCCCGTGACTCGCTCGGCGGCGCGGCCGAGGCGTCGGCGGCGCTGCCGCAGGAGCAGTCCGCGGCGCTGCTGGAGGCGGCGCGGGACGCCTTCACCGACGGTTTCCACATCGCCGGTGCGGTGGGTGCCACGGTGCTGATCGCCACGGCGGTCACGGCCTGGTTCCTGCTGCGGGGCCAGCGACTGGCGGACGGGGTCGAGCACCCCTGACGCCCCGCGCCCCTTCGAGTGCACGAAAGGCCGGGCCCGTGGAAGACGGGCCCGGCCTTTCGGCGCTCGCAGTCTGCGGGTTACGCCGCTTCCTTCGCCTTGGTGGCGTACATGTCGACGTACTCCTGCCCGGAGAGGACCATCACCTCGGCCATCACCGAGTCGGTGATGGCCCGCAGGACGTAGCGGTCGCGGTGCATGCCGTCGTAGCGGGAGAACTCCATCGCCGTGCCGAAGCGGATCGCCACCCGGCCCGGGCGCGGCAGGCCCGTGCCGCCCGGCTGGAGCTTGTCGGTGCCGATGACCGCGAACGGCACGACGGGCGCCCCGGTCATCAGGGTGAGCCGGGCGATGCCGGTGCGCCCCCGGTACAGCCGTCCGTCGGGGGAGCGGGTGCCCTCGGGGTAGATGCCGAAGATCTTGCCCTCCTCCAGCACCCGACGCCCGGTCATCAGCGCGGCGACGCCGCCGTTCGCGCCGTCCCGGTCGACCGGGACCATGCCGACGCCGGTGAAGAACCACGCCATCAGCCGGCCCTTGAGGCCCTTGCCCGTCACGTACTCGTCCTTGCCGATGAAGTACACCGGGCGCGGGCACACCAGCGGCAGCACCATCGAGTCGATGAAGGTGAGGTGGTTTCCGGCGAGGATGACCGGACCGGAACCGGGAATGTTCTCCACGCCCTCCACGCGCGGACGGAACATCAGGCGCAGGACCGGTCCTAGGACGGCCTTGATGAGCGACAAGCGGGACAACGGGGCCTCCGAAGGCGACCAGGTTCGGCGAGCGGTTTCGGTGCGGTCAGTGCAGGTGAGGACGATACTCGCGGGTCGACCTTCCCCGCACATCGGGTTCACACACCGGATGCACGGTGTTGATCCGTGTTCGCACGGCGTTCGCCCCGGGTCTTCCCAGCGGTACGCATCGCTTCCTAGCGTCGGCCCCGCCCCGGCGCGCCGCCGGGGAACGCACGCTCCGCCCGGGTCCGCACCCGGCGCGGAACCGGCCACGACCTGGAGGAATCGCGATGACACAGAGCCCGGAAGGACGACCCGGACGGCGCACGCTGCTCGGCGCGGCGGTGCTGGGGACGGCCGCGGTCGGCGCGGGCGCCGCCCCGGCCCACGCGGCGGGCCGCGGCAGCACGGAGCGGGGCCGCCCGCACGGCTCGTACCGGGACCTGCCGCACCCCACGGTCATCGCGCACCGGGGCGCCAGCGGCTACCGGCCCGAGCACACCATCGGCGCGTACCAGCTCGCCCTGGACATGGGCGCGCACGTCATCGAGCAGGACCTGGTGCCCACCAAGGACGGCCATCTCGTCTGCCGTCACGAGAACGACATCACCGGCACCACGGACGTGGCGGACCGCCCCGAGTTCGCCGCCCGGCGCGCCACGAAGTCGATCGACGGCACCGCCGTCACGGGGTGGTTCACCGAGGACTTCACCCTCGCCGAGTTGAAGACGCTGCGCGCCAAGGAGCGCATCCCGGGCACCCGCCGCGACAACACGCTGTACGACGGACGCTGGACGGTCCCCAGCTTCGAGGAGGTGCTGCGCTGGGCGGAGCGGGAGGGGCGCCGTCGGCGGCAGCCGGTGTGGCTGCACGTGGAGACCAAGCACCCCAGCTACTTCCGGGGGATCGGCCTCGGCCTGGAGGAGCCGCTGGCGAAGCTGCTGCGGCGCTACGGCCGTGACCGCAGGGACGCGCCCGTCTTCCTCCAGTCGTTCGAGCCGAGCAGCATGCAGCGGATGGCCCGGCTGGTGTCCGCGCCGCGCGTGGTGCTGCTGTCCGGCGCCAGGACCCGGCCGTGGGACTTCGTCGAGGCGGGGGATCCGCGCACGGTGGCGGACCTGGTCACGCCCCGAGGGCTGGCGTGGATCGCGTCGTACGCGCAGGGCATCGGTCCGACGTTGGAGCTGGTGATACCGAAGGGGGCGGACGGCCGTCTCGGGGAGCCGACCGCGCTGGTCGAGGACGCCCACCGGCAGAAGCTGATCGTCCACCCGTACACCCTGCGGAACGAGAACGCCTTCCTGCCGGCCGACTTCCAGCGCGACCACGACGCGGCGCCGGGGGTGGACCCGAACGTGTACGGGGACGTCTTCGGCGCGTACCGCCGCTACTTCGCGACGGGCATCGACGGGATCTTCACCGACCACCCGGACACCGGGCTGCTGGCCGCGGCCGACGTCCGCGACTGACGCAGACGCAGACAGACGCAGGCGACCGGCGCACGGTCGTGCGGGCGCCGGTACGGCGGTCGATGGACCCGGCTTCCCCGTACGGGTGAGTCGGCCGCCGTGCGGCAACCCCGGCCGGCGCCGGGTGCGTCCCGCCGGGCATGACGCCGATGGAAGCGGGGCGAGCGGTGGAGGCCGCGGTGGGCGCACTGCGCCCGCTGGTGGTGGCGGAGGTGCGGGCCGAGGCGCCCGGCGCGGAGGTCGAGCCGGGGGATCTGGAACAAGCCGTGTGGGTGCGGCTGTTGGAGCGGCTCGGCGGGGAGGGGCCGCCGCCGGACCCCGGTCGCTGGGTGCGTTCCGCGGTGCGGGCCGAGGCGCGCCGGGCCCGGCGCAGGGCCGCTCGGGAGCGCCCCCTCGGCCTCGGCGCCGCCCCTGACGGGCCGTGGGATCCCCGCGGCGGCCCGGAGGCCGCGGTGCTCAGAGCGGAACGCGTCCGCGCGGTGCGGGCGGCCGTCGCCCGTACGCCCGGTGGTTGTCCGCGCCTCTTGGCTGCGATGTTGTCGCCGAAAGACCCCACTTACCGGGAAATCGCAGGAGAGTTGGGTATCTCACAGGGAAGTCTAGGACCCATGCGTTCCCGTTGCCTGGGATGTCTGCGCAGAATGCTCGCGGCGGGGGTTGCGGCTCCTGAACATGGGGGAATGCACAGCGGTAGACAACCGGAATGAACAGTTGAGCGGGAGGCGTGCGCACATGGGCATGAGCGTGACCATCTCAGCGGCGCGAGCGGAGGACGCGGAGCGGATCCTCAAGCTCCAGTACCTGTGCTACCAGTCCGAGGCGGAGTTGTACGGCGACTACGCCATCGAACCGCTCACCCAGTCGCTGGACGAGCTGCGCGCGGAGATCGCGCAGGGGCACGCGCTGGTGGCCCGCCTCGGCGACGAGGTGGTGGCGTCCGTGCGCGGTCGGCTGGACGAGACCGGCACCGCCCGGATCGCCAAGCTGATCGTGCACCCGCGGATGCAGCGCCACGGCCTCGGCGGCAGGCTGCTCGCCGCGATCGAGGCGCACTTCGCCGACGCGGCAGCCGCCCGCAAGTTCCAGCTCTTCACCGGCCACCGCAGCGACGGGAACCTCCGGCTGTACCGCAACCACGGCTACGTGCCGGTGGCCCGTGAGGAGGTCGGCCCCGAGCTGACCGTGGTCACGCTGGAGAAGGACTCCGCAAGCACGGCCTTCGTGACCAGCGCCTGAACCACGCCCCGCTCCCGTGTGCCGCTGGACGAAGCTGCCGTTTCCCTGCGGAAGCTTCGTCCTGGGACAGCTCCTACGCGGCCGCCGCGGACTGCGCGCGGGCGCGCCGCAGCCAGACCATTCCGGTCACCGGCAGCAGTACCGGGATGAAGACGTAGCCCCAGCCGTAGCCGGACCAGACCGTGGAGTCGGGGAAGGCGCCGGGGTCCAGCACCGTCCAGGTGCCCACGATCAGCACGCCGGCGAGTTCGGCGGCGCAGCACACCAGCGCCGCCCTGCGGGCCGTCTCCCCGCCGCGGACCAGGGTGTACGTGATGAACGCGTACACCACGGCGGCGACCGCGGAGAGGCTGTGGGCGAGCGGGGCGCTGTCGAAGTCGGTGAGGATGTGGAAGAGGGAGCGGGAGACCGCGCCCACCGACATCACCCCGTACAGCCAGACCAGCAGCAGGCCGGGGCCCTGCACCAGCTTGCCGCTCCCGCCGTCGGACGCGGCGCGGTCGGCGCGGGTGGGAGCGGGGGTGGGTTCGGTCATCTCAGCCTCCCCAGATGTCGATGAGCCGTACTTCGAGGACGGCGAGGAGGACCCCGCCGGCCGCGACGGTCGCGGAGCCCCAGCGGGTCCGCTCGCCCAGCGAGAGCACGCCCGCCGCCGGCACGGTCGCGAACGAGCCGATCAGATACGCGACGAAGATCGTCGACCCCTGGCTCGGCTCCTCGCCCTGTGCGAGCTGCACACTGCCCACCACCAGCTGCACCAGCGCCAACAGCGACACCACGGCCATGCCGATGAAGTGCCAGTCCTTGGTGGGTTGGTCGCGGTAGGCGGCGTGACCGCACCAGGCGGCGAGGGCGAGCGCGGTCACGCAGATCGCGATCGTGAGGGCGTCGAGCATGGCCCCGAGCGTATTACGGCCCGAAGGGCCGACGGCCGGCGACCCCGCGGCCCGTGCCGCCGTACGGGCCCTCCGTGGCCTTGGCCACAACCCGCCACCGTGCCCAGAGGCGCCCGTGCCCGGCCCTCGGTCCGCCCGGCGGTGCATCGATGCAGGTCAGCGCGGGGGAGTACGGGCGAGAGGGCGCACCGGGCCGGCTGACTGCGGCAGCCACGTGCCGTGGGCACCCTGTCCGCTATTCGGACGGAGGGGTTTTCTCCCACGGGCCGTCTGCTTTACTTACCGCCATGACCACGACGAGCAGCCGCATCCTTGCGACCGAGGCGAACATGACGCCCGGTGCTCGTTGTATGTGTCGAATGTGCGACCACTGAGGGCCCCCGAACCGTACCTCGCGCCCCGAAGTGAGAACCGCGCAGCCACTCCGCCCCGATCGGGGCCACAGCTGCCAGCGCACCTGTCGTCCCCGCCGCCCCGGACCTTCGGACCCGGGCGGCCGGCCCACATCCCTCCGCCCGGCGAGAGCGTGTGTGCGCGGCCCCCGGCAGTGCAGCCACTGACGGTGTGACGACCAAAGCCCGTGCCCGGCGACGACCTTGCCGCGCACTCGACAGTGACGGACTTACCCAGTGATCACCACAACGGGCCTGACCAAGGTCTACCGCTCGCGAGGACGCGAGGTCACCGCCCTGGACGGCGTCGACCTCCACGTCAAGGAAGGCGAGGTGTACGGAGTCATCGGCCAGAGCGGCGCCGGCAAGTCCTCGCTGATCCGCTGCGTGAACCTGCTGGAACGACCCACGTCCGGCACGGTCACCGTGGACGGCCGGGACCTCACCGCGCTCGCCGGCAAGGGGCCGCGGGCCGGCAGGGAACTGCGCGAGGCCCGCAGCCGCATCGGCATGGTCTTCCAGCACTTCAACCTGCTGTCCTCGCGGACCGTGCAGGAGAACGTGGAACTGCCGCTGGAGATCCTCGGCCTGAGCCGCCGAGAGCGGGGCCGCAAGGCGCTCGAACTCCTCGACCTGGTCGGCCTGGACGACAAGGCCCGGTCCTACCCCAGCCAGCTCTCCGGCGGTCAGAAGCAGCGCGTCGGCATCGCCCGCGCCCTCGCCGGCGACCCGAAGGTGCTGCTCTCCGACGAGGCGACCAGCGCCCTCGACCCGGAGACCACCCGCTCCATCCTCCACCTGCTGCGCGACCTCAACCGCCGCCTCGGCCTCACGGTCCTGCTCATCACGCACGAGATGGACGTCGTGAAGTCGGTCTGCGACTCCGCCGCGCTGATGGAGCACGGGCGCGTCGTGGAGTCCGGCACCGTCGGCGAACTGCTGGCCACCCCCGGGTCCGAGCTGGCCACCGCGCTCTTCCCGGTCAGCGGCCGGGCCTCCGGCGCCGACCGCACCGTCGTCGACGTCACCTTCCACGGGGACGCCGCCACCCAGCCGGTGATCTCCCAGCTCTCCCGTACGTACAACATCGACATCTCGATCCTGGGCGCCGCGATGGACACCGTCGGCGGCAAGCAGGTCGGCCGGATGCGCATCGAGCTGCCCGGCCGCTTCGACGAGAACGTCGTCCCCGTCGGCTTCCTGCGCGAACAGGGGCTCCAGGTCGACGTCGTGACGGAGACCGACGCCGCTGCCGCGGGCGCCGCGCCCGCCGCCGTGGCCCTGTCGAAGGGAGGTGCCCAGTGACCTGGTCCGAGATGCAGCCGCTGCTGGAACAGGCGTGTTGGGACACGCTGTACATGGTCGGCTGGTCCACCCTCATCGCCGTCGTCGTGGGGCTCCCGCTGGGCATCGTCCTCGTCCTCACCGACAAGGGCGGGATGGCCGCGAACGCCTTCGCCAACAAGGTGATCGGCCAGATCGTCAACGTGACCCGGTCGATGCCGTTCATCGTTCTCATGGTCGCCCTGATGCCCTTCACCAAGGCGATCACCGGCACCACCATCGGCCGCGAGGGCGCGATCGTACCGCTGGCGATCGGCGCCATCCCCTTCTTCGCCCGGCTCGTGGAGACCGCGGTGCGCGAGGTGGACGGCGGGCTCGTCGAGGCCGTGCAGTCCATGGGCGGCAGCACCTGGACCGTGGTCCGCAAGGTGCTGGTGCCCGAGTCGCTGCCCTCGCTGATCTCCAGCGCCACCACCACCGTCATCGCGCTGATCGGCTACTCCGCCATGGCGGGCACCGTCGGCGCCGGCGGACTCGGCGACATCGCCATCCGCTACGGCTACCAGCGCTTCGAGACCGAAATGATGTGGATCACGGTCGGCGTGCTCGCCGTCGTCATCTCCGTCATCCAACTCGCCGGCGACTACACGGCGCTCAGGCTGCACCGCCGCGGCCGGGGCAACGGCCCCGCGCCCAAGCTGCGCTTCCTCAAGAACCGCGCGGACCACCGCGCCGAGCTCGACCTGGAGCTCTCGAAGAGCAGCAACTGATCCAGCCTGATCCGTAAGACCGGCCCAAGACCCACCCCCGACCCGCACGGGTCCGCATCACCGCACCACCCATGGAGAAAGGCACTTTTCGTGCGTAACACCGCCAAGATCACCACCACCGTCCTCGCCGTCGGAGCACTCGCCCTCGGCCTGACCGCCTGCGGCAACGACGACGCCAAGACGGGCGCCGACGCCGATCCCTCGAAGCCGATCGTGATCGCCGCCAACTCCGTCCCGCACGCCGAGATCCTCGGCTTCGTCAAGGACAACCTGGCCGCCAAGGAAGACCTCAAGCTGGAGGTCAAGGAGTTCGCCGACTACGTCACCCCCAACACCGCCACCCAGAGCGGCGAGGTGGCCGGCAACTTCTTCCAGCACAAGCCGTACCTGGACGACTTCAACAAGAAGAACGGCACGACCATCGTGCCGGTCGTCACCGTCCACCTGGAGCCGCTGGGCCTGTACTCCAACAAGGTCGACAAGCTCGCCGACCTCAAGGACGGCGCCACCGTCGCCCTGCCCAACGACACCACCAACGAGGCCCGCGCCCTCAAGCTCCTGGAGCAGAACGGCCTCATCAAGCTGAAGCCGGACGCCGGCAACGCCGCGACTCCGAAGGACATCGCCGCCAACCCCAAGAAGCTCACCTTCAAGGAGTTGGAGGCCGCCGCGGTGCCCCGGGCGCTCGACGACGTCGACGCCGCCGTGATCAACGGCAACTACGCGGTGCAGACCAAGCTCAGCCCCAAGAACGACTCGCTGGCCCTGGAGTCCGCGGAGAACAACCCGTACGGCAACTTCCTCGCGGTGAAGGAGGGTGGCGAGAAGGACCCGCGCATCGAGAAGCTCGCGAAGCTGCTGAAGTCGCCCGAGGTGAAGAAGTTCATCGAGGACAAGTACGACGGGTCGGTCATCCCCGCGTTCTGATCACGGCCCGCACGTAGGCCCCGCGCCCCTGAAACCCCTGCCCCAGCCCGCAGACGAAGTGGCGGGGCAAGGAAACAGGGGCGCGGGGAACTGCGCGATCAACCACGATGTGCCCGCAGGGGCCAACACACCCCCAGGGAAACGGCGCGTGTGTCCAGGGCGCCGGGGGCGGAACTGCACGAGCGACCCGTCGCCGGGCCGCGGGGGCGCGAAGGAGCGCGTGACCGCACCACCCTGTGGTGCGGTTCGCGGAGGGCATGCTGCATGCTGGGCCTTTCGGCAGGCCACTGGTCGCCTGGTCCCACCGGCCCTGGATACGGAGCGGCGCATGACAACCACCTTTCCGGACGTGTCGATCAGTACGGAACGACTGGTGCTGCGCCCCTTCGAGGACGCCGACGTCCCCGCGCACACCGAGATGATGAACGACGAGATGGTGACCGCCTGGACGACGGCGCCCCACCCCTTCACCACCGCGGACGCCGCGCTGTGGGTCCGGGCGATAGCGCCGGCCCAGCGCACCGAAGGCCGGGGCGTCGCGCTCGCCGTCACCGAGTTCCTGACCCAGCGGCTGGTGGGGGCCGTGACGCTGACCCACACCGACTGGCGCGTACGGGCCACCGAGATCTCCTACGTCACCGCCCCCTGGGCCCGCGGCGAGGGCTACGCGACCGAGTCCGTGCTCGCCGTCGCCAAGTGGCTCTTCCGCGACCAGGGTTTCGAACGCCTGGAACTGCGCACCGCCGCGGACAACACCGCGGCCCAGCAGGTCGCCCAGAAGATCGGCTGCATCAGCGAGGGCGTGCTGCGGAACGCCTGGATCGCCCGCAGCCAGGTCGACGACGGCACCTGGGCCGAGTTCCGCACCGACCTGATCGTGTGGAGCCTGCTGCCGGAGGACCTGGACGGGGTGGCCGAGCCGGCCGGCGACTCCGGGTACGCCTCCTTCCCCGACTGGGGCTGATCGCACGCCCCCCGGGCCGACGGACGCCCGGCGCCGCGGCTCGAATCGTTCGGTCCGGTAGCAGCGGCCGACCCGCACCTGATTCGATGTCCCCGTCGGTTCCCGAACGGTTCTGGCCGATGCCCTCCTACCGGTACCCTCTGCCTGCCCGTGTCTGTACCGGGCGCCTCCACCTGCGACGACACCAGGGAGACTGACGAGCATGGCCGACCGCGTCACGGTGATCGGCTGGGACGGTTCCCCCCTCACCGCCGCGGCCAGGTCCGCACTCGGCGCCGCCACCCTCGTGGCCGGCGCGGCCCACCACCTCGCCCTCCCCGAAGTGCCCCACGGAGCCGAGCGCATCCGCCTCGGCAGCGTCGACCTCGCCGCCCGTCGGATCGCGGGGCACCGCGGCAGCGCCGTCGTCCTGGCCGACGGCGACCCCGGCTTCTTCGGCGTCGTCCGCACCCTGCGCGCCCCCGAGCACGGCCTGGAGGTGGAGGTCGTGCCCGCGGTCTCCTCCGTCGCCGCCGCCTTCGCCCGCGCCGGCATGCCCTGGGACGACGCCCAGGTCGTCGTCGCGCACCCCAGGACGCTGCGCCGCGCCGTGAACGTGTGCCGTGCGCACCCCAAGGTCGCCGTCCTCACCGCCCCGGGCGCCGGCCCCGCCGAATTGGCCCTGCTGCTCGACGGGATCCACCGCACCTTCGTGATCTGCGAGGAGCTCGGCACCGACCGGGAGGAGGTCACCGTCGTCACCTCCGACAAGGCCGCCGACCACATGTGGCGCGATCCGAACGTGGTGATCGTGGTCGGCGGTGCGGTCAGCGGACCGGCCCCCGGCGGCAGTTGGATCGCGGGCCGCGAGCCCGCCTTCCCGCACTCCGTACGCGGCTGGGCACTGCCGTCGCAGGCGTACGCCGACGGCGCGGACGGCGCGACCGGCCGGCGCGGGGAGGGCGGCTCACCGCCGCTCAGGGCCCTGCAACTGGCCCGGCTGGGCCCGCGCGTCGGCGACCTCGTCTGGGACATCGGCTGCGGCGACGGCGCGCTGACGGTCGAGGCGGCGCGCTTCGGCGCCGCCGTGATCGCCGTCGACGCCGACCCGGCAGCCTGCGCCCGCACCGACGCCGCCGCCCGGCGCGCGGGCGTCCAGGCGCAGGTGGTCAACGGGCGGGCGCCGCACGTCCTGGAGCGGCTGCCCGAACCGGACGTCGTACGCATCGGCGGCGGGGGAGCGGCGGTCGTCACCGCCTGCGTCGAGCGGCGCCCCGAACGCATCGTCACGCACGCCGCCACCCGCGGCGAGGCGGAGGCGCTGTGCACCGCCCTCGCGGCCGGGGGTTACGTCGTCGACTGCGCCTTCGTGCAGGCTGTCGACGTCGATCCGCAGGGCTGGTCCGAGCGGGAACGATCCGTCGTTTTCGTGGTCGGCGGAAGCCAGCCGGAACGTGCCCGGTGACCATGGTTGTCAGCGGCGCGAGGTAGGCTGATCGACCGTTGTGCCGCACTGGATGTCGATCGCTTGTTCGGTGATGATGTCCGGGACTACCGGAAATGGAGTGTCGCTTTGCATCCGGTATGTGGTACGTCGTAACCGGGGTCGCGCAACGTGGCGCAGCCCACAGCGGACCGTGGCGGATCTGACTGCCAGGTCCGCGAACGGCCGCGAGAATGCTGGGAGTCCGTGGGGCCATCGTGCCGCGTGGCGCACAAGCTCGTTCTTGTAGACGGGCGTCAGGCGTGCCGCGATCGGGCGTTCGGCGACGGGCGAAGGATCACAAGCGATGGGGCGAGGGGTACGCATGACTGACACCGGTCAGATCCCGGGCGAGGGGCTGCCGGAGAACGCAGGCGTGGTGGAGCGGCAGCCGGGGGTCCCCGGTCCTGACGCGTACGCCTTCGCGGCCCCCTCCGAGCACCCCCCGACGGAAGAGGACGACCTGTTGCTGATGCCGGGCGCGCAGGGCGCCTGGAGCGATCCGCAGGCCACCCAGCCGGGGGTGCCCGTCCCGCAGATGCAGCCGGCGCCTCAGGTGCAGCCCGTACAGCCGATCCAGCCCGTCCAACCGGTGCAGCCGGTGCAGGCCGTTCAGCCCGTGCAGCCGGTGCCCGTGGCGCAGGCTCCGCGCGCGGCCGTGCCGGCTCAGCCCGTTCAGCCCGAGGCTGTCGTTGCGCCGGAGCAGCCCGAGGCCGTGGGTGGCGTACCGGCCGCGCCCGTGGCCGCTGCCGTTCCGCAGCAGCAGGCCCCTGTCGTGACCGGTCCCCAGCCCGCCGCCGAGCCGGCGGCTCCGGCAGCACAGGCTCCGGTCGTCGAGGCCGGGGCACAGCTCGTCGAGGCGCCGCAGGGCCCGCTGCCGGTGGCGCCGGAGGCCACGGCCCCCACGGACCTCGGCTCCCCCGAGCAGGCCGCGGCCCCCGTCGTGACGCCCGGTCAGGAGGCGGTCGCCGCCACGGACGTGGTGCCCGCTCCCGAGCTCGCCGCGCCCACGGACCTGGGTTCCCCGGAGTCCGTCGCCCAGCCCGTTCCGCAGGGGGCCGCGCCCGCGCCGGGCATACAGCAGGTGGCGGAGGTCCCCGGCGCGCCGCAGCAGCAGGCCGCGCAGGTCCCCGCCGCCGAGCCGAACACCGCGGAGCAGCTTCCGGCTGAAGCGCTCCCCGTCGACCCTTCCCAGGTCGAGCAGGTCGAGCAGGTCGAGCAGGCCCAGCCCGAGGCCGTCGTTGCGCCCGAGCAGGCCGCCGCCCCTGAGCAGCAGGCGCAGCCGGGCGAGCAGGTGCCCGTCGAGCAGCCCGTCCCCGCGTTCGCCGCCGCTGCTGCCGCGCCGTCGCCTCAGCCGTCTCACCGTCCCCTCCACATGGGTCCGCCCGTACCGAACCCGTCCGCTGGCGTGGTCCGTTCGCTGGCCGACCGCGGGCCGGCCGGCGTGGCCCCCCACCCGCTGACCGTGCAGAGCCATCCCGGTCCGCCCACCCTCGGTCCCGAGTACCTGGACGTCCCGGGGGACGGGACCGGTTCCGTCTCCGTCGGCCCGCAGCTCGGCGAGATTCCGCCGCAGGCCGGAGCACCCTGGGACGCCCAGCCGCCGCAGACCGAGGCCCCTGCCCAGGCTCCCGCTCCGGCTCCCGTTCCGGCAGTGCAGGCACCCGTACCGGCAGAAACGGTCGTCCCGGAGGACGCGGCGACCGCCCCCGCGCCGACGGCGGAGCCCGCTGCTGCGCAGGAGCCGGCGCCGCAGGCCGTCGCCGCGCCCGAAGCGGTGACGGAGCCGGAGTCCGACGCCGGTACGGAGCAGCCCGCCGAGCAGCAGCCGCAGCAGCCGCAGGCTGAGGCACCCGTGGTGGAGCAGCCGGAGCCGCTGTCGGCCGAGGCGACGCAGCACGCCGAAGGCGCCGAGCCGGAAGCCGTACCGGAGTCCGAGGCCGCGCCGGCCGCAGAAGCGACGCCGGAAGCCGCGCCTGAGCCGGCCGCGCAGGTCGCAGACCCGGCCCAGGAAGGCCCGGCACCCGAGGCGGCTGAAGCATCCGAAACCCCTGAGGCCCCCGAGGCCCCTGAGGCCCCCGAAGCCCCTGAGACGTCTGAGGCCCCTGAGGCCCCTGAGGCTGCGGACGCACCCGAAGCGACCGAGCAGCCCGCCGAGACGGCGCAGCCCGCCGAGAGCGCCGAGCCGGACGCGGCGCCCCAGCCCATGGCCACGGCCGAGCCGGAGCCCGCGCCCGAGGCCGAGTCCGCACCTGAGCCCGAGGCCGCCGCGGAGCAGGGCCAGCAGGCCCCGCAGACCCCGCCCGCCCCCGCGTTCGACGACGCGGAGCGCGAGGCCGTGCTGCGCGTGATGCGCGAACGCCGCGACATCCGCAACGGCTTCCGCAGCGACCCCATCCCGCACGACGTCCTGCTGCGCGTCCTGGAAGCGGCCCACACCGCCCCCAGCGTCGGCCACTCCCAGCCCTGGGACTTCGTCGTCATCCGCTCCGCCGAGACGCGCACCGCGATGCACGAGCTGGCGCAGCGCCAGCGCGAGGCGTACGCCAAGTCGCTTCCGAAGGGCCGCGCCAAGCAGTTCAAGGAACTCAAGGTCGAGGCCATCCTGGAGACGCCGGTCAACATCGTCGTCACCGCCGACCCGACCCGCGGTGGCCGCCACACCCTCGGCCGACACACCCAGCCGCAGATGGCGCCGTACTCCGCCGCCCTGGCCGTGGAGAACCTGTGGCTCGCCGCCCGCGCCGAGGGTCTGGGCGTCGGCTGGGTCAGCTTCTTCGACGAGCGCGAGATGGTCCGCGCCCTCGACCTGCCCGAGCACCTGGAGGTCGTGGCGTACCTCTGCGTCGGTTACGTCGACGAGTTCCCCGAGGAGCCCGAGCTGGCGCAGGCCGGCTGGTCCAAGCGCCGCCCGCTGTCGTGGGTCGTCCACGAGGAGACGTACGGTCGACGCGCCCTGCCCGGCGCCCAGCCGCAGGACCTCCTCCAGGAGACCGTCGCCGGCATCCGCCCGCTGGACGCCAAGGCGCTCGGCGAGGCGTGGGAGCGGCAGAAGCGGATGACCAAGCCCGCGGGCGCCCTCGGCATGCTGGAGATCATCTCCGCCCAGCTCAGCGGGCTTTCCCGGATGTGCCCGCCGCCCGTCCCGGAGCCCGCGGCCGTCGCCGTCTTCGCCGGCGACCACGGGGTGCACGCCCAGGGCGTCACCGCCTGGCCCCAGGAGGTCACCAGCCAGATGGTCGCCAACTTCCTCGGTGGCGGGGCGGTCTGCAACGCCTTCGCCACCCAGGTCGGCGCCGAAGTGTGCGTGATCGACGTCGGCGTCGCCGCCGAACTGCCGGCGACGACCGGTCTGCTGCCGCGCAAGGTCCGCGCGGGCACGGCCGACTTCACCACCGGCCCCGCGCTCACCCGCGAGGAGGTGCTCGCCGCCATCGAGGTCGGCATCGAGACCGCCCGCGACCTGGTGGCCGCCGGCAACAAGGCGCTCCTGACCGGTGAGATGGGCATCGCCAACACCACCGTCTCCGCCGCGCTGATCTGCGTCTACACCGGCAGCGACCCGGCCGAGATCACCGGCCGCGGCACTGGCATCAACGACGAGATGCACGCCCGCAAGGTCGACGTCGTCCGCCGCGCCCTCGAACTCCACGCGCCCGACCCCACGGACCCGGTCGGCGTCCTCGCGGCCGTCGGCGGCCTGGAGCACGCCGCCCTCGTCGGCTTCATCCTCGGCGGCGCGTCGCTGCGCACGCCGGTCGTGCTCGACGGGGTGTCCGCCGGCGCGGCGGCCCTGGTCGCCCGGGCCGTGGCACCGGAGGCGCTGGCCGCGTGCATCGCGGGTCACCGCAGCGCCGAACCCGGCCACGTGGCGGCCCTGAACAAGCTGGGCCTGCGCCCGCTCGTCGACCTCGACCTCCGCCTCGGCGAGGGCACTGGAGCGCTCCTCGCGCTGCCGATCATCCAGAGCGCGGCCCGCGCCATGCACGAGGTCGCCACCTTCGACTCGGCGGGCGTCACCGAGAAGTAGCCGTAGGCGCCGCCACCACCGCCCCGGAGCACCCCGCTCCGGGGCGGACGGCGCTCCCGCGCGGCGCAGCGCGTCGAACGCCCCGTAAGGTGCCCTGTAAAAACACCGTCCCACCAGCCGCTTCAACGTCGACGCGGCCCGGCGCCAGCCACCCGTACCGCCCGAGGAGTCGCACCCACATGCCCGAGCAAGCCTCCGCGCACCCCCATCCGGCCTACCCCGTGGGACTGCGGCTCTCGGGCCGACGGGTCGTGGTGGTGGGCGGCGGCCAGGTCGCCCAGCGCAGGCTGCCCGCGCTCGTCGCCGCCGGCGCCGACGTCCTGCTCGTCTCCCCGTCGGCGACCCCCTCCGTCGAGGCGATGGTGACCTCCGGTGAGATCCGCTGGGAGCGACGGCGCTACGAGGACGGCGACCTCGCCGATGCCTGGTACGTCCTCGTCGCCACCTCCGACCCGGCGGCCAACGACCGGGCCTCCGCCGAGGCCGAGCGCCACCGCATCTGGTGCGTGCGCTCCGACGACGCCGAAGCCGCCACCGCGTGGACCCCCGCCACCGGCCGCAGCGCCGGCGTGACCGTCGCCGTCCTCACCACCGACGTGCACGACCGGGACCCCCGGCGCACCGCGGCCGTCCGGGACGCCCTCGTCGAGGGGCTGCGGGACGGCACCATCGCCGCGCGCCACGAGCGCACCCGGGCCGCTGGGGCCGCCGCCGTCGCCCTCGTCGGCGGCGGCCCCGGCGACCCCGACCTGATCACCGTCAAGGGCCGGCGGCTGCTCGCCGAGGCGGACGTCGTCATCGCCGACCGCCTCGGCCCCCGCGACCTCCTCGACGAACTCCCGCCGCACGTCGAGGTGATCGACGCCGCGAAGATCCCGTACGGCCGCTTCATGGCGCAGGAGGCCATCAACCAGGCCCTGATCGAGCACGCCAGGGCCGGCAAGGCCGTCGTACGGCTCAAGGGCGGCGACCCCTTCGTCTTCGGCCGCGGCATGGAGGAGGTCGAAGCCCTCGCCGAAGCCGGCATCGCCTGCACCGTCGTCCCCGGCATCTCCAGCTCCATCAGCGTCCCCGGCGCGGTCGGCATCCCCGTCACCCACCGCGGCGTCGCCCACGAGTTCACCGTCGTCAGCGGGCACGTCGCCCCCGACGACCCGCGCTCCCTGGTCGACTGGGCCGCGCTCGCCCGGCTCCGCGGCACCCTCGTCGTGCTGATGGGCGTCGACAAGATCGGCGCGATCGCCCGTACGCTGGTGGAACACGGCCGCGACGGCGCCACGCCCGTGGCACTGGTCCAGGAGGGCACCACCGCCGCCCAGCGCCGGGTGGACGCCACGCTCGCCACGGTCGCGGACGAAGTCGTCGCCCAGGACGTACGCCCCCCGGCGGTCATCGTCATCGGCGAGGTCGTCCCCGTCGGCCGCCCGCTGTCGGCGTAACCACCAGTAACCGACCTCTGCCCAGGCGTTGGCACCACACCCCGGAGAAGGCAGTATCACCCCCGTGGCTGAACTCATCACCGTCGAGGACCCCGACGACCCCCGGCTGAGCGACTACACCGGTCTGACCGACGTGGAGCTGCGCCGCCGACGGGAGCCGGCCGAGGGGCTGTTCATCGCCGAGGGCGAGAAGGTCATCCGACGCGCCAAGGACGCCGGTTACGAGATGCGCTCCATGCTGCTTTCGGCCAAGTGGGTCGACGTGATGAAGGACGTCATCGACGAGATCCCGGCACCGGTGTACGCGGTCAGCCCCGAACTCGCCGAACGCGTCACCGGCTACCACGTCCACCGCGGCGCGCTCGCCTCCATGCAGCGCAAGCCGCTGCCGAGCGCCGCCGACCTGCTCACGGCCACCCGCAAGGTCGTCGTCATGGAATCCGTGAACGACCACACCAACATCGGCGCGATCTTCCGCAGCGCCGCGGCCCTCGGCATGGACGCCGTCCTGCTCTCCCCGGACTGTGCGGACCCGCTGTACCGCCGCTCGGTGAAGGTCTCCATGGGCGCCGTCTTCTCCGTGCCGTACGCCCGGCTCGACGCCTGGCCGCGGGGGCTTGAGACGGTACGGGAAGCAGGGTTCACGCTGCTGGCGCTCACCCCCGACGAGAAGGCCACCGCCATCGACGAGGCCGCGCCGCACCGCCTCGACCGGGTCGCCCTGATGCTGGGCGCCGAAGGCGACGGGCTGTCCACGCAGGCACTGGTCGCCGCCGACGAATGGGTCCGCATCCCCATGGCGCACGGGGTGGACTCGCTCAACGTGGGGGCCGCCGCCGCGGTCGCCTTCTACGCCGTGGCCACCGGGCGCCCCGGAGCCTGAGCCCGCGGCGGCGGCCCTACAACTGCTGGGCCGCCGCGATGCCCAGCGCCACGATCAGCGTGACGACGAAGAAGACGATGATCCGCTGACGTAGCAGCTTCGGATTGGCGGGGCGCCGACCGGTCGACGTGCCACGGGCCCCGGGGCGCTGCCCCTGCCGCCCGGTGTTCCGGGACGGGGCGCCGCCGCGCGAGGGGCGGGGGCGCTCGGAGCCGCGGGACGGATCGCCGGCCCGCGCCGAACCGACCTGCGACGAACCCGTACGGGACGGACCCGTGCGCGCACCACCCGTTCTGGGGTCGCCCGTGCGCGAACCGCCCGTGCGGGGCGGCTGTTGCGGACGCGGGCCCGAACCGCCCGCCGTGCGCCGCTCGCCCCGTCCGCGCTCGGGCCGCTCCATCCGCTCCGTGCGCTGGAGCTGGTCCGGCCGCTCCGCGTACCGCGACGTGGGACGGTCCGCGTCGGAGCGCTCCCGCAGCAGCGGACCCCGCGCCTCCGAAGGCCCCTGCGCCTCCCGGGCCGCGATCTCTTTGAGCCGCATCGAGAGCTGGAGCGTGCTCGGGCGCTCCTCCGGGTCCTTCGCCAGACAGGCCCGCAGCAGCGGGGCCAGCGCGTCCGGTACGCCGTGCAGGTGCGGCTCCTCGTGGACGACCCGGTACAGCATCACCTCGGAGCCGCCGAGCCCGAACGGGGAGTCGCCGGTCGCCGCGTACACCAGCGTCGCACCGAGCGAGAAGACGTCCGTCGCCGGCGTCACCGCCACGCCCCGGACCTGCTCGGGCGCGAGGAAACCGGGGGAGCCCACGGCGGTGCCCACGTGGGTGAGGGTGCTCGCGCCCGTCGCCCACGCGATGCCGAAGTCGATGATCCGGGGGCCCTTGGGGGAGAGCAGGATGTTCGACGGCTTCAGGTCCCGGTGCACCACACCGGCCTCGTGCACCGCGACCAGTCCCTCGGAGAGCGCGGCGCCGATCGCGGCGACCTCGGCGGCCGGCAGCACGCCCTCCTCGTTCACCTTGTCGTGCAGCGAGGGGCCGGGGACGTACTGCGTGGCGAACCACGGCCGCTCGGCCTCCAGGTCCGCCGCCACCAGCCGGGCCGTGCACCCGCCGCGGATGCGCCGGGCGGCCGACACCTCGCGGGCGAAGCGCGCCAGGAACTCCCGGTCCTCCGCGAGGTCCGGCCGGATCACCTTCAGCGCGACGCGCTGCCCCCGCCGGTCCGAGCCGAGATAGACGACGCCCATCCCGCCCGCGCCCAGCCGCCGGTGGATACGGAACGACCCGACGACACGCGGGTCCTCGCGCCGGAGCCGCATCATCGCCATGGTCCGTCCCCTTGCCATGGTGGGGAGCCCCACCCCGTTCGCCGACCGGCCGGTCTCCGATCGTCCGTGTTGACGTGGCACAGCTTACGGACCCCCGCCCCGGTGCGCTCAGAGGCCGCGCCCTCGCGGCCAGATCGATTGTCAGTGCCCGGTGGGAGACTTGAAGAGTGGTCAGGGGAGCCGGGTGCGAAGGCCCCCGGCCCGCGCGGGATCTCAACGAACCGTCGCCGAAGGGGGATTGGCTCAGTGAAAGGTGATCGCGTCGAGATAGTGGTGGACGCGGGCGACAGCACGCGTACGTACGAAGTCGTGGCAAGCCGGGCAGGCCGTCGTGTGGAGACCGCGGTCCGCCGGGGGGTGGTGGAAGTGAGCGAAGTCACCCGCACCGGCGCCGTGGTGCGCACCGCCCGTTTCATGGCCACCCGGGTGCTGGCCCTGGTGGAGCAGCCCGTCCCGCGGGACGAGGTCGACCCGTCGAGGGAGGCGCCGGAGTCGAAGGGAGCAAGGGAGCCGAGGGATACGAGGGGGACGCAGCCGCAGAAGGAGCCCCAAGGCCGTGGTGGGACCCCGTGAGGGTCCCCGTGAGCGCAGCGAGCCACCCGGACCGGACGGAGCGACCCTTCCGGGAAACCCCGGGGTCCCGGACCTCCGTCTCCACCCAGGGGAGTACGCCGAAGACACCCGGATCATCCTCTCGGAGGCCCGGCAATCGATACGCGGGCATGACGTCCGCCCCCGTCCGGAAACCTAAAGTTGAGGTCAAGCGGCGGGTGCAGCACTCGTCCCCCGAGGTCAGACGCCCGCCGCTGCCATCTCACGACAGGAGAGGACCCATGGCGGACACGGCAACGCGGACCATGATCCGCACGCAGGAGCGCAGGGTTTCCGCTGCGTTCCGCCGCCGCCCCGGCCAGCGCCACCCCCTGGTGGCGACGGCCATGGCCCTTCCCCTGGCGGCACTGCTGCTCTACGTCTTCGGAGGCTGGGAAGCAGTAGTGACACAAGCGTCGTCCGTGGGCGTGATGCTGGGGCGCTGAGCGGCGCCCCGGGCCCGGAAGAGCGGTCCGGGCCGGGGACATCCGGCCATAACCCCGTGGGGACGGGGGTGCGGCGGACGGCAGCGGTGGCCGGTCAGCTGGGGAGCTGACCGGCCTTCGCGTTGTCCCCCTTCTTTCCTGTTGCCGCCCGTGTTGGTCCGGGCCTCGTCGCCATCGCCCCCGAGCCCGGCGCGTACCCTCGCACGCACAGCCGCGCCGTCCCGCGCGACGGCGCAGCACCCCGGGGGAGACCGTGACCACTGCCGTCGTCGACGCACTGGCCGAGGCCGCACAGCGTGCGGCCCACGCGTCGGACCCGCCCGCCCCTTGCCGCGGCTGCACCGGCGGCCCCCAACTGCTCGCACGGCGGGACGACGGCGTCGTCGTGCGCCACGGACGCGCGGTGGCCAAGGCCCACGACGTACGCACCGACCCGGTGGCGCACCGGGCCCGGCTCGCCGTCGCCGCCCATCCCCGGCTCGACCGGGTCCTGCTCGCCCCGCTCCCGCTGCCCGCCGACGTACGACCCGTGGGGGAGCGGCCCGTCAGCGTCTGGCCGTACGGCACCCCCGTCGACCCCGAGGACCCGCTCTCCGCGCCCTGGGAGGAGACCGCCGCCCTGCTCGCCCGGCTGCACTCGGCCGCCCCCGGCGACCTCCCCGGACCGCTGCCCGCCATGCGCGGCCCCGCGAAGGCGGCCCGCGCCGTCGCCCGGATGCGGCGGACCGTGCGCCACCCGGGCGCCGTCGCCGTCGAACGGGCCTGGGCACGGCTGCCCGCCTGGGCCAGGGACGAGGAGCCCGCGCCCGGCCCCGGCGGGCTCTGCCACGGCGATCTGCACCTGGGCCAACTCGTGCGCCACCCCGAGCCGGACGGCCCCTGGCTGCTGATCGACGTCGACGACCTCGGCGTCGGCGACCGGGCCTGGGACCTGGCCCGTCCCGCGGCCTGGTTCGCCGCCGGGCTGCTCGCCCCCGAGGTGTGGCAGCGGTTCATCGGCGCCTATCTCGCGGCCGGCGGCCCCGCGGTCGACGCGGCGGACCCCTGGGTCGCGCTCGACGTGCCCGCCCGCGCCCTCACCGTGCAGACCGCCGCCCTGGCGCTGGCGAAGGCGGTCGACCAACGGCGCGAACCGGACGACGTCGACACGGCGGTGATCGACGCCTGCGCCCGAATCGCCGCTCTCCCGCCCGAGTTGGAATCCGCCGGGACGTCGTAGGCTTCTGCCGTCACCTAGCGCCCGGCCTGGGCGCCTTCCGGTGACGAAGGAACGACGGCGAGGAGCTGAGCCCGACGATGCAGTGTCCCAAGTGCCATGCGGTGATGCACACGTACAACCGCAACGGTGTCCAGATCGAGCAGTGCAGCGGCTGCCGGGGGATATTCCTCGACTACGGCGAGTTGGAGGCCCTGACCCGGCTGGAGGCCCAGTGGTCCCAGCCGGCCCCGCCGCCCGCCCCGCCCGCCGCCTACCCGGGCCAGGCCGCACCGGCAGCGCCGGCCCCCGCCTGGGGCGCCCCGCACCACGGCTCCCACGGTCACCACGGCTCGCACGGCCACCACGGTCGCCACCAGCGCGGCTTCGGCCGGATGCTCTTCTCCTCCTGACCCACCGCGGCTGAGCACGAGAAGACCCCCGGCCGCCGAGGCGACCGGGGGTCTTCGTCAGTGCGCGATACTGGGATTGAACCAGTGACCTCTTCCGTGTCAGGGAAGCGCTCTCCCGCTGAGCTAATCGCGCGGGAACCGACCGCGGCCGAACCGCGGGGCAGTGCAGGATGCGTGCGCGATACTGGGATTGAACCAGTGACCTCTTCCGTGTCAGGGAAGCGCTCTCCCGCTGAGCTAATCGCGCGGGGAATCCATCAGGATCCAGTGGACGATACTGGGATTGAACCAGTGACCTCTTCCGTGTCAGGGAAGCGCTCTCCCGCTGAGCTAATCGTCCTTGGAGGTGGAGACGGGATTTGAACCCGTGTAGACGGCTTTGCAGGCCGTTGCCTCGCCTCTCGGCCACTCCACCCGGAGTGCGGGGGTCGGGAAGATCCCCACGTCGAGCGGACGACGAGATTCGAACTCGCGACCCTCACCTTGGCAAGGTGATGCTCTACCAACTGAGCCACGTCCGCCTGTCGATTCCGGGGCGCTTGCGCGTCCCGGCGACGTGTTGAACTCTAGCGGATTCCCGGGCCAGCACAAAAACGCGTTTCCGCAGCGTGCTGACCTGTGTTCGGGCCGCAGCCGCCCGGCGGACCCCGTTCCCGCCGGTCATAGACTCGACAGCGTGCACCACCTCCCTCCCCTCGCCCGCTTCGGGCACCTGATCGCCACCGGCCTCCGGGACGTCACGAGCGACCCCGAAGCCCTCGACTCGCAGGGCTTCTGGGCCGTCGCCGCGGACTTCGAGGGCGGCCTGACCTGCGCCCGCTTCCAGGAGGTGCGCACCGCGCCGGTGCCCGCGCCCGTGCCGGGACGCTGGCGCGGCCCCGCCCCCGAGGACTGGACGTCCTCGCTGGATCGGGACGCGTACGTCGCCGGCGTGCGCCGCATCCGCGAGCACATCGCGGCCGGCGAGGTGTACCAGGCGAACCTGTGCCGGGTGCTGTCGGCGCCGCTGCCGGACCCCGGGCCCCTGGAGGCGCCGGCCGACGTCGACGAACTGACGGCGCTGCTGGCGCGCGGCAACCCGGCACCCTTCGCCGGAACGATTCGCCTGCCCGAGCACGGCGTGGAGATCGCCACCGCTTCCCCCGAGCTGTTCCTGCGCCGCACCGGCGGCACGGTCGAGTCGGGACCGATCAAGGGCACCGGGCGCACGGCGGCGGACCTGCTGGAGAAGGACCACGCCGAGAACGTCATGATCGTCGACCTGGTCCGCAACGACCTGGGCCGCGTCTGCGCCACGGGCTCCGTGACCGTGCCCGAGCTGTGCGCCGTCGAGCCCCACCCCGGCCTCGTCCACCTGGTGTCGACCGTACGCGGCGAACTGCGCCCCCGAGCCGGCTGGCGCCACCTCCTCGACGCCACCTTCCCGCCCGGCTCGGTCACCGGCGCCCCCAAGTCCAGCGCGCTGCGGATCATCGACGCGCTGGAGACCGCGCCGAGGGGCCCGTACTGCGGCGGCATCGGCTGGGTCGACGCCGACCGGGGCCGCGGCGAGCTGGCCGTCGGCATACGCACCTTCTGGATCAACCGGACCGGCGGCGCCCCCGTGCTGCGGTTCGGCACCGGGGCCGGGATCACCTGGGGATCCGACCCCGAGCGCGAGTGGGACGAGACCGAACTGAAGGCTTCCCGGCTGCTCGCGATAGCGTCGGACCGGGGCAGCGGGACCCCGCACGGGGGCCGACCCCGGCCCGGTACGGCGATCAGCGTGGAAGGACCAGTCAGATGAAGGTGTGGGTCAACGGAGGGCTCAGGGACGCCGAGGACGCCCGGGTGTCCGTGCTCGACCACGGCCTGACCGTCGGCGACGGCGTCTTCGAGACCGCCAAGGCCGAGCACGGCCGGGCCTTCGCCCTCACGCTCCACCTGGAGCGGCTGACCCGCTCGGCGCGCGGCCTCGGGCTGCCCGACCCCGACCACGACGAGGTCCGGCGCGCCTGCGCCGAGGTCCTGGCGGCCAACCCCGTCGAGCGCGGCCGGCTGCGCATCACGTACACCGGCGGTCTCTCCCCGCTCGGCTCCGACCGCGGCACGGACGGGCCGACGCTGGTCGTCGCCGTCGGCGCGAGTGCCGAACGCCCCGACACGACGGCTGCGATCACCGTGCCCTGGGTGCGCAACGAACGCGGCGCGCTGACCGGGCTGAAGACCACCTCGTACGCCGAGAACGTCGTCGCCCTCGCCCGGGCCGCCGAGCAGGGCGCGTCCGAGGCGCTGTTCGCCAACACCGTCGGACAGCTCTGCGAGGGCACCGGCTCCAACGTCTTCGTGGTCGTCGACGGCGAACTGCTCACCCCGCCGGTCTCCTCCGGTTGCCTCGCCGGCATCACCCGGGCCCTGACGGTCCACTGGGCCGGCGCCACCGAGACCGACCTGCCGTTCGACGTGCTGGAGCGGGCCGAGGAGGTCTTCCTGACCTCCAGCCTGCGCGACGTGCAGGCGGTCAGCCGCGTCGACGGCCGTACGCTGCCGGGCGCGCCCGGCCCGGTGACCACCAAGACCATGCGGCTCTTCGCGGAGCGCGCGGCGGCCGACCCCGACCCGCGGCTGCCCTGACGTCGCCGCGGCCGCGGGGCGTGCGGAGGGGCGGAGCAGGGGTAGGACTCCTGCGATGACCACCACCCTGCGGCCGGTGACGCCGCTCATCGACGAGGCGGACGGCACCCGGTCGCGCCGCTACGACATCTGCGTCAACGGCCGTTCCGTCGGTCGCGTCGAGATCGCCGCCCAGCCGCCCCCGGGCCCGCGCACCGGGGTCGTCCGCTCGCTCCACGTCGACGAGGTCGACCGGCGGCGGGGCCGGGGGACCGTTGCCGCGCTCGCCGCCGAGGAAGTGCTGCGCGGCTGGGGCTGCGACCGGATCCAGGTGTGGGTGCCCTCGGACGCAGCGGCGGCGACCCGGCTGGTGGCGGCGCTCGGCTATGCGGAGCGCGGACGCAGCATGGTCAAAGACCTCAGGAGCGACGACGGGGGCGCACCGCCGGCCCTCGCGCCCGGGCTGCGGGCCCGGCCGATGACCGAGGCGGAGATCCGCCAGTGGCGGCCCGTGGCCGTCGCGTCGCACGCCCGGATCCTGACGGAACACGATGGTTTCGCCCCCGCCGACGCCCTCGCCCGCTCCGAGGCCGCCCACGAGTCCCTGCTCGCCGAGCCGGGGCTGGTGCTGGACGTGCTGGAAGCGGACGGCGAAGCGGGGGCAGCGGGGGACACGGGCGTCGTCGGGCACCTGCTGCTCGGCCGGCGCGAGGTGCTGCCCGACCGGGACGGGGCGTACGTGTACGACGTGGAGGTCGCGGCCGACCGCCGCGGCCGGGGCTACGGACGCGCCCTGATGCTGCACGCCGAGCACGTCGCGCGGGCGGCCGGGGCGTCCGCGCTCGGGCTGTACGTCCACGTGGACAACGCACCGGCGCGGGCCCTGTACACCTCGCTCGGCTGTCAATCGACCGTCGTGCGCTGGGCGAAGCAACTGTGGTGACGGGCTTCGAACACCGGGCTTGCGGCGCCGGGCGTCAGCCGCCCGGCTTCAGGCGCCGGCGAGCAGCCGGTCGGCGATCTCCTCGATGCGGGCGCGCAGGCCGTCCTGGCTCTTGCCGCCGTCCAGCCGCTCCCCGCCGATGACGTACGTGGGGGTGCCGGTGACCCCGATCGCCTTGCCCTCCGCGTGGTCGGCGTCGACGACGAGGATGTGCCGGCCGTCGATGAGCGCGGTCTCGAACTCGTCGACGTCCAGGCCCAGTTCCCGGGCGACCTCCAGCAGGACCGGCTCACCGCTGCGGTCCAGGTCCCGCACCCGTGCCAGGACCGCCTCCGGGTACGCCTGCCCCGCGCCCTGAGCCACGGCCTCCTCGGCGGCCTGGGCCGCGGCGAAGGAGTGTCGGTGCTTCTCCAGCGGGAAGTGCCGCAGGCGTACGTCGAGTCGGTCGCCGTAGCGCTCCCGCAGCGCCCGTACGTCGTCGAGGGCGCTCAGACAGTCCGGGCACTGGAGCTCGCACCAGAAGTCGAGGACCACGGGGACTTGGGAGCCGGCGGGGTCGGTGGAGGGGGTCAGGTCGCTCATGCGACCAGTTTCCCAGCTCGGGGGCGGTGCCGCGGCATCGGGCCGCGGCTCTACGGCGGCGGTGTCGGACCGGGACCTGGGGATGAGCGCGTCCCGGAGATCTCCCTGAGACCGGGGCCCACCGTGGCCGGTTGTGCCCGGGTCGGTGCAGGATGGAAGGGACGCAACCGCGCATGCCCCGCCCAGCAGGAGGAACCGGATGATTGCCGAGACCATTTGTTCCGCGGTGTCCGCGGCGGGCCTGGGCATCGCCGCCGTCACCGCGTACCGCAGGCGCTTCCTGAGCGCCGCCAGGATCGCCGCGTACTCCCTGGTCCCCCTCGGCCTGGTCCTCACCGGTGCCGTGGGCTGGGCGGTCGACACCGCCTTCAGCCCCACGGCGTGGCTGGGCTTCGGGCTGCTGGGCGGCGCATGGCTGATGTTCCTGGGCATCCGGGCCGTGGAGCGGCGCAAGGGCATCGTGGGACGCAAGGAGCGCAAGGCCGCGAAGGCGGCCGGCAGGGATGCCGTGGCTCCGGCCGCGTCCGCGCCGTCGCTCGGTACTGCCCCGCGCCCCGCCGGCCGCTCCACCGCCAAGCCGGCGTCCGCGCCGAAGGCGGGCGCCGCGGACGACTTCAGCGACATCGAGGCGATCTTGAAGAAGCACGGCATCTAGGGCCTGTCTTATGGATCAGGCTGGGTGAATAAGGGTCCCCCCACGCCCTCTGGGCGTAGGGGGAGGGGTCTGGTGCCGTGGATCGCAAGGCGGAGGATGGGGGTACTCCCCCACGGCTACGCGTGGG